>JAFTII010000013.1 GCA_017457005.1 Alphaproteobacteria bacterium | reverse complement strand
TCTCGGAGGTTCAAATTCTGCATCCCAATCCAAATACAACAAAACCCCACCACAAGGGTAGGGTTTGTTATATCTGGTCGGGACGAGAGGATTCGAACCTCCGACTTCATGCACCCCATGCATGCGCTCTACCAGACTGAACTACGTCCCGATAAATAATTAATATCATTAATCAAGCCACACACTAACACAATATTTTTTTTATGCAACAGGTTTTTTCTAAAATGAACTTGATTTTTAGTGAATTTAAGGATAAAAAATACCCAATATTATACAATTATCAAATTATTAAAATAAATATCATGAAAGTAAAAACTTTAGAGCTAATGATGCTTAATGCTCAACTACCGGTTAATGATCATTTGGAACTCTTTTTTTCCGGTGTAAATTTTGATCGTGAAGCCAAATTCACTCATCTCAACCTGATGAATGACCTTATCCCTGATAGCTATACTATTATGGATGTTATTGGATCTGGCAATTCTGATCTTATCATGGGGCTGTACACTTTTAGCGAAATTGTCAATCATGGGCGAGAGCAATATAGTTTGTACTATTCTAAAGCACATGAATTGGCCTTTCAAATTGCGCAGGCCTGTAATTTGCCGGAACTATCAGAAATCAATGGACAATATTCGCTTAGAACTGCGATAGTTCTGATTACTGGCATTAAAGATCTCCCCGGATACGCTTATCAGACGGTGGTTGACTTTTATCATCAAAGCAATTCACATTTGCCGACTGAAGAATTGGCAACCAATTTTATGAACTCTTATACGTATCCTTTAAAAGATATGGCATTTGAATTCAAAAATTGGTGGGATACTGTTAAGAATAGTTTCTGTGAGAGCAAACAAGAATTTCTTAATAATCCTGTTCAAGTTTTTAAAGCCCAAATGGCTATTAATACAAAACTTGAAGAACTTCAAAAAAAGTTTAATATCCCGTATTATTTGAAGGGATAATCAAAACCGCAGATATCTAATCTGCGGTTTTTGTATTTTAGTTACTAAAATTTTGATTGCTTTTTTGTTTCTCTTAAACTATATTACCCGCTAATTACCTATTATTAATAATCTTATTAAAATAATTATGAAGATAAAAGTAAATACCGAAAAACTGCTGCTTGCAGCATTTAATCTTCCGGATGTATCTCCTACAGAAATGAGTTTGGAGTTCAAATGCGGAACGCACGGACTTTATAATGATCTTTTTGCCGGTAGAGATGCTGAAGATGTTATAGGACTTGAGTGTCCAGAGCTTATACCTGTTTATAAGGAGTTTGCCAGGTGGAAACGTCAAAGAAAAGTTTGTTATCCTAATCCTTATAAACAATATAGGAACATGCTGAGATCAATTCTCAAAAAGCAAGGCGCTCCTGAAGAGGTAGAGATGACTGCCTATACTTCTATTTATGCTGTTTTGGCACTTTGTACGGAAATCAAGTATTTTACCGGATATGATATTACAGAAACCAAAAAAATGTTCTGTATATATTTGAAGTCAACCAACTTGCAGATAGCATTATTGAGTGCAGATTTTTTATCGGAAATAAACAATCGGATCTCTTTTATGAAGTATGATGTTATTCACTGGTATAACAAGAATTATCCGCCAAAAGGAGTAGGATCAATGGCTATTTGGAAGGCCAATTTCTCTAGTTTCGTTGATGATGTCATTAAACGGTACGATACACCATTGTACTTTAAGCTCTAAACAAACAACCTGCAAACTTCAGTTTGCAGGTTGTTTGTTTATTCTTGAGATTTTTTCAAGGCATCAGCCAATTCTTGTTTCATATTTTCTAATTGTTGTTGCAAAGAAGTAATCAAGTCAAGAGTAGGAGCATCAAGTTCAATTTGATGGGCTTCAAAAAAATCCTTTTGGATTTCTTCTCCTACCAAATTTTTTACACCTTTGCGCTTAAAGAGTTTCTGCACCCCTTCAATAGTATATCTGCGCTCATAAAGATAGTGCTGTATGGTTTTAATTATTTCCACATCATCAGGACGATAATATCGGCGCCCACCGCTACGCTTCATGGGCTTAATCTGATCAAATTTAGTTTCCCAAAAGCGTAATACGTGAGTAGCGATTCCAAGCTCCTCAGCAACCTCGGCAATTGTTCTGAACGCTGCTTTACTTTTATTAACCGGCATTTAGCTTACCTTAAAAAACTATGCGTTAATATCTTTACGCATTGTTTGAGATGGCTTAAAAGATATAACCCGACGCGGAGTAATAACAGCTTCCACACCTGTTTTGGGATTACGACCTGAACGAGCTTTTTTGTCACGCAAAGAAAACGTACCGAAAGAAGATAGTTTAACGTCATTACCATTGCTCAAATCGCTAACAATTTCATCCAAAATCATATCTAAAATGTCATTAGAATCTTTTCTTGACAGTCCGATTTCTTCATAAATGGTTTCAGCCACATCAGCACGAGTAATAGTTTTCATTTTTTATCCTCTTTGGTTAAACATTTAATTTCATTAAATTTATTGAAAAACATTTATACTAAAAACATTGTTTAGGCAATAGCTAATCCACAATTTTTTTCAAAATTTTAGATTTTTATTACTGCTCCGCCCCAAGTAAATCCGGCTCCCATAGATGTCAGAAGCACAATGTCGCCTTTTTTCACGGTTCCGTCATTAACTTTTTGAGATAACGCTAAGGGAATAGAAGCCGCAGAAGTGTTTCCATGGTTAGCAATATTGGTTAACACTTTAGACTTATCAAATCCCATTTTTTGGGCAGTTCCATCAATGATTCTGATGTTAGCCTGATGAGGCAACAGCCAATCAACATCATCAGCAGATAATTTTGCAATTGATAAAGCAGCATCAGCACCGGCTGCTAAAGCGTTTACGGCATATTTAAATACTTCTTTACCGTCCATGGTAATGTAACCGGCTTGTTTGGTTGTTGATACACCGCCATTGGTTCTGAGATTATCAACATAATCACACGCTGCAAAAATTTTAGTAGATAATACACCGGTTTCATCTTCATTTTCTGTAGCTTGCAAGACAACAGCTCCGGCTCCGTCACCAAACAACACACAAGTACCTCTATCAGACCAATCGGTAATTTTTGAAAGTGTTTCGGCTCCTATAACCAGCGCATTTTTGGCTTGTCCAAGTCTGATCATATTATCAGCCATAGTTAATGAATATACAAAACCGGAGCAGGCGGCTGATACATCAAATGCCGGTACACCTTCTTTTATTCCAATCTTTTTGGCAGTAACCAAAGCAGCTGATGGAGTAGTATAATCAGGAGTGATTGTACCCAAAACAAGCAAATCAATATCTTGAGCGGATATATTTGCATTTTTAAGAGCCATTTGTGCGGCTTTTGCGGCCAAATCAGAAGTTGTTTCATTTTCGGCAATATACCGAGATCTTATACCGGTACGAGTAGATATCCATTCATCATTGGTATCTACAATTTTAGACAAGTCATCATTGGTAAGACTTTTGGAAGGAACACAATGCCCGTAACCGGTAATTTTAGAACTAATAGACATCATAAATTGCTTCCTGAGAGAGTTCATCTAAATCAATTTTTTCTACTTCAGCACGAATAGTAGAAACAAAATTGCGTCTGACCAAGCTTATTGCATTATTAACGGCAACTGAGAACCCTAAAGCATCTGTTCCACCATGGCTTTTGACGGACAAACCGTTGAGACCGACAAACATTGCGCCGTTATATAAACGCGGATCCATAGTTTTTTTGATTTTTAAAATCACACCTAACATGAAAGGTAAACCGATTTTTGCCAAAAAAGAATCTTTAATGGCATTTTTAACCATTTTGATAACCAGTCTTGCTGTTCCTTCGGTTGATTTCAATGCTATATTGCCGGTAAATCCGTCTGATACAATAACATCAGCAACTCCGTTAGGGATTTCATGAGGTTCAATATAACCTCTAAAATCTATATTCATACTGGAGTTTTTAATTAACTGAGCAGCTTGACGGATTTCTTCTTTTCCTTTCATTTCCTCTGCGCCGATATTTAATAAAGCAACACGAGGTTTTTCTATTCCCAGTGCATGACGAGCCAAAATATCGCCCATCAGCGCAAATTCTGCTAAATTGATTGCGCTACATTCTGTATTGGCACCCAAGTCAAGCATTACATATTTACCGTTATAATGCGGCATAATGCTGACAATGGCAGGCCGATGAATTTTTTGAATTGTTTTTAGAACAAGTTTTGATATTGCCATCAATGCACCGGTGTTTCCGGCAGATACAACAGCTTGAGCTTCTCCTTTACGTACGGCATCAATAGCCATATACATACTGGTATTACGATTACGAATCACTTGAGACGGTTTATCTTCATTATGAACCATTTCATTGGTATGGCGTAATTCACAAACTTTTTTTAAGTCAGGATATTGATTGAGAATAGGGGAAACCTTAGCTTCATCGCCAAATAATATAAAGCGAATATCATGATTTTTTTTGGCAGCAATAGCCAATCCCTCAATTACGACTCGGGGAGATTTATCTCCACCCATTGCGTCAATTGAAATGACCAGATTATTATTCATAGACAAAACCTGCTCCAATTAATAACAAATAAAGATAATAAGCCTCAGACCTAAGTCTGAGGCAAATGATAAAAATTACTCTGCGTCAGCAGCTTTTTTGAGAACAACCTCTTTACCATCATATTGTCCGCAAGACGGGCAAACGTTATGAGGTTTTTTAAGTTCTCCGCAGTTCGGACACTCCATATAAGCATTAGCTTTAAGAGCATCATGAGAACGGCGCATATTGCGACGAGATTGAGTTGTTTTCTTTTTAGGTGTAGCCATTTTTTTATACTCTACAATTAATGTTGATTAAACGATTCAGCAGACATTCATAAACCATTTAGTTTTTAAAATCAACTAAATAAAATGTCTTTTTTGCGAAATTCTGAACTTCTTGTACCCAATATTTTATACTTTTGCAAGAATTTTTTTTATTTCTTCAGTTTTGATAAAGCTGCAAAAGGATTATTTTGTTGAGTCGTTTCTTCATCAAATTCTGATTTGAATGAAAATATTTCTCCTTCTTGGCGCGGAAAATCATCTAAAACCAAAGCTAATTGTTCCATAGCTATTTCCGCAAGGTCAATTTTGCCGTTTTCAATTATATCGGGAATTTCACTATCAAAATCAAATTCCAATTCTCGCAATTGATTGTAAGTCAGTTCGGTATCAAAAAATATATCAAATGATGGATGATAGTTTTTGGTAAATTTTTCCAAACTTATAACACTTGTTTGCACAACATCTGCATCAACAAAACCTTTTATATCAATCCTGTGCATTTTTTTATTAAACTTAAGTTCTAAAGTACTTTCAAAACGCAATATATCATCAAGTTTTAAAAGATTTTTTATTTCTGCAAGTTGTTTTTCATTTGCTTTAATTTTATAGGTTTTGTTTCCGCTGCCGATATCTTCAACTTGTAGAGGATAAGAAAAAAGATTTTGCATAAATATTTTCCCTGTGATATAAAAGTTAAAGTTTATATTCATAAAATATCTTTAAGGAGCTATAAATGTCAACTCCCAAATTAATTTTAAGTAGTGTTGTTTGCTTGTTTTTGGCATCTTGTTCTACCGACAAAACAAATGAGTGGTTTGTCAGTCACAACGGCAATATGCCTTCAGAAGAACGCATTGCGCAAATTGCCGTCGGAGATAATCAAAACAAAGTAATGCAAGTTTTGGGCGCTCCGTCTTCTGTTGTATCTTTAGATAAAAACACGTGGCTTTATATGTCATCTGATATTAAACGTGTGGCTTTTTTTGCTCCTTCGGAGGTTAAAAGAGATATTTTAACCATTCGTTTTGATGATAAAGGCAAGGTAACCGAAATTTCTCGCCTTGATAAAAATTGTGGTGCAGAAGTTAATGTACACGAAGATGAAACCGCCGCTCCGGGAGAAAAACAAGGTTTCTTCCGCAAATACTTCGGCGGAGTAGGGCAATATAATCCTCTTGGGGGATTAGGAAAATAAAATTCAAGCCACTCTATAAAGAGTGGCTTTTTTATTACATCACAAAATATTGGATATATACATATACAGTTGCAAAGGCTACCGTAATTAAGGTTATAGGAATAGACCACTTCATAAAACCCAAAAAGCTTATCGGACTGCCTTGTCTTGCAGCCATTCCTGCAACAATAACATTGGCAGATGCTCCTATTAAGGTCGCATTTCCTCCGAAACAAGCACCTAATGATAATGCCCACCATACCGGCATCATAGTTTCTCTGCCACCTAAAGCAACTTCCATAGATTTGAGCATAGGTATCATTGTTGCTACAAACGGAATATTATCAATAGCACCTGATACAACTGCTGATACCCAAATAATCAAAAGGCTTGCTTTGCTGATACTGCCTTCCGTAAATTCTATAAATTTATGTCCTAGCATTGCTAAAACACCGGTAACTTCCAAACCATATACTATCACAAATAAACCTGCAAAAAAGAAAATAGTTGTCCAATCTACAATTGCAAAAATCTGTTCAACCTTATGATCCCGTTCATCATGTTTATTCCCTAATGTATATAGCAATAACAATAAAGCACCGCCGGCCATTGCTATTGTTCCGTTGGCAATATGAAAATGCTCGGCACTGACAAACCCGATTATTACCGCAAACAAAATTACCAATGATTTTATAAGCAGTTTCATATCCGTAATACTGTCTGCTGCATTCATTTGCATGATTTTCTGCCGACGTTGCATTGTAGATATCAAACGTCTGCCGAAGAAAAAGTCAAAAATAGAAATAACTATCAACATACATAAAATAACAATCGGAGTAAGTTCTCTTAAGAAGTCCATAAAAGACAGATTGAGAGCAGAGCCGATAAGAATATTTGGAGGGTCTCCGATAAGAGTGGCAGTGCCTCCTATATTAGAAGCAAATATTTCTACTAAAAGAAATGGATATACGGGAATTCCGAGTTTTTTGGTAATTTGAAATGTAACCGGAACAATCAGCAAAACAGTGGTTACATTGTCCAAAAATGCTGAAAACACTGCCGTAACTACAGCCAAGACAATCAAAATTCCTCTCGGGTTGGCATGAACTTTTTTTGTTCCCCAAATTGCTACATATTGAAACATCCCGGTCTTTTCGCAGATGCCTACAATCATCATCATCCCGATAAGCAATGCTAAAGTGTTGAAGTCTATGCCTTGAAATGCCTGCGCTTGCGTAAGGATACCGGCAAATATCATTACTGAAGCACCTAATAAAGCAACTACCGCACGATTTATTTTTTCGGTAAATAAAATCACATAGGCAATAATAACAATTGTCGCTGCGATTATTTTAGCATCAAGCCCCCAAACTAAATCCGGTGTATTAATTATCTCTGCTACATGCATAATAAATTATCCCATTATTGAAACTAACAACTAATATAATCATTAAAAATCTAAAATTGTATTAAATAAAACAAGTTTTTTATAAATGGGAATGTATAAAATCATGATTTGCGATATATATGCTTTATCGCACCATATAAAGTGTCAATTTCTTGTTTGGTAAGTTGTGTACGCATAAATATATTGCGTAAATTTATGGTCATTTTTTCTTTTTTTTCTTCCAGTTTGAATGCTCCGCAATCACTAAGCAGATTTTCTAAAAAAGCACAGAATTTTAGGGTTGTGTCTTTACTTGCTATTTCCGTATGATTGGTTTCTAATACTTGTGCGGTCATTTCTTTTTGAGTTTTATAGAATTCGTAACCTATTAATAATACCGCTTGCGACAAATTCAGTGAGCAATGTTTAGGGTTTAGGGGAATGTTTATAATCGCATTGGCCAAACAAACATCTTGATTAGTCAAACCTGTACGTTCCGGTCCGAATAAAATACCGCATTTTTGCATTTTTTTAGATTTATCAGCCATATTTTGGGCTGCAAATTCTGCGCTTATAATCGGTTTGGTTTGGTCTCTATGTCTTGCGGTTGTTGCCGCTACCCATTGTAAATCTGCAATCGCTTCTTCCGTAGAACTATATGTTTTAGCATCAAATAATATTTTTTCTGCATTTGAAGATGCTGCAATAGCTTTATCTGACAGATGGTTATCTTTGGGGCAAACCAAGCGCAATTCCGCAAGCCCGCAATTCATCATCGCTCTGGCGGCCATACCTATATTTTCGGCCATTTGCGGCTCTACTAAAATTATACAAGGATATATAGTCATTGTTTCTATTTCTTTGTTTCGGGAGCGTTTTGTTTTATTGTCTCTTGTAAAGGTTGCGGATTTATTTTATCTAAATCGTTCATAAAAAATGAATTCAGATATTTGTTAAAATCTTCCGGATTTTTATAGTTTACTCGTCTTGATCTGTATTTTTTTCTTTCTTCCGGAGAAAGATTTAAGTTTGATTTTTTGTGCATTCTGCGTTTCATATCTTCAATAACATTCATAAGCCGTTTTCTGTCCCGTTCATCAGAGTGTTTTACGGTGTTAGCAATAACATCTTTGGTTTCTTTTTTTATTGCTTCACTTTCCTCAACCGTTAGGTTTATCGGTGTCACTTCGGGTTGTTCGGTAGTAGGTTGAGCGACATCTTGTGCCAGAGCAAGTGAACTACTGTAACATGTAAATAAAAATGCTCCGATTATCAGATTACTTTTTTTCATGATCTTGCTCCTTGTTTAGTCGGTTGATAAGATGTTCATCGTATTAAACAGTATATTTTCCATATCTAGACCTGAACCATTTTCTACGATATCTAAGAAACCTGAAAACATCGTATCCAGAGGATTGTTATTGTGTCCTAAACTTGTGTAAGCATCTCTTAATTGAGATGTATATGCGTAAGGTAAATTTTTAATTTTGTCATCATAAGAAACTGGAATCTTATAGCCTAAATTTCGTAAATGTTGAGTTGCAACCAACATATTATGCCGATTAACTTCCGGAGCTATCATTTCTTGTCCGTATGCAGTTCCGTAAGTTGTTGCTTCTCCGATATAGTTTAGTTTTCCATGTTTACCGCTTCCGCGCCATGTCTTAATTCCGCTTTTATCTCTTGCTGTTGCCCATGGGTCAACCGGAAGAATATCCGCATTATTATAGGTAGGGGCTTTTGTTGTATCCGTACTGGAAACATTGTTTCCCATATAACCGTTATTAGGCTGCATATTCCACGGATCAGAAGGCAGTTGAGCAGATACATCTGATTGCAGCAGCAATGTTCCTAATACCCCAAATATAAGAGAATATCTAAACATAAGCACTCTCCAAGTCGGAATTACATATTATTATAATACCACAAAAAATAACATATTAATAGTTACAAAATTGTTAAATGTTACTTTTTAGAACTTGTTGTTGCGAAGTTTTTTTATTTCGTTTTCAAGATTCCTGATTTTACATTCAATAGGGTCTTTATCCGCTGCGCAAATTCCATACGCAACAAATTGCTGTGCTTGTTTTGAATGCTTAGAGCAGGTGTGTGCCGGTACGCCGATTACGGTCTGGTTGTCATCAACATCTTTTAGAACAACGGCATTTGCACCTATTTTTACATTATCTCCGATTTTTATCGGTCCCAATACTTGCGCTCCGGCACCGATGATTACGTTGTTGCCGATGGAGGGGTGTCTTTTATTGGTGATTTTTCCTTTCTCATCAAAGGCGCAGACTCCACCAAGAGTAACACCCTGATAAATTGTCACATCATTCCCTATTTCGGCGGTTTCACCGATTACAACCCCCATCCCGTGATCAATACAAAGGTTTTTTCCGATTCGCGATGCCGGATGAATCTCTATTCCGGTAAGAAATCTTACAAATTGAGCAATAAATCTTGCCGGCAATTTGCACTTATGCTGCCACAGCCAATGGCAACCGCGATACGCCAAAATGGCCCACAATCCTGCGGAACACAACAAAACTTCTAATCTTGAGTTGGTTGCCGGATCTCTTTTTATGACCGCATCAATGTCTGAAAGAATCATCTTGAATATTTTGTTCATTTTGTGATACATTCCCTAAAAATTAACAATTTATACAGTTTTATCAAATATAATAACAAAAAGTTATAATTTTAGGTTAAAGCAATGACAGAAGTTATATTTAATGGCCACGCCGGTCGTTTGGAAGGAAGATACCATCAAAGTGAAAATCCTTCTGCTCCCGTAGCTCTTATTTTACATCCTCATCCCCAATATGGTGGAACAATGAACAATAAGGTTATCTATACTTTATTCAGTTGTTTTCAAAATTTGGGTTTTTCGGTTCTGCGTTTTAATTTTCGCAGTGTCGGACGCTCTCAAGGGGAATTTGAAGACGGTCCTGGTGAGTTGGCAGATGCAACGGCCGCTCTTGATTGGTTACAGTCAGTTAATCCGGAAGCTCGCCAATGTTGGATTGCCGGATACTCCTTTGGGGCCTGGATCGGACTGCAATTGTTAATGCGCCGTCCGGATATCAATAATTTTATAGCAGTTTCTCCTCCTGCAAATGAGAAAGACTTTGCATTTTTGGCACCTTGTCCTGCCCCCGGATTAATTACGCAGGGGTGCTTAGATGAAATTGTAACCCCGTCAACCGTAACAAGTTTGGTAAAGCGCCTAAATACTCAACGCAATGTGTCTGTTGATTACGCTATGATTGAGGGGGCTGACCACATGTATAATAATCATTTGGTTGACTTATATAAAATAGCCGGACATTATATCATTGATGCTATGAAGCGTAAGTCTCCAACCAAAAAACGTCGTGGTCGTCGTAAAAAATCAGAGCTTGAAAATATGGAAAATGATACTTTACTGCTTGAGAGCGACATGCCTGAAGCAGATGATGATTTTGATAATGAGCCTGATGATATTAATTTTGAAGATGAAGAATAAAATAAGCCCCGCAGAAGCGGGGTTTATTTTTAGATTATTCTTTATATGCTGCTCTGCGGATGCGATCATTTATTGCTAATCCCAACCCGTATTCGGGAATTGGAGCCATTGCAATAGAATTATATTCATTTTGTGCTTCCGCTAAGCGCATAAATGCAAATAAATTGGCGGCAGCTTCTTCCAAACTGGCTGAAGGACTTAAGTTGAGTTGAGCCTTTGGAGTGTTGCCAAATCCTATAAAAAATTCATTTTCCGATACATCGTCTTCATTGACATTAATGCGCATCGGAAGCTTTGGCGCATAGTGTTTCAAAAGTTGTCCCGGAGCAGATGGTAAGTTTGCGTGTCCCGAAGAAACCAGTACTTCTTCGCCGGTATATGCCTCAATATCTTCTTTACTGAGACCTCCTGCTCGTAAAATAACAATTTTCTTTCCGGTCAGGTCAATAATGGTTGTTTCAACGCCTATTTTGCAAGCTCCACCATCCAATATCATATCAACCTCATTAGCTAATCCGTCGGCAACATGCTGAGCTGTTGTCGGAGATATACATTTAAATTTATTGGCCGACGGGGCAGCAATAGGAACACCTGATTGTTCAATTAGCTTTAGAGCTAAAGGGTGATTCGGCATTCTGACCGCAATATGCGGTAATCCTGAACAAACCAAATCAAGAGATGGATTGTTGTCGGTTCTTTTTAGTACAAAAGTTAACGGTCCTGGCCAAAAATGTTTGGCTAAATCCATAACTCTACTATCTGTTTGTGCATATTGTGGCAAAAAATCAATATCAGCGATATGCGATATCAGCGGGTCAAATGTCGGACGTTGTTTTGCCGTAAAAATAGAGGCTACGGCTTTTGCGTTATACACATTTGCTCCCAAGCCATATACCGTATCTGTCGGAAATGCAACTAATCCGCCATTTTTAATTATTTCTGAAGCTTTTTCTATATTGTCAGGTGTGTTCTCATAAATTTTATTATTCATCATTAAGTCTCAAAAAATCCATCAATGCCAATTTACATGTTTGATATGTTTTTAGCACTTCAAAATCAAATTTGTCAATTATTTGATAGCAGCTTAGCTTTTTGTTCCATTGTAAATATTCTAATTCGTTCCACCCTAATATTAATGTGTCGTGCTTATCGGGAGAGGGGATTAGGGTATTTTCAGTCACAATATCCAAGTCGGTTTCTTCACGAGGCTTAACACCAAAAATACAGTATCCGTCGCCACTTAGAGAATTATATTCACGCAACACTTTAACGTAATCTTCGGGTATTTCCGGCATATTATTAAGAGCTAATTTACGTTGGGCATAAATCAATTGCTTAATATCAAGTTTTTTTCCGGTATAACAGTTAGTTATTTGGCTTATTTTATCTATTGTTTGTTGCATTTTTCTTAACGATTTGATTTATGTTGTTTAAATATTGTTGTTCTCGTTCTTTGTTGTGTTTTATTTGGTATATGGGATCAAATCCGCCAAAGAACACGATATTTTCATTAGGGTCATATCCGTTTGCAAAATGAAAAGACCGATGATGCGGATGTACAAATGTCAGAATAGTATTAGAAAAAGCATTGACATCGTTAGGATTATCCATTTCCTGACACCTGAATATATTATGATAATGATGAAAATTAAGTAAAGGATCTCCGATACCTTGTTTCATATTTTCTCTTACTCTTTGAATATATTCCGGCTTGTAGCGTAAAGCTGTTAATATTTTGCTGAACTCATCGCCGTAACAAGCTTCAAACATTTTTAAGTTTTTGGAGCGACTACATTCAAAAATATTTTTTTTATTTTCTTTTTGCTATAAATACATTACTTCTGAAAAATCAAAAAAGTTCATGGAAGCCACAACATTTGGCGGAATGTTCATTTTGGCCAATTGATAACGAACTTTGTTTTTGCTGCTTGCAAAAGATTGGAATTTAGACATTTTTTGCCAAGCCGGAGAAGCATCTAAGTCATAATCTTTAAAATTATACAATGCCTCCCAACTACCGTCATCTAGGTTTTGTTGTTCCAAAATAGTGTGTCTTGCATTGGCATAACTGGCTGAATAATCCGTATCATCCGGACGTCTGAACTGTCCGTCCCAATCCAAATGAATCATCCATTTATCTTCTCTTGTCGTAAGCGGAGTTTGAGGGTTGTCAATATGAGCCGTAACTCCGCAAGCAGTCAGCAAGAGATGTATTTCTTTTTTTATTTGTTCGGAGCTGTGCCTGCTTGTTTTTTTATGTTGGTTTTTTGTATATTCGTTTGCTTCACGATTTCCGTTTTTCCCGGGCGGATTATCTTCTTTTAGTTGGGCGTTGGCCAGAGCATCAAGTTTATCGCGCAAAGCTGCAACAAGCTGTCTTTCTAAAGAACAGCGTTTATCTAATTTCGCTTTGCTTAATTTTTCCATTCTTCGGAATCCGTATTTAATTATTTTTGTCTAATTATAATGGTGTTTTTTTATTTTTCCACAAATAATTAACTGATATTGAAAAAAAATTCAGTTTTTTTTAATAAGCATGCGCTAAAATCAATCAAAAGATATAAAATAGGGGTAAGCTATGTTGGAAATTATATTTGATGAGCAAAAGAAAATTACTTCTACGGTAAAAGTAGTTTGTATTGCTGAGAATAAACGTATAAATTCAAGCAAATTAAGCAAAGAAGATAACTTGTTACTGCAGCAAACCGCGGCATTAAACGGTTTTTGCGGAAAATTAGGAAGTATCTTGGAAGTTAATTGCGGCAAAAATAAAATTGTTGCTGTAGGTTGCGGTACAAAAACATCTGATCATGATTTTCAAATAATCGGTGCTAAGCTATTTAATGTTTTATACAAAATAGAGCAAGCTGTTGTCCTCGTAGAAAAAATATCTGCAAATAAACTACTGCCGGAAGAAATAGCCCATAATATGGCATTTGGTTTATTGCTGGGAAGTTATCGCTTTGACAAATATTTTACTCAGAAAAAAGCCGAAGAATATCCTACATTGGAACGGGTTTATTTTAATGTACAAGGGGCCAAACAAATTAGTGAGAATTTTAAGCATTATGCTGCTTTAGCCAATGCTGTGCGTTATGCAAAAGACTTGTGTAATGAACCGGCAAATTACTTAACCCCGATAGTTTTTGCCGATGATATTAAAAGACTGGAATATTTAGGATTAGATATTGAAATTTTAGGCTTAAAAGAACTAAGAGAGCATAATTTCAATTTGCTTTTATCTGTATCTCAAGGTTCAATTCAAGAACCGCGTGTTGCGGTTATCAAATGGAAAGGAAATCCTGATAATGATAAATGGGATTTGGCTTTAGTAGGTAAAGGAGTTACTTTTGATAGTGGAGGTATTTCAATTAAGCCGGCATCAGGTATGGAAGATATGAAACAAGATATGACCGGTGCCGCAGTTGTTGTAGCCTCCTTAAAGGCACTTGCTTTGCAGTGTGCGCCTAAAAATGTTATCGGAATTGTAGGGTTGGTTGAGAATATGCCCTCCGGCTCTGCAACACGACCGGGAGATATTGTTACCTCAATGTCCGGACAAACTGTTGAAATTATTAATACTGATGCCGAAGGCAGATTAGTTTTAGCTGATTGTTTGTGGTTTGTTCAACAGCAATACGGAGCCAAAAAGATTATAGACATTGCTACGCTTACAGGTTCAATTGAAGTTGCTTTAGGTGGCGTGTATGCGGGATTATTTAGCAACAATTCTAAGTTAAATAATGATTTGATATCAGCAGGACAAAAAACCGGTGAACTTTTATGGAGCATGCCGCTAGGTAAAGAGTACAATAAAAATATTAAATCTAATATTGCAGATATGGTAAATATTAGCAAACGTAGAGGAGATGCCTGTAATGCCGCCAGTTTTCTGCAAAAATATATTAAAGATGGGGTTGTTTGGGCGCATTTAGATACCGCAGGAGTTGAGATGGTGAATAATAGTCAAAGTTCAACGCTTAAAGGGGCAACTGCATTTGGTGTTAGATTACTTAATTATTTTATAAACGAATAGTGGTTACGGTTTAATATTTTTAAATTTAAAGTTGTATTGCAAAAATATATCGCCTAATATATTACCTAGTAACAATATATGGGAGATGTATTATGAAACTAATGGTTGTGAAAGATCGCAACATAAATAGTCGTTTTGTGTGGGAATTTTGTAATATGTTGTCGGGCAGGGGGCATGATGTAACCTTTGTGTTTGACAGCTATAAACAGCAACAAATCACTTCTGATTTTTTACCTCAAGTTAAAGTAATAAATTTAAGCGCAAAAAAAGGAAATATTCTGAGTAAAGTCTATACCGGCATAAAAAGTATATTTCAACCGTCGTCATTCAGATATGCTCAAGCAATCAACGCAATTAAGCCTGATGCTATTATATGCTATTTTTTAAAAGATGTTTACAATACTTGTTTTTTGCATAATCACAATATTCCAATAATACTTATGGTACATAATCATCCGCCGGTATTTTTCGGTCCGTTGCGTCATAAGCCGATACGCTATCGCGTTTATAAAAAACAATTAGAAAAAATTTCTGCCTACAATTTATTATTGGAAAGTTTTAAAGGCAGTATCGGAAATGATTATCCCAAGCATGAAGAACGAGTTATCGGTAATATAATCGGACAAATTGAACCATCTGCCCGAACAGATCTTTCTATTGAGAAAAAGAAAATTGTTTATATCGGACGTATTGATGAAAAACAAAAACGCCATCATCTTTTATTTGAGGCTTTTGGAAAAATAGCTAAAGATTTTCCTGATTGGAAGATTGAACTTTATGGCGGTATCAAACATCCTGATTATTACAATCGCTTATGCGAACAAATTGATAAATTAGGTATAAAAAATCAAGTTGAATTTATGGGTTTTACTAATGATATAAAATCAGTTTATCGTAATGCTGATTTTATGGCTTGGCCTGCTGCTTATGAGGGATTAAGTATAGCTTTGGCTGACGGACAAGCTCATGGCTTGCCGTCTATAGGGTTTAAGGATGCCCCATCGGTTAATGAGGTTATTGTTGACGGAGTAAACGGATTTTTGGCCAAAGATGTTGATGATTTTGCACAAAAGATGGCAATTCTCATGAACGACAAAAAACTTCGTATTAAAATGGGTGCTGAAGCGGTCAAAGGGATAGAACGATATTCAGAAAAACATATTGCTGATAAATGGGAACAACTACTAAAAGATGTTGCCTGATAATTAAAAAATACCCTTCTAACAAAAAAGGGCTTGCAATTGCAAGCCCTTTTCTAATCACTAATGACCAATCACTATTCAGCAACAGTCATATTTGCCATGTGTTCCAAGAGTGAACGTTTTTCCTTAACGTTTTCTTGAGCCTTGTTGAGCAAGGTTTCATAACGTTCAGGGTTTGCTTTGTTCACGATTTGGAAACGTGTTTCATTAGCCATATAATCAGCCAAAGGCAAAGACGGAGCCTTTGAATCTAACATCAAAGGAGCTTTTCCGGCTTTAACATTTTCCGGATTATAACGATACAACGGCCAAGAACCTGATTCAACAGCGTTCTTTTGATGAGTTAAACCATCAGCCAAGTTAAATCCTTGTGCAATACAGTGAGAGTAAGCAATAATGATAGACGGACCATCATAAGCTTCAGCCTCGTTCATTGCTTTAATAACTTGAGCATCATTTGCACCGAAAGAAACTTGAGCAACATATACATTGCCATAAGACATTGCAATCATGCCCAAATCTTTTTTCGGAATAGCCTTACCGGCTGTTGCAAATTTTGCAGAAGCACCCATCGGTGTAGCCTTAGACTGTTGACCACCGGTATTAGAATATACACCTGTATCCATAACCAAGATATTGATGTTTTTGCCGGAAGCAATAGCGTGATCAAGACCGCCGAAACCAATGTCATAAGCCCAACCGTCACCACCTAAAATCCATACAGATTTTTTGATGAGATAATCAGCTAATTTATCCAAGTGTTTAGCTTCAGAAGAGTTAATTGTTGCCAATTTAGTACGCAATTCTTTAACCAAATCACGTTGTGCATCAATTTCAGCATCTGTGCTTTGCGGATTGTTGAGTAATTTCTCAACCAAATCAGCACCGATTTTGTCTTTAAGACCTTCAAGTAAGGTTTTGGCAAAATGGGTTTGCTGATCAATAGAGAAACGCATACCCAAACCAAATTCGGCATTGTCTTCAAACAAAGAGTTTGCCCAAGCCGGACCATGACCTTTTTCATCTTTAGCATACGGAGTTGTCGGCAAGTTACCGGAGTAGATAGAAGAACATCCGGTAGCATTGGCAACAACTATTCTGTCACCAAAGAGTTGGGTTAAGAGTTTAACGTATGGAGTCTCTCCACAACCGGCGCAAGCACCTGAAAATTCAAACAAAGGCTGAATCATTTGGGTTGTTTTCGGAGTATTTTTAACAACTTCGGTACGTTTTACATAAGGCAATGTCTCAAAGAAGTTCCAGTTAGCTTTTTCAGCTTCCAAATGGTTTTCAATATGATCCATATTGATAGCTTTGAGTTCCGGATTAGCCTTGTTTTTAGCAGGGCAGGCAGAAGTACAAATTCCGCAACCGGTACAATCTTCCGGAGTAATTTGCAAAATGAACTGCTTACCGGCAAATTCTTTTCCTTTATAAGGAGCAGATTTGAGAGTAGCAGGAGCATTTTTGAGTTCTTCTTCTGTTGCAACTTTCATACGAATAACGCCGTGAGGGCAAACTAAAGAACATTTACCGCATTGGATACAAGTTTCAGCATCCCAAACCGGAATTTCTGTAGCAATACAACGTTTTTCATATTGAGTTGTAGCTGTTGGCCATGTACCGTCAACAACATCTGCAAAAGCCGAAACCGGCAATTCATTACCACGGTCAGCAATGATTTCTCCGGTAACTTTCTTAACAAATTCCGGAGCATTTGCCGGAACAGGCAATAAGCGGTGGAATTTAGAAGTAACTTCGCTTGGGTATTCAACT
This sequence comes from Alphaproteobacteria bacterium, assembly GCA_017457005.1. Taxonomy (GTDB): domain Bacteria; phylum Pseudomonadota; class Alphaproteobacteria; order RF32; family CAG-239; genus CAZU01. Next base: position 8,040 of record JAFTII010000013.1, on the reverse strand, counting down.
TTGTGCATGTGAGCCAAAGAAGCATCAACGGCAGCAAAGTTCTTTTGGACGATAGCATCACCTTTTTTGCTATAAGTTTTCTTAATAGCATTTTTGATTTGTTCAATAGCTTCATCTTTAGGTAAAATGTTAGAAATTGCAAAGAAACAAGCCTGCATGATGGTATTGATACGTTGACCCATACCGGTTTCACGAGCAACTTCAACCGCATTAATGGTATAGAAGTTAAGTTTCTTAGCAATAATTTCTTCTTGCACTTCAATCGGTAAATGATCCCATACCTCCTCAGCTTTATAAGGAGCATTAAGCAAGAAAGTAGCACCGGGCTTAGCAATCTTCAAAATATCAACCTTAGCCATGAATGGGAACTGGTGACAAGCCACAAAGTCTGCTTTATTAATTAAGTAAGCAGCTTTAATCGGGTTGTCAGAAAAACGTAAGTGAGAAGTGGTCATAGAACCGGACTTACGAGAGTCATATACAAAATATCCTTGTCCGTATTTACCGGCATCTTCAGCAATAATTTTGATTGAGTTTTTATTGGCACCAACAGTACCATCAGCACCCAAACCATAGAATACGGCACGAACAACGTCTTTACCTTCGGTATCAATATCATCATTGAAAGGCAATGATGTATTATTAACATCATCATTAATACCAACAGAGAAACCGTTGATAGGTTTGTTAGAAGCACCGTTATCATAAACGGCACGAACCATACCCGGAGTAAATTCTTTAGAAGACAAACCATAACGTCCGCCAAAGATACGAGGCATATTAGCAATTTCGCCATTAGCAAAAGCTTGGGTAAGGGTAGCAACAACATCCAAATATAAAGGTTCGCCGATAGAACCGGATTCTTTTGTTCTATCCAAAACATTAACAACTTTAGCAGTTGCCGGCAAAGCTTTTAAGAATGATTTGCTTGGGAACGGACGATATAAGCGAACTTTCATCAAGCCGACTTTATAACCGTTATTATTGAGGTAGGTAATAGCTTCTTCAACAGTTTCAGCACCGGAACCCATAATAACGATAACTTGTTCTGCATCAGCCGGACCGACATATTCAACATTTTTATATGAACGACCGGAGATTTTTGCAAATTTATCCATTTCTTCTTGAACAATATCTTCAACTTTGTTGTAGAACGGATTGCAAGCTTCTCTTCCTTGGAAGAATACGTCAGGGTTTTGAGCTGTACCACGGATAACCGGAGCTTCCGGACGTAAAGCATTTTTAACATTAAATTGGTAGTCAACACCTTCTAACATTGCTCTCAAATCATCATCAGAAAGCAATTTAATTTTTTTGATTTCGTGAGAAGTACGGAAACCATCAAAGAAGTGCATAAACGGAACACGAGAACGCAATGTTGCGGTCTGAGCAATGGCGGCAAAGTCATGAGCTTCTTGTACAGAGTTAGAGCAGAGCATTGCAAAACCGGTCTGACGACAAGACATCACATCGGAGTGATCCCCAAAAATTGACAACGCATGATAAGCCAAAGAACGAGCAGCCACATGCATTACAAACGGAGATAATTCACCGGCAATTTTGTACATATTGGGAATCATCAACAACAAACCTTGCGAAGCGGTAAAGGTGGTTGTCAAAGCACCTGCTTGCAGAGAACCGTGACAAGCACCGGCAGCACCAGCTTCAGATTGCATTTCTTGAACTTCAGGAACAACGCCCCACAAGTTCTTTTGTTTAGCGGCAGACCACGCATCAGCCCATTCCCCCATCGGAGAAGACGGAGTAATCGGGTAGATAACGCAGACTTCATTCATGCGGTGGGCAACGGAAGCTGCAGCTTCGTTACCATCCATCATTTTCATCTTAACGTCAGACATATATATCTTTCCTTACTAGTTAGAGAAACACCAATTCCGGGATTCGTTACAATCCCGTCATCGGCAATTAAAAAAATTTCAGAGAGTTTATAACACTCCATATCTAAAAAATCCAGCAAAAAAATAACCTAATCCAACAGATGTGTAGCAAAAATTCGTCCATACCATACATTTTATTATTGAACAAGCCTTTAAAATGTGATATATTAAATTTGTTACATATATTGTGTTATATTATTATTTAAGTTTGCAACGAGTTTTAGTTGTTAATGATTGGACGTTATTTACTAAATTTTGAAAGAGCTTTCGCTAAGCCGCCCGCTGTTTTGCAGAGAACTACGTGTTCAAGGGACCAGAATTAAAAAATTTAGTATATAAAATAAAATCAAGAAACACTAAAGAAACGCCAAACTTATTAAAAAAAACAACATATTATGAGAAAAGATGAAAATAGCGTAATTATTAGCTATATAATAGTAACAGTCGTTATTGCTGTGTTAGCTTTTGCATATTTTTATTATGCACTAACTCCAGAAGTAGCTTTATCAGAACCAATTTCTACTGTACTATATAAATAATTGGGTATTTTAAGAAAACAGCTTCCGTTTGGAAGCTGTTTTTTTGTCTAGACAAAAAAACAAAAAGATGATATATAAATAAATGAATTGAATATTATTAACCCTAATTAAATATTATAAAGTTATGTTTTATTATTTTATTTTAGCGCTAATATGCGCAATTGTGAGCTTTGTCATTATCTTTGACTTTGATGATTATGCTAATGCTCCTGAAGCTGGTTTTCTTGCTGCTATTGTTTTCGTGGTCGTTTGGCTCGTATGCTGGTTACTTCTTCCGAATATGGGATGGAGATTTACCTCATGGATTGGGATTTTGCTGACTGTATCGGCTATAAGTTTTATTATAGCTGGATCTTTAGGGGTAAAAACAGGGGCAAATTTAGTGGTTACTGCTGCTATTGTTGTTTTTGCTGTGGTATTTCTCTTTATAAGTTGGTTTAGCACTGCTGAAGCCTTTCATTATAAAGATTATCGCGACTTGTTAACGGTTTCAGAAACTACAGACAGTAACTACCATGCTGATTTTGTTCCGATAAAACCGGATGAGATGATCAAAGTTGATGTTCCGTTAGCAGGCAAATATGCTTCTGCTGTTTTGGAACAGGATGCTGCCATTGGTTCGTCTTGCTGCGTTAACAGATTCTACCGCATTCGTTTGCAGGAGGATCTGAACGTAACATTAGCAACCGGTGAAACCAAAATACTTCCGTTAAAAGGTGAGGTCGTATATCTTTCTCCGCTTGAACATAGTTCGTTTTGGAGATGGAAAAGGAATAGGACTACCCCCGGTTATATTTTGGTCTCAGCTCAAAGACAGAACGAGGTATATTTCATTACTAAAGTTAATGGTGAGTATCTGCGCTTGAAATACTTGCGTAGTTCATTCTTTGACAGCTATATTAAGCGTCACATCCGCAAAGCCGGATATCTTAACGGAGTAACCAATTTCTCAGTGGTATTGGATCCGAGCGGTCGTCCGTTTGTAACCGCAACTCTTTATTGCAGAACCATCGGTTTTAGCGGAGAAAAAGTTACCGGAATGTTGACTGTTGATGTTCAAACAGGAGAAATCAAAGAATATACACTTGATAATCTTCCTTCGTGGATAGATAGAGTATATCCAGAAAATTTTGTTCGTAGATACATCAACTATTGGGGACAATATCCTCAGTATTCTGCCAAAGAGCTTGAGGAACTCAAAATGAAGGGCGAAACTCCTAAAAAACTTAATTGGAGAAATAGCTTTTTGAGTAGGACCAAAGTCAAAATGATGACACCGGGCATGACAGCTCTATATAATAACGGAGAAAGATATATTTACACCGGTATCCAATCAGCCGGAGCGGATGACGGAACATCAGGTATTATGATGTTTAATTCTACTACCGGAGAAGCAACGCTTTACAAACTTGAAGGTGGAGCTAACGAAGAATCAACCAGAGCCAAGTTTGAAAAAAATTACAAAATAGATGCAGCAGAAGTATCTGCTTCTGAGGTTATTATCTATCCGGTAAGGGGAGAAAATCTATATTTTGCTACTCTCAAAGGTGCAAGTGGTGATTTTTTGGGTTATGGTATATCTTCGGTAAAGTACCGTGAATTAGCCGCTGTCGGCAAGAGTGTTGATGAGGCCCTTCTTAACTATTATGTAGCCAAAAGAAATGCTAACCTTGATACTCAAGCAATAGAAAGCAACACGACAGAAAGTGAGGTTTATAAAGTTTCTTTAATGACTATGGAAGATGGAATTTATTATTTCCGTTTTGAGGGTATCTCAGGCAAGGAATATATGGCGCTTCCAAAGTTATCAAAAGAGCTGAAATGGACCCAAATAGGCGATAGAGTTCAGGTCTCATATTCTCAATCAATGGCTGAAGATGAAAGCATCATGCTTGAGAATTTTGAGAATTTGAGCTTTGCATTCTAATTAATTACAGCGACACAATCAATGTGTCGCTGTTTTTTGTGCAAAAAAACTTATCAGTGTTGCTATTTTAGTGTAGGGTAGTTAATCTCTGAATTACACCAATAAATAGGAGAATAATAATGAAAAAAATTTTAGTGTTTTTAACATTAGTAATGTTTGCTAATTCTGCCAATGCGTTGGATATTGTATCTTTAGCCAATAAAGTACAAAGTGCTGCAGATAAAGCAAACGCAAAAATAGAAGAAGCACAAGCCAAAAAGGATGCTCAATCCCTGGAAGCTCAAGAAAAAATAGAAAACAAAATTGCAGACCTGAAAGCAAAAATTGCCAACTGGCAAGCATCTGATACGGCCAATAGTTCAGAAACCTTAAAAGCAATTAGTGATGCCAAAGCCAGTATAGAAAAATTAATGGCACAATTAAAGGCATTAAAAGCTATTCAGTAGAGGCTAATATATGAATTTTTTATTAGCATCATTCTTGGCACCGATTTTTTACGGTGCCGGAATGATTATAGAAAGCCAACTCTCAATTAAAACATTTAAGCATCCTACCACAATGATATTTTACATATCATTAATGAATGCTGTATTTTTACCGCTGATTCTATTTTTGGGAACCCCGTCTGTTCCTGATGTATGGGAATTTGGCTTTTACATGATTTTAGCAGCTATAGATATTGTATATCTTTATCCTTTTTATATGTCTCTTAAAGTGATGGATACATCTATAGTTGAAGCTTTATATTCTTTAGGGGCAATAATTATTCCTGTACTGACATGGTTGTTGTTGGATGAACATCTTGAAATGGAGCAATATATCGGATTTGGAATTATTGTTATGTCATCAGTTGCTTTAAGTATAAAAGGACGTGTAATTCCAAAGCTGAGCAAAGCTTTTTATTTTGTATTGTTTTCATCTTTTCTGCGAGCCTTATATCTTGTATTGGAAAAATATATTTTAGAAAAAGATATTAATTGGATAAATGTTACGATATATCCTAATCTTATATCGGGATTTTTACCTTTAGCATTTTTATTTGTGAAAAAATGGCGAAAAGATATTTTTCGCAACTTTCCTCCTTATCTTACTAAATTTAAGCTTTTTGCCATAAATGAGTTTTTGTGTTTTTTAGGCTTGATTTGTACGGTTTATGCTTTATCTGGTATTTCAGCAGTGGTAAATTCGGCAATTGCAGCTATGCAGCCGATATTTATGCTAATGATAAGTTATTGTCTATTGAAAAGATTTGGTATTCCGATAAATGAAAAAATATCATTACAAATAATGGAAAAGAAACTTTTTTGTTTTGTGTTAATTGTTTTAGGAGTAATTCTGGTTGTCAATAACTAAAATCACTTGCCAAATCAAATAAAATGATATATTAAACTAAGTATGCAGGTATAGTTCAATGGTAGAACGTGAGCTTCCCAAGCTTAGGACACGGGTTCAATCCCCGTTACCTGCTCCAATTTTAAGCCTTGTTTTTCAAGGCTTTTTTATTTGCCTAAAACACATAAGGTTCAAGCTTTGAGTGTGCAAAAACACATTAAAAACAATGCATTACACTAATGTGCTAAATCTAATAACTGATAGGAGTTATCATGATTAAAAAGTGTGATGCAAAATGTGGTGCAGACTGTGATGCAAATCTATCTCATTTGTGGTTGCGAAATAACATATTTTATTATAGAGTCGAATTACCACGAAAAAATAATAAACGAAGATATAAACGCATATCGTTGCGTACTAGTAATTTTTATGAAGCAAGAGAGATTTTAAGGCAAATGACAACAGATATTAAAGAACTTTTTGATAGAATTCGTTTCCTTTACAATGGTTTAATATTCGAAATAGTAAATCCATATCCGACAGGTGGTGGTATGGGTTATGCTATGATGACAATCTTCCAAATTCAAAGAAGGCTATCTAAACACAATAAACCTAAAAATATCAAAGAGTTAATGGATTTATCATTCCGAGCAGAACAAGTTAATCCGATAGGCCTAAATCAAGAAGATAAAGATTTGCTCAAAAAGGTGGTTGCCATGCGTCCATTGTTGCAAAAATTTATTGATACCTTAGATCCTATATCATCACTTGAATTATCTATATTGTCTTCATCAAATTCACAACCACCATCTGTTTCTAAGCGTTCAATTAAAGAGGTTTTAGACGCAATGTTACTAAAAGCTAATAATTGCAAAGCTGAAGAAATTAGAAAAAACAACAACATAACTGACATTTTAAAAGCAGTTGATTTAAGTTTAGAAGATGATTACTCCTGTTTCCATAATGTAGAAACCTTAGATAAAATAACCAAATACATTTCTTCGCTCACTAATGTCAAAGGTGATACTAGGCGTAGATATTTGCGCTACATAAAAGAATTGGCAATTTGTGGAAGTAATATCGATCCAGATAATTATAAAGCAAATGTTACTGCCAATTTACCCAATCTTGATAAAACCAAAAAATCAGAAAAAATACAGCATAAACCATATAGTAAAGAGCAATTACTTGAAATATTTGATCCTAAACATAATTATTTTAAGGAAAATCCTGATGCTTTTTGGGCTTGCATGATTGCTTTGTTTACCGGAGCAAGAGCTAATAGTGCAATAACACTTCAATATGATGATGTTTTTCAACAAGATGGTATAGATTGCATCCAATTTATTGAAAATCATAATATAAAACAGCTAAAAAACGAAGCATCAGAACGGATAGTACCAATCCATAAACAACTTTTGGAGCTTGGTTTTGTTGATTATGTACGTAATCGTCAAAAAAAATTACAAGCCAAAGGTAGCGAGTTTATTTTTCCGAGATGTCAAACCTCAAGCGGTAAATATAATAATAAGTATACGGTGCGTCATATTATTGGATTTTTTATCAAAATAGGTGTAAAATCAAAGAGTAAAGACGGATACAACTTTCACTCTTTTCGTAAAAACATTAGTATGGCAATGCAAGATGCTCATATTCCAGCATCATATATCAACGATACAATAGGATGGGAAGGGAAAACCACAATGGAACAATCTTATTCCAATCATACCTTACAACAAATATCTGAACAACTGAATAAATTTAGTTATGATTATCTAGTGCCTCACTTTGAAAAATGGCGAGATATTTTAAAGAAAATCAAAATATCATAATTTATCCTTTATATATCTATGTAACGTTTGCCATGTACAGCCCATAAGTCTGGCAATTTCTGATTTTGAAACATTTTTATCTAGCAGCTCTTTAATTTTATCATGCCTTTTTTGTAGTTTTTTATATGAGAAACCATAAGGTCTGCCCAGATGTTTTCCTTCATCTTTTAGCCTTTGGAGCGAATTTTTAGTGCGTTCGGAAATAAGTTGTCGTTCAATCTCACTTGCTAAAGAAAATGCAAAAGCTAATACTTTACTCTGAATATCAGCACCAAGACGGTAATTTTCTTTCAAAGTCCATATTTGACAGTCTTTTTCAAGACATTGTTGTAAAATTCCCATTACTTCAAGCAAGTTTCTTCCTAAACGGGATAACTCAGAAGCGATTAAAACATCACCTTTTTTGAGCTTTTTCAGTATTTTTCCTAATTTTCTTTCATCAAGGTGTTTTCTGGAAGAAATTACTTCATCAACCCATTTATCAATTTTTATATTATTTTTATCAGCAAATG
>JAFTII010000002.1 GCA_017457005.1 Alphaproteobacteria bacterium | reverse complement strand
TGAGGTAATAGAAAAACAAAGGAGAGAGAAGATGAAAAAATTAGCGATATTAAGTCCGTTAGTGCTGTTAGCGACTACGGCACTGGCACAAGACAGTACATGTATATTGCAACCGAGTTGCAGTCAATTAGGCTATACTTCTGCGGAAGCAGATTGCGGAACGGCAAAAGTCTTGCGTTGTCCGTTTGATGTCAGCCAAGTCGCCTGCTTGAGTGGTGGAAGTGATGGAGGCAGTGGCGGCGGAGCCGGTGGAGATGGTGGCGATAATTATAATCCCAACGACCCGAATAATGAGTTTGAAGATGCTATTATTTTAGAGCTTAAAATTACAGATGATAATCTAAATAAAGTTAGTGCTGATTTTGAATTTGGTGGAGGTAATATTGTTGTAGATTGTGGTGACGGAGAGATTATCAGAGATGGGTATATGGGTGAAGGCACTAAATTGGTCTCTTGTGGATATATGGGCGTGGGAAAATATATATTTAAAGCCAGTGGAACATTTACTCATTTTATTGGTCATAAATCTAGTTTGTCAGATTCTAAAGGTCTTAAAAATATTGTATCCGGCATTTTAAAATTAGATAAAAGCGGAATAAAAAAAATGAGTAATATTGTTGATTCTAATACTTACGGATTTATTCCACCATTACCATCAAGTTTGATAGATGGATATGAAATGTTTTTTTATGGTCGTAATTTAACTGGATCAATACCGGAATTACCACCAGGATTAATCAATGGAGAAAGTATGTTCGGGAACTGCGACAAGCTAACAGGTAAGATCCCGGTTTTGCCATCTAGTCTGACTAATGGTGATCATATGTTTTACTCAACTTATAGGTTATCAGGACAAATTCCAGCACTGCCATCAGGATTAACTCATGCTGATTATATGTTTGGACTTTTGTATGATATAGATAGTACAGTACCATTATTACCGGAATCTTTAGTTAGTGCTGAGAAGATGTTTTTAAATAACGATGGTCTAAAAGGAGTAGCACAAGATTTTTCAACATTGCCTAATTTGACTACTTATACCGATATGTTCAGCGGAACGGGTATAACTCAAGCGGATAACCCGACGTGGCCGGCAGCAGCATGGTAGAAAGCTAAACTTTTACTTGTATTTTTGCGGTAAGAGTATAGACTTCAATAAGTTTTAATGTTGAAGTTGAGAGGTTGGCTATGGCTAAAAATAAATGGTTTGGTACGGATGGAGTACGCGGAGTAGCAAATGTATTTCCGATGACGATTGATTTTGCAATGAAATTGGGAATGGTATCGGGAATGTTGCTTTGTCAAGATCAAAAGAAGGTTGCTATAGCTAAAGATACTCGGGTGTCTGCGGATATGTTGGAGGCAGCATTGGTTGCCGGTTTTACTTCTCAGGGGGTGGATGTGGTATTATTAGGAGTAATGCCTACACCGGCGCTGACAACACTTGTAGAAGCATTAAAGGTTGATATGGCGGTAATGATTACCGCCTCTCATAATCCGTATCAGGATAACGGAATTAAATTGATTAATGCTGTCGGAGATAAGTTTTCTGATGATATTACCGCTAAGATAGAAGAGGCTATGGAAAAAGATAACTTTGCGTTTGATCCGCAAAAGATAGGCAAAGTTTATTCGGAAAATCTGATTGCAGATTATGAAAAGATAGCGCAGAGTGTTGTGCAAGGTGGCGATGGTTTGACCGGAATGAAAGTGGTGCTGGATTGTGCTAACGGTTGTTTTTCCGGTGTGTTGCCAAAGGTTTTCAGAGCTTGCGGAGCAGAAGTGATTGCTCTTAGTGAGGAGCCAAACGGAGTAAACATAAACCTTGATTGTGGCTCTCAGCATACACAGAATATGTGTGCTAAAGTGTTGGAAACCGGAGCAGATATGGGAATAGCCGTAGATGGCGACGGAGACAGAATCATCATTTGTGATGAAAAAGGACAACGTTTGGACGGCGACCAAATAATTGCATTTTTGGGTTTGTATTTTAAACAAAAAAATAAACTGAAAGCAAATACTGTTGTGGCAACAATAGTATCTAATCCGGCGATGGATAGATTTTTTGCCGAAAAAGGGATTAGTTGTGTGCGTTCCGCTGTAGGCGAGAGATATGTGATTGAAGAAATGAAGAAAATCGGTGCAAATATCGGAGGAGAAGAATCCGGACACATGGTGGTGGCTGATTATGCTAAAACCGGAGATGCAATGATGACAGGTTTGATTGTGGCACAAGGTGTTTGGGAAGCAAAACAAAAAATGAGCCAAATATTTCCGTTGTTTAAGCCGATGATAAGAAAAAGAATTGATACAAAATTCGTTTCTAAAGATGAGATGATATCTGCTTTTGACAGTGCTGATTTTAAGCAAGCGATTGCTGATGGTGAACAAATGATATCAGGTTACGGAAAAGTACTTATCAGAAAATCAGGTACGGAGCCTAAAATACAGGTTTGGGTATGGAGTGATGATGAGGATAAGGCCCTACATACAGCACAAAAAATCAGTTCAGGGCTTGAAAAAATGAACGGTTTTGAGTTGTTTAAAAATGTAAATTAAACCTTGAATTTGGGGGTTAAAGTTTTATTTACCTTTCTGAAGTATAGTTAGACTACCCATAGGTGTTTTTTGTGGGGATAATTATCGGGAGGTAAAAATGCAAAAATTTGTGGATGCAAGTTATTTTGATTGGTCTAAAAATCGTAAACCGGCAGTATTGAGCCGTGGAATAGCATCTATAGTTACTCCTCAATTTAAGAGCGCGGTAGCGGGCGGAGCAAAAATAAAAACTGCGTGTGTATGGCCTTCCGGTATTGAAAATGTTGATTCCAGGTATCTGACACGCAGAGTTTGGAGCCGTTAAGAGCATTTATGATAAAAGGTCTGATTTCTTTATTTACTTCAGGTGCAATTTTCAGCCCAATGATATTATTGGGCATTGTCGGCGGATTTTTTTCTGTATTTAGGCTTACTCCTCAGCAGATAAGAACAATATTAACGGATTATCATAATTATGTGATACTTGCCGGTGTTGCTTTGTGCTATGTATTTTGTTTTAGGAAAATATATAAAGATGGCGGAGAAAGTTTGGATTATGTAGCCATGATCTTAAAGACAATTGCCGAAATTATAAAATGTTTGATGGCGTATGTGTTGTCAATGTCTTTTGTGATATTGTTGGGTTTCTAAAGTTCAATATTCAAATAATTGCCGATAAAATCTGATGGAGCAATACGACGAGTGTCATCTCCCAACAAAACTTCAATAGCTTGCTGCTGGGCTTCCATATTACTTTTTAGGATGCTTAGTTGAATTTGCTGTACGGCAAATGCGTATGAGCTTAAGGCTCCTAAGTCGGACATAATTAAAATACTCCCAAATCGTTTAACTATTTTATTATAAAGCAAATTGGTTAATAGCTATTTAAAGCGATGTTTTTTTTATTATTTAAATAGTATCCGATGAATAAAGGAGGTGCTTATGTTAAGAAAAATAGCGGTTTGGGGTATGTTTGCGCTTTTGGTTTGGTTGTTTGTTTGGAAAGTATATGCTCAAGCGCAAGAAAATGTTTATCCAACAACGGTAATCGGAGAAGCACAAACGGCAGATGGAAATGAAAAAGTGTTTATGGTAGAACAACCGGCTGAAGCACCGAATCCATTGGGGAATCCGATCAGTAATAATGAAAATATTATACATAATAATGAAAATGTAGCTGCCCAACAGAAACAACAGATGAATGAAAATTTTGCTGATACTCAAGATGAGCAGCCGGAAAATGCCATACAAGCAGGGAAAGATTTTGAAAATACATTGATGGAAGCAAACGGAAGAGTTTATGATATCCAATCTTATCCGGAAGGGGATTTGCCGATTATGGGAAATTCGGCAAACCCTGAAACGATATATTCTCCGAATGTTAATCCTTAATCACATTCTTGTTGCTTGTAGTCTAAAGTTTGGCATTGCCAAGAATTATCAGCGATAAGGTTGGAAGCTTCATAAACAAATGTTTGTTTTTCTTTTTCAGTAGCAGAGCCTATGTGCGGATAGTACAGATTGGCACATTCATTGCCGTTATTTTCCGCAAACGGAAATACCGTATCGCCATAGGCATTAAATATTTTTGCATATTTGTACATGTGGAGTGCGGCAACAGTATTGGGAACATTGGGGTTGTCACTGTGCGATATCATTGTAATACTTGGGGTATCAAGAGACGTCCATTGTTTAAGGTATATGGAAATACGATCAGCAGTAATACCTTCATTTATTTTTACTTTGGAATTGCAGCCGAAAATGATGTCATTGGCACCGGCTTCTCCGGTAGAGTCAACACTTTGCTTTAGCTTGCCTTTAATAAAGATTTCAGTATAACTGCGAGCTTTGAGGTTGCCCAGCAAATCGCCTTTCAGTCCTAAAGCAGAGTCTCGGGACATTTCTATATTGCCGTGAATGCTGCCGGAAGAAAGTAATTTGCTTTCTTCAGTTATTTTGAAGTTGGAACATAGAGTAGGGAGGCCGTTTATACTGACGATTCCGGATATGACGGTTTCGGTTCCTCTTAGCGGACAGTCAGGTAAGTTGCCTTCAGCTTTGATTTTGACATTGTGAAGACTACCGTTAAATGATAAGGTAATAGGATCTTCAAAAATAAGGTTAAGGTTGATGTTTTCTATTCTTCTGTCCAGTATATTTTCATACATGGCAAGATTTTTATGATTAATATGGAGTGTGAGTTCAGGTCTGGTCTGAGTTTGGCAAGTCGGGTAAGGATCTCCGACTAAGGATATCAGTTCTGTTTTGGTTACATCTACAACCGGATCGGTTGTATCTTTGTCAAAAACATCAGAAGTAGGATGTTTGAGGCGCGCTTGCTTCAGACAGTTGACAACACAAAGCTTAAAGTTTTTGTTTTCCGGACAATCAACAATATCTTCACTTTCCGAACAAGAGGTATAAGTATATCCTTTGTCTCTGCAGACATCAGCTGAGGTTTTACAAGCACTGTACAGTATAGTTGAAGCTTGTTGACAAGATGGAGTTATTTCTGATAACGGACCAAATTCGCATTCATTGAAACCTTCACAAGGTGCAGGAGCAATGTTTGTTTTGGTAATGCCTTTGCAGGTAGTGCATGTTTCGCCGACGGCAATATAACCGGCAGGGATGGAATCTAATTTGTGACTAAAGTTGGGGCATTCGTCACAACAAATTCCATAATCTGCAGAATAAGGGCATTTTTTGTCGGTCAATTGGCATTTTGATTTGTGGGCATAACCTTCAGCAATACAAGATTTTTCTATGTTTTCTTGACAGATACGGTATAGCGGAAATTTGTTGGCGCACATCTTGAACGGGTAAAACGGAGCTTTGCAGTCGGTGGCAGAAAAGCGGTAGTTGTTGTTGCGGCACCATTGTTCTTGAGAGCAAATGCGGTAATACGAATCGTTGTGAGGGCATCGTTCAGACGGAGCAGTTTGGTTTGCGCAATTGGCATAAGTAATTTTGTAGCCTTCATCTATACATTTTTGTTCGGAGCGTGAGAGTTCATGATTTTGGACAGTATTAACCGCATATTCAGGCAAAGTGGCAGCTTGTGCAGAATATGAGTATAATATTGTAAAAAATGCGGTACCTAAAATTTTAATTATATCAGACATTGTTGCCCCCAAGAGTTTTTATTTAGCTATTTTATGTTCTTTGGATTAAGATAATGTTAAAATAAGATAGCTAATTTTGACAAAAATAATTTTTTGACTAGATTTAAATCAAATTTTGTGGTATGGTATGCTCGTTATTAAGAAATAACCGCTGATAACTAAGAAAAATAGGATTGTAATATGACGAAAAAAATATCAGTATTAAATCCGTTCAGTTCAGGTGAGTATGTGGTTTATCCGGCTCATGGTGTGGGCAAGGTTGCGGATATTACAAAACAAAATATTGCCGGTTCGGAATTGGAATTGATTGTTGTTAATTTTGCAAAAGATAAAATGACTTTGCGAATACCAATGGCAAAGGCTGAAACTACCGGTTTGCGTAAAATTTCAGGCGCTGATACCATTAATGAAGCTTTATCTACTCTTAAGGGTAAGGCAAAAGTAAAAAAGGTTATGTGGTCGCGTAGAGCGCAGGAATATGAAAATAAAATTAATTCCGGTAGTCCGATTGCTATTGCAGAAGTTGTGAGAGATTTGCACCGAAATGAAAATCTTGCCGAACAATCTTATAGCGAAAGACAAATTTATGAACACGCATTAGATCGTTTGGCAAATGAATATGCGGTGTTTGAAAATATTTCTCCAAGTGAAGCTACACAAAAGTTGCTGGACTTATTGTCTAAGTAATGCTTCACAGAAACTTTTTATGCCCTGCTTTTTTAGCAGGGCTTTTTTATTTGGGTATAATTCTGGGGATAAAAAAGACTCAACTTGCGAATCAGATAACCCTTATTTAAAACGTTAAGTGTTTATTAACTTTTATATATAGGAGCCGAAAAATGATTGAGCATGATGATTATCTTGTTACTCAGACAGATGGTATAAAGATTTCGGCTTGTCCGGTGTTGATTGATGAAACCGCTCCTAAAGTTTTTATGTGGGGATATTATCTGTGTATTGAAAATAATTCCGATCAGCGAATCCGATTGGTAGGAAAAAATTGGAATATTACTGATGATGCCGGAAATTCTTATAATGATTGTAGTGATGGTTTTAAGGGCGAGTTGCCGGAGCTGGAACCGGGAGAGTATTTTGAATTTACCTCAGAGGCTCCGTTGTCATCTGCAAATGCAGTGTTTTATGGCAGTTGTAAAGTATTGACAGAGGGGCAAACTCAAATAAAAGAAATCCGGATACCTACTTTTAATATGTCAGTATCCGGAAAAAACAATACTCATACTATTCATTAGTAATAGGTTGGAGTTATTGGTTTGTTTATGACATACATATTTAAGTATTCATAAATATTTGCTGTCATTTTCGTATTAAACTCATCAAAAAGCTTGGAGACCATACCGCTCCAATATTGCTCTTTTTCTGCAATGTCAGTGCTTGCCGGAATGGTAAGCTCTCTCCAAGCATCAACATTGGTAGAAGCTTGTGACATATTTTCAGGGTCGGTAATTCTGATAGTTATAACTAAAGAAGCTTTGTAACGTACTCTGTCGGTATTGAAAAGTTGATTTCCACCTTCTTCTAGTGTTTCGGTTACACTGGCGTTTTTTATGATAACCTCTGCGATTTTTTGGTTGGAGAAGTCTGCCGCTTTAAGTCTGTCTTGCGCCCATAATTTTGCGGTTTTTTCTATTGATACAGGGAATAAATGCTCAACGTGAGGTCTGGTAAAAGATGGAGTAAATTCAGAAATTACTTTAATTTGACTTACTTTTAGCTGAATAGGTTCTTCTGTGTTGTAACGAGGTTCGCTGTAACGCGGTAATTCTTCTTCAGAAGAAGGAAATAAACTGGAACAGCCAGAAATAATGAGGCTTAATATTAGCATTGGAATTATTTTGGTGTAAGTGGTCATGATTTTTATCCAGTGGTTAAATACAATGAAAGAAACTTTGCTTTATACAAAGTTTCTTTCATCTTATCAGTGATTGTTTAATAACTGGTTAAACTATTGTTTTTGTAATTCTCCGGCAGAAAAAATGTAGTGTTCGTTGCAGAAATTACAATCAGCGGTTATTTGATTGTTTTCAATTATGCTATTAATTTCTTCTTGAGAAAAAGTTTGTAAAGTAGAAAGTAATTTTTCTCGAGAACAGCGGCAACCAAAGGTGTAGTTCTTTGTTTTGGATATTTGGAGATTATTGCCGTGGAATAAACGATGAAGGAGTGTTTCTGAGCTTAAGGAACTATCAAAAACCTCATTTTCTGATAAGCTTTCTATAAATATTTTTGCTTCGTTCCAGATTTCAGATTGTTCTTTTTCAGAAAGAGAAGTGCTGATATTGGGCATTTTTTGAAGAAGAATGCCTGCCGCAAACCAAGATTTACTTTCTCCTTGCGGAGGTTGTAAGAATAGTTTTAAGGTAGTATCTATTTGTTCAGATTGTTTAAAATAACGAAGAGCGCATTCGGTAAGGTTTTTGCCTTGTAAATCAACAATCCCTTGATATAATTCAGTGTCTTTTCCTTGATCTACCGTGAATGCTAAATGCCCACCTCCTAATAAATGCGGAGTAGCTTCAATTTGTCCGCTTGTTTTTCTGAGCTCCTGAGAATGCTTCAGACGATTTTCATCATAACGAGCGCAAGAGCGTATTTTCCCTTCAGATGTTACATCAACGACAATCAAATTAATAACGCCATTAGTTTGAATTTGAAGAGTAAATAAACCGTCATATTTTAATTGACTGGAAAGGAGAGTGCCAAGTACACTACACTCGGCAACAGCTGCGGCAATCGGAAGCGGATAACAATGTTTGCCTAAAATGGTGTTTATAACTTCGTGTAGACGAATTAGACGTCCTTGATAGGCTCCATTTTCTATAAAAAAAGATACACAGTTATCAAAATTAGTAAGCTTGGTAGTAGGCATTTGTATTTTTTCCTTGTATATTAATTTTGTTAAAGTAGGTATAATGCAGTTATAAGGATTTTTCAAGTGCAAGAAAGCGGTTTAGAGGCTAAAAAAATAAAAAAAATACGTAAAATAACAAAAATAAGGCTTAAAAATATCGGGCTTTATTATTTGAAACGGTTTGAAACATCTGTTGTAAATTTGAAAAGTGTTTTAAAGCGCAGAGTTATGAAATATGCGTATCATGATTCTGATTTTGACATTAAAGAAGCTGAAAGATGGATTGATGAATTGTTAGAAGATTTCCAACGTTTGGGCTATATTAATGATGAACGTTATTGTGAAATGAAAATCAAGTCATATTTGGCAGCTGGTAAATCTCCACGATATATTATCGGAAAATTACGTGAAAAAGGTATAAATGAAAGTATTGCAGAATGTATAATTGCCGAACAAGAATTTAATCCTTATGATGCAGCCATAAAATTAGCACGTAAAAAAAGAATCGGACCTTATTGTGTGGATGAAAAAAAACGAAAAGAACGATATGCAAAAGATTTGGCAGTACTAATCAGGGCCGGATTTGACTATGATATTGCAGTTGAAGTCTTGCAAGCGGAAGCAGATTAATACCATACTTTGCTTAAATACAGACCACAAGCAGGGGCAGTAGGACCGGCTTCTTTTCGGTTTTTGGCTTCTAAAATTTCTTTAACTTTTTGTGGGGTAATGCTACCATCTCCGACCAGTTTTAAGGTGCCGACGATATTACGTACCTGATGGTGTAAGAAAGATTTTGCTTCTACCTCAAATATAATCTCGTCTTTTTGGCGGTAAATCTCCAGTTTATCAAGGGTCTTTATTGGCGATTTTGCTTGGCAAGCGGCTGCTCGGAATGAGCTGAAATCATGCTTACCCAATAAAAAACGGCCACCGGATTTCATTGCTTCAATATTTAATTCTACAGGAACCCACCAGACTCTGTTTTTTTCTATAATTGCCGGAGAGCGTCTGTTAAGAATACGGTAAATGTATCCGCGTCCTTGGGCGGAGAAACGAGCATTAAAATCTGATGATACTTGCTCTACATTCAGGATTACAACGGGGGCTTCTTGTTCACGAAGATGGAAATTAAGAGCGTCTCTTAATTTCCAGTCAGCAATATCACGCTGAATATCAAAATGGGCAACTTGTGCAAGGGCATGTACTCCACAATCTGTGCGTCCGGCACCTTGTACGGGAATGTGTTGATTGTTTGATAACGGAAGAAGTGCTTTTTCTATATATTCTTGGATACTGGGACCATCAATTTGGCGTTGCCAGCCTAAAGTGTTTGTTCCGTCATATTCTATGGTTATTTTATAGCGCAAGTTATTTCTTTCATTAAAATATGGAGCATAATTTTAGTTTATGCTCCATATTTGAGAATTTTGCAAGAAATGTTTTATTCGGCAGCAATATTGAGCGGAGAATTGTTGTCTTGAGTAAGAAAACCAAGTTTATTTTCAATCGCCCAAATGATTTTGAGAGCTGCTAAGGCATCTTCACCACTAATGCGAGGAGTTTCTTTACCACGAACACAATTTAAGAAGTGAGAGAGTTCGGATTGTAAAGGTTGAGATGTCGGAATAAACAACTGTTCCACACAACCTTTAAGGCCATAGCGCATCCATTCAGGAATATTATCTTGTTGAACAAAGGGCATGCGACCTTGCGAATGAACATTGATACTTTGATTGATAAAATCCATATCAATGTAGTTGGTGTCGGTGGTGACAGACAATGTTCTGACACGAGCTTGGGTTATTCGGCTTGCAGTGATATTTGCTGTAACACCATTTTGGAATTGCAGTAATGCGGTAATATAATCCTTGCCTAACGGACTGTTAGGGGTTTTTACAGCAGTAGCTTGAACATTTATAACCGGAGATTTTACTAAAGATAAAATAACCTCAACATCGTGTATCATTAAATCCATTGCAACATCTACGTCGGTAATACGACCGCTGGCAGCAGACATACGGTTGGCGGTAAGAGAACAAATTTTAGAAGTGTTTGCTAAAAGTTTGTGCATTTGTTCTACTGCAGGGTTAAATTGTTCTATATGTCCGACTAAAAGAGTAACGTTATTTTTTTTGGCGGCGTTAATTAGTCTGAGACATTGGTCTTCGGTAGTGGCTAACGGTTTTTCCATCAAACAATGAATTCCTTTATTGAGGAAAAATTCTCCAACTTCAGCGTGAGTAACAGATGTTGTAACTACGCTGACGGCATCTACGTTTGCAGCAACTTCATCTAAAGAAGAAAAAGCTTTAATACCAAACATTTCTGCGGCAGCTTTTGTAGCTTCAGGAAAAATATCGTAAACACCAACCAAATCAACACCTTGCAAATTTTTATAAGTTTTAAGGTGATTTTTACCCATCATTCCGGCGCCAATAACGGCAACTTTTAAATTAGACATATTTATACCTCTAAATTAATTCAAAAATTTATTTTGATTTACATATATCAATAAATTTGGTAAAAAGCTTTTAAATTCTTGTTACACTTTGTTACATAAGGCTGAAAAATGTTTAGATTTAACTATTGTAAGCTACTGTTATTGGGAATCCCAATGTTTTTGGCTGCTTGCACGGTTAATGATGATAAATCAGAAGATTACTTATTTGAAGAAAAACCTGCTTTAGTATTTGAAACGAATCCTGAACCGGCAGATGAAAAAATGGACGTCTATGGAGCAATTGCCAGAGCCGTAAAGTATAATGTTGATGTTGTCGGACGTTCTTTGCATAAAAGAGTGAATGAAGACAAAGTCAGTATGTCTCCTGAAAAATTAATGAAAAAAATTGAAAATGCCAATGTTCGTGATGAAAATATTCTTTATAAGGGACTGAGAATGTTGGATTTTGCTCTTATTTATGCAAATGCAAATTTGGGAGCAACTCAAAAATATGCAGATAATTATTATTATGAAGCTGCCGCTAAATATCTTACTTTAGAAGCTATAAGAGCTCATCAAAGTGTGTGGTTTGCAGATCGTAAAGAGCGACTTATAAATTCATTAATCAGGCAAGAGCATAGAATCGTAAGTGATTTGAATCTTAAAGAATTAAAGCAAGGAAGTCTTACAGATGAAGAATATGATTATGCCAATAATCAGAAAGTATTGTTGTTGAAATTAAAAGATTTGTGGAATTTCATGAATAGCGAGCGACAAGCTTATATTGATTTGGTTAAGCTTGATCCTCCGCAAGTAGAGCTTGAAGGACGAAGATTTTATGCATTGGAAAACTTTGATGAAGATTATACATTGGAATTATTTCAGGAAGCGGCAGTCAGAAATAGAAAAGAATTTGCTTTAGCAAAGGAATATTCTCAGCTTTTGCCATATTCACAAGTAAGAAGATATATAAGTAATAATTATCCGCCGGTAGCACGCTTAGATGTTAATGGTGTTAAAGTTGAATATGATATTTATAAGCAAGAATTATATGAAAAAGCAGCCAGTATTGCTCAAAAGTTGGTTTCTTTAGTGTATGAATATAAAAATTCAAAGAATCCGCTGAAAGAGAAAAGTCTTAAAGAGATATTTGATGAGATTGGTGCTGCTGTTTTAACGCAAGTGGAAGTTTCTTATCAATTGGTAATGCTTGCTGATTATGAATATGAAAATTGGCTTATTGCGGCTGAAAGTCATAAAAAAGAGTTGCAAAGATTAAAAAAAATACGTCATCCGACTAATGCAGATAAGTTAGCTTTATTTAAGGCCAAAATTACGGAGATAAAATTAGAACAAAGAAAATCTCAAATCTTTGCAGAAAGAGCGGAAGCTTTGCGAGGATTGTATTTCAATGCGGGATTATCACCGATAAAAATAAGTATGTTGCGTTTGCCGGTAAAAGATGTTGCGGCGGATATTAAAAAATCTTTTAATCATGATTTGGTGGAAATGTTGGCAAATGTAAAGGTCCAACTAAATTCCGAACATTCGGAATACAATGCTCATATATGGACCGCTCCGTCTGATTGGCTGGAAAATGTTGCTTCAGAAGGAAAAAAACAGAATAAAGATAATACAGAAGTAATTAATAAACAAAAAGTTATTGCTGTAAAAAAAGAAAATGTTGCTCCGGTTGTTGTTCAAAAAACAAATATAACAAAAAACAATACTCTAACAAAACCGGCAGTAATTCAGCTGGGAGCATATTTGGAAAGTAAAAATGCCGATGAAGATTGGGAAGAAATCATACTTAAATTTCCGGAATTGAAAAATCATAAGAAAAATAAGGAGAAAACAGTTATTAACGGGAAAAACTGGGAACGTTTGCAAGTATCAGGAGATGCAAATGTGTTGGCTGGTTTGTGTGATAAAATAAAAAAACAAGGATATGATTGTTTTTTGAAATAGATAAAATATTTGTAAAAAATTAAAAATTGCGATAAAATGAATAATATTTTAGTTTGTGAGTATTGCAATGAGTGATGAAGATAAAATTTCAAGATTGAATGATGCTAAAGCTGTTTTTTTGAAGAAAGAAAACAACGAAGCTAAGAAAAATGAACCTACGTCGCCTGAAGATGGTGTGGGGACTTGGCATGCGGTGTCTCAGTCATTTGATTTTGATATAGGTCACAATAATTTTATGTCAAGTATTGATTTTGTAGGAAAAAATCTTGAAAATGGTAAGTTTGCGCATGAAAATTTGCAAAATGCTAATTTTTCGGTGGCGAACCTTGTCGGGGTTGATTTTTCCGGAGCGAATCTTGTCGGGGTTGATTTTTCCGGCGCTAATCTGACTAATGCTGATTTGTCGGGGGCGGATTTATCGGGGGCTATTTTATCAGGATCCGTACTTAACGGTACGAATTTTACCGGTGCAAAACTTAACGGTGTTAAATTTACTGAAGCCGATTTAGAAAATGCAATATTGCTGGATATTGAAATTGATGATTTAGGAATTGAAGAACTACAAGAATTAATAGAATATATTGCCAAATATTACCCTCATAAGCTTAATTTAACCAAAATTAATTTGACTTTGTTGAATTTGCAAAAAATTGATTTGTCTCAAGTTAATTTAAAGGGGGTAGATTTTACCGGATGTGATTTTACCGGTGTTAATATTATGGAATTGGATTTAAGTGAATGTATTATTACTCCAGAACAAATTGCACAGGCATTGGGAAGAGTTCCATCTAAAGAAGAATTAGCTAAGATATTGGCGCCTAAGAAAAAAAAGCCGCAAAAGTTTAATGGTGTTGATATCAGCTCTATATTTTTGGGTGACGGGAAAGAATTTGGTGTTTGGGATGTGATTAATGATAAGGGAATTAAAGTTGAAACATTGGTTAATCTGGGAAAAAAAGTATTTAAGCATGTAGCAAAAAAACCGGAAGTAAAAGATGAAGAAGTGCTTAATAATGTTAAGTCAGAAAAAGAATTAATAACTAAAACACATAATGAAGAGCTGAGAAAAGTTATTGAAGAGCGAAAAAGAAAAGAATTAGAAAGCAGAGTTGCAAAGAAAAAAGAGTTTGAACAAGAGTTATCTAAAGATAACAAGCCTAAAGAAAAGCATAATAACGACAAAGCTGAAATGATAATAAGAAGAGGACGGGATGGTCGTTGATAATGACCAAAATTTTAATGTAGAAAATGAAAAAAGTTATTTAAACGCCTTGTTGTCTTTGGGCGTAAGTTTTGGTGCCGGTTTATTTTGTTTCTTAGTTTTAAGTTTATGTTCGTTGTTTTTGGTGCATTTTGCGGTTTGCGGTTTAAATGAGCAAGAATGTTGTTTGTTTGAACATGATTTTTTGCGAGAAACAGGAATATGGAAAGCTTTATGGAAAGCATACGTAAACTGGTTTTTTGTATTATCTGAAGGTATTAAAAGCGGTAGTTTTAATATATTATTGTTGCTCCCGATAGCAGTTCCGTTTGTTTCATTTATGATAATTTTGTGGTTTGCATTGAAAAGTTCGTTTTCTCTGCGCTGGTGGTATGTGTTGAATAATCATTTTGCTAAATATTCTGATGTTTGTAAAATGAACGTTCTAAATGGCAAATTAATAATGTTGGGGCGATTTGAAGATAAAGTTTTAGGGACAAAAGAACCAACATCAGTGTTATGTGTGGGTGAGACCGGATGCGGAAAAACATCAACAATTGCCGTACCTTCTATATTGCAAGCTGATAATATGAGTGTTTTAGCAGTTGATAATAGCGGAACTTTAGCTCGTCATAGTAGCGGATATAGAGCAAAATTAGGAAAAGTCTTTTATTTTAATTGGGATGTTGTTGATAATACAGATAAAGAATTGTTTTATCCGAAATTTAATTTTTTGGATGAGCAAAATATGCCAAGTACAGCGAAAGAAAAAAATAAATATGTTAAATTTATAGCTGATTATTTGGTAAAAACAGAAGAACAAAATGAAGAAATAAATTATTGGGAGTGGCAAGCAGTATCGGCTTTGGAAACATTTATTAATTTTATGATTATAAAGTGTAAACAAGCTGAAGCCAATGATTATTTTTTAAATAAAATTTTGGAAAATGCTCGTTTAAGTAAAGATGATAAAGATGTTTTATTAAGTTATTATTTATTGATGCCGGAAGGATATAAGAAAGAAGCGTTAGCTTTTGTTAAACAAGAAGTTTTAACGGCGGATAACTATTGGCCTATCGGCAGTTGGGCAGGAATACCGGATGAGTGGCAAGGAAAAACTGTGTGCTTGCCAATGCTTGCAGATTGGTTGCTTTATAGTTATTTGAGTGAAAAAGAGACGAATGGAGATTGGGTAAAGTGGCTTAATAATCTTTTGTTAGAAGCTACATTATTTAATTATGGCGAAAATATAATTAGCGGGTTACAGCAATTTTTGTATTTGTCAAAACAACAAAGACAGATGGTGTTTGTTAAAATCGTTCGTTCTTTAAAGATTTTTATTAATTCAAATGTTAGAGAGAAAACAGCTTATAGTGATTTTAAGATTAGTGATTTTTGGGGAAGAGTTAATTCCGAAACAGGTGCAAAAGAGCCAATAACATTATATGCAATTGCTAATACTAAAACAACAAAATTTATGAATAGGTTGCTTGTTGATGTCTTATTGAAATATACGGTGTTGAATAAGTCCGAAGACCAAAAATGTAAATCTTTATTGGTGTTTGATGATGTAGGGCAAATGCTAAAATTGAAGAAATTACAAGAAAGTGTGGCAAAAGGACCACAAAAGGGAGCATCTTTCTTGTTATTATGCAATAGCTTTAATAATATGGAGAATACTTACGGAAAAGAAGTTTTGGAAAGTTTGGTTGCCAATACGAGATATAAAATAATAATGGCAGAAAATAGTGCTAAAATGAGCCGTCAGTTAGATAAAATGGCTATATTTGCATCCAGTTCAGTGCAATTGCCTAGTGATAGGCAAAAAGTATTTAAATCTAAACCATATTTTGCGGATACAAGTTATTATCATCGTTTGGCGATAAAGCTGAAAGGACAAAACAATAAAAAATTGCAAACAAAAGGATATCAGGTTTTGTTGGTAGAAGGCTTTTATCATCGTCCGGTGCTGACTAAGAATACAACTTTTATGAAAGATGAGATGTTTAAAAGAAAAGCGGCTTTATCTGTTGCATATTTTTTGGATAATGACATTGTTAAGATGCGAAATGTTCAAGATGTTGATATTCCTGATGTAGATGATGTTTTATATGAAGAAATTTTAGGAATAAATGATGAATTGGATTTGGAGCATTATATGAATGTTGTTTATGATGATATGCAAAAGCAATTTTCTGATGATTCTAAAATAGAAACGGTAATGATTAATGATATTTCGGCAAAGTGGAAATTGCGAAAAAACAGATATGACGGAAACGAAGATAATTGGTGGCTAAAAGAGGGGGCTTTTGAAGATGTCGGTTTTGACGGAAAAGCAAACCCGTTTACTTTGAAAAAATAACTGTTATTTTTTGTTAAGCTTTGATACACTCAATTCAGATGTAATAAACGAATCGGAATAATATGCAAGAAACTCTTTTTTCTGCTCAAATTAAGCGACCATTGGCGGATAGGCTGCGCCCACAAACTTTGAAGGAAGTTGTGGGGCAGGAGCATATTGTGGGAGAAAATGCTCCGTTAGGGAGAATGATAAAAGTCGGAAAGATTTCGTCTTTTATATTATGGGGGCCGCCAGGGTGCGGTAAAACTACAATTGCAAGGTTGATTGCCGAAAATACGAATCTTTATTTTGAACAAATATCTGCGGTTTTTTCAGGTGTGGCGGACTTAAAACGAGTGTTTCAGTATGCTGAAGAACGAAGAGCAAACCAAGGAAAAGGTACACTCTTGTTTGTAGATGAAATACATCGTTTTAATAAATCTCAACAAGACGGTTTTTTGCCGTACGTGGAAAACGGTACGATAATATTGGTAGGTGCAACAACCGAAAATCCATCTTTTGAATTGAATGCGGCTTTGTTATCAAGGTGTCAGGTTTTTGTGTTAAACAGGTTAAGCGCAGATGATTTTGAAGAATTATTGGTACGCGCGGAAAAAGAGGTCGGAAAAAAACTTCCGATAGATGTAGAAGCCAGAGAATTTATGAAGAGTGTGGCTGACGGAGATGGACGTTATCTGCTTAATTTGGCTGAAAGCGTGTGGAATTATGTGCAAACCGGTGAAATATTTGATAAGGAAAATATTGTTAAGATAATTCGTTCGCGAGCTCCGGTATATGATAAAGGACGAGACGGACATTATAATCTGATTTCTGCAGTACATAAATCTTTGCGCGGATCAGATGTTGATGCTGCTTTGTATTGGGTGGCACGAATGTTAGAGTCCGGAGAAGATCCGAAATATATTTTACGCAGATTGACACGTTTTGCGGTAGAAGATGTTTCTTTGGCAGATCCACAAGCCGTAGTGCAAGCAATTGCATGTTGGGATACCTATGACAGATTAGGTTCACCGGAAGCAGATTTGGCAATAATGCAATTAACGGCTTATTTGGCAACAGCGCCTAAATCTGTGGGTGTTTATAAGGCAATGTATGCGGCAAGAGATTTGGCGCGCAAAACAGGTTCTTTAATGCCTCCTAAAAATATTCTTAATGCTCCGACTAAATTAATGAAGCAATTGGGGTATAATGAAGGATATGAATATGATCCTGATTGTGAAGACGGATTTTCCGGTGCAAATTATTTTCCGGAAGGAATGAAAAGAGTTAAACTATATCATCCGGTGGATAGAGGTTTTGAACGTGAAATTAAAAAAAGAGTAGAATATTTTGATAAATTAAGAATAGAAAAGCAGGCAAAAAAGGCTAAAAATGAGTGAAGAAAATAAAAAAGCAATAGCGGTTAGCGAAGAAGTTAGAAAGAAAATCCCTGCGCATTTAGAGGCAGCTTTAGTGGCCGCAGGTATAGAAATAATAGTGAGAGAAAGTCCTCCAGCAGTTGTAGAAATTGCGGAAAAAATAAGCCTTGAAATGATGGTAGAAACTCAGAATGTTAGTAATTTCTTGGAAGAAGATAAGAAGAAGCAAGATGAAAAGTCTAGGTTGGTAGGTAAATATGCGCCACGAAAAATGGGAAAACCAAGCAAGGCAAAATTTAATAATATAAAAGGAAAAAGATATGGGCGCTAATAGTTTCTGAAGTAAAGACTTTGGCAGAAGAACAAAACAAATTTGCAGTAAGAGTAAGGGATAAAAATAGTGGGCGTTGAAATAATAAAAGTTAAGCCGGCAGATGATGGAATGCGGTTAAATCGTTGGTTTTTAAAGTATTATCCAGGTTTGTCGTTAGGGAAGTTTAATAAATTGCTCAGAACTAAGCAAATTAAGGTTGATGGAGCCAGAGCAGAAGCCTCTTTAAAACTTATGGTCGGGCAAGAAATCAGGGTTCCGCCTTTAGAGGCCGAAAAAGTTCAAGCTCAACATGTAGAGATATCGGCAAAAGATAAAGAATTTATTCGTTCTTTGATTGTGTATAAGGATGATAACATTATTGTTATTAATAAACCTTCAGGGGTGGCGGTTCAAGGCGGATCAAATATCAAACGACATATTGATGGGATGTTAGAAGGTTTGATGTTTGAGCGTGATGAAAAG
The DNA here is from genome assembly GCA_017457005.1 of Alphaproteobacteria bacterium. Taxonomy (GTDB): domain Bacteria; phylum Pseudomonadota; class Alphaproteobacteria; order RF32; family CAG-239; genus CAZU01. Next base: position 6,586 of record JAFTII010000002.1, on the reverse strand, counting down.
CCAAAATTAGTACATAGAATTGATAAGGAAACAAGCGGTATTTTGGTTTTGGCTCGTGATCGTAAAAATGCAGAAGTTCTGACTTCGGCTTTCAAGGATAAAAAATTGAGCAAAACATATTTGCTTATATCCCGAGGTGTGCCAAAGATAAATGCCGGAGAGGTTAAAGTCTCATTAGAAAAAAACGGTGAAAAAATGACAGCAGTTAATGAGGGAAAAAAAGCAATTACAAAATATAAGGTTATAGATACTTCCGGAAATAAATTTGCTTTAATTGAAGCTTCGCCATTAACAGGGAGAACTCATCAAATACGCGCTCACATGGAACATATAGGGTGTCCGATAGTTGGTGATGACAAATATTTTGGAAGTGAAAGAGTCCGTTATAGTGAATTTGCAGATAAACTTTTTCTGCATGCATACAAAATTGATTTATCCGGTATATATAATAAAAAGCCAGTAATTTCTGTACCATTACCGGAGCATTTTAAAAATGCCTTAAATTTGTTAGGAATTAGTTTTAAGGGATAAAACGGATGTCAAAGCGTGTTTTTAAGATATTATCGTCTATCGTCTTTAGTGCAATCATTATTTTGGCTTTAGGCGGATATTTTGCGGTAAAGCATTTTGATTTAAATAAATATAAGATTTATGCCGAGGAATGGGCGCAAAAAGAATTAGGTCGTGAACTTAGAATAAAAGGAGATGCAAAAGTTGCGTTATCTCTGATTCCTACAGTTGTTATTAATGATATTGAGTTTGCAAATGCTTCTTGGGCGCAAAACCCTCAAATGGTGACAATTAAACAAGCTGAAGTTAAGTTTTCGTTGTTGCCATTATTAAATAAACAAATTGTTATTGATAAAATTGCATTAATTGAACCAGATGTTTATTTAGAAAAATCAGATGTCGGTGCAGTTAATTGGGAGTTGGGAAAAGTAAAAAAAATAGCATCAACAGGAAAGTCCGTGTCAGTAGTCAAAGTTGCTGCTGCAGCTCCTGCTGCAGCCGTGATGTCCGGATTTGCCGCTAAAAATATGGAAATAATATCCGGAAAAGTTGAATATTATGATGCTCAAACTAATAAGATAGCAATCTTGAATATTGATGAATTATCTATGAAAGTCCCGTCATACGATGAGCCAATAACAATGAATGCGGATATGGCTTATAATCAACAAAAAATTTCAATGCAGGCTAATTTAGGTTCTTTAGCGCAATTGTTAAGTAATAATGATAATTTCCCGTTCTTAATTAATATTTCTGCTTTGGGGGTTAAGGCAGATGTTAACGGCGGTATAGTAAATGTATCAGATTCTCCGCAATATGCTTTAGAAACAAATATTTATAATCCTGCCGGAAATTTAAATATGCCTGAAATAACTTTAAGTTCCCGAATTGATGGGGATTTAAAAGGGCTGAATATGAAAATTAATTCTATGAATATTGTTGATAATAATATAACAGGAATGATGAATGTACGTTGGGACAGTAAAGTTCCTCAAATCAGTGCTGATTTGAAAAGCCCCAAAATTAATGTACAACAATTTAATACTAATAATAATTTTGCAAATGTATCTTTAGGCTTAATAAATGAAGCAAAAGCGCTGGAATTTGTGCCAAATAAAGAAGTACCATATGCTTTATTGTCATCTCTGGATGCTAACATTAATTTGAATATCGGAAATTTGATTTTGGCACAAGGTTTAGAGGCGAATAATGTATCAGCAAATGTTATTCTGAAAAACGGGCGTTTATCTGTCAAGCCTTTAGAGCTTGACTTCGGTGGAGGAAATATTGTTGCAACAATATTGGTTGATTCTGTGAGTCATAGTATGTCTATAATCGCAAACAGCAAAAATATGTTGTTGCAAAATTTGTATAAAGAATTTGCAATATCAGGAGATGGTGATTTTGGAATTAAAAGCGGCGGAAATTTAGATTTAGATGTTAGCTTATCATCAGAAGGAAATACTTATCGTGAATTAAGTGAAAATCTGAAAGGACAAGTTATTGCCATTGCCGGAAAATCGGTTTTGCAAACCGGAGGTTTGCAATTCTTAAAACAGGGATTAATCAGCCAATTATTGTCTCTTTTGAATCTGCAAAATCATAAAGAAAAAGATTTAAATTTGAATTGTGCAGTCATGCGAGCTGATTTTGGTAATGGAAAAGCTATCTTTCCGAACGGAATAGCCGTTGATTCTGATTTGTTAATGCTAATAAGTGATGGAAGTATTAATCTGATAAATGATAAGTTATCATTTACAATTGAACCTTCATTGAATAAGTTGGCAAGTGGCAATATTGCCCAAGCATTGGCCTCTTTTATCAGATTGAGCGGAACATTACAGAATCCGCAGTTAAAACTTGATGATACTGAGGCTCTTAAAACTATTGTTGGGGTGGTGGCAACCGGTGGTGCAAATTATTTGGGGTCACAAATGTTGTTAGCAGGTAATGGCACGCCTTGTTATAAAGCGCTGGAAGGAACAAAATATGCGAACAAATTTCCTAAGCCTACAGGTGTGCGGGCAGAAACACAAGAAATATATCAAGATACGACCAAACAAATAAAAGATGGGTTACAAGGCCTACAAAATACGGCAAAAGATTTATTGAAAATGTTTAAATAAAGGATGAATTATGACTATAAAAAAGTTAACTCAAGCAACAAAAGAAATAACAAACTATAGAAATGATATAATTAATAATTTGCTTAAGTTTGCCGTGACGGATATGTTGTTGTTTTGGGGAACTGATGAAAAATTACAAGCTCAACAAGCCGAGCAATGGGAGCCGGTTTTGGTGTGGGCAAGAGAAGAATTTGGCGGAAAATATAAAACAACTCAAAGTTTGGATGTCCAAAAAGAAAATTTAGAATCAGGCGAGGGGTTAAAAAAATTTTTAGAAAAGCTTTCTGATCGGCAATTAGCAGCATTTTATTTGGCAGCATTAAATATGCGATCGGTTTTATTGGCTTCGGCTTTGATAAAGGGTAAAATTAATTCTGAACAAGCATATAAAGCCGCATATTTGGAAGAAATTTTTCAGGCAGAAAGGTGGGGGCAGGATAGTGAAGCTGAAACCAGAAGAAAAGAACGCAAACAAGAGCTAAATGATATAGAGAAATTTTTGAAGCAATGAAAGAAGTTTATTTTAGAGTAAGAGGCCGAGTTCAAGGGATTGGTTTCAGATATTGGGCGGTTAAAAAAGCTCAGGAAATAGGTGAGATTTCCGGATGGGTGCATAATGCCGCAGATGGCAGTGTAGAAATTTTGGCACGAGCAGAAGAAGAAAAAATAGACAAGTTTATATTAGCTTGCCATAAGGGACCTCTGTTGGCAAGAGTTGATAAAGTTGAATTTATTGTAGGAAGAAGGTCAACATTTTTGCCTCCGATAGAAGCAGGTATATTTAAACGTGTATAAAAATAATTAATTGAATATTTAACTTTGTGTGCTATTTTGCTGACAAAGTTATGTTTTTTATGAAAGAAAAAATTATGGATACTCAAGTTGTAAGTGAAGTTGCTAACCAAATGTCTATGTGGGATTTAGTTTGGGCATCAGATATGGTGACTAAAGTTGTTATGATCGGCTTAATGGCGGCATCAGTTTGGTCTTGGGCAATTATTTTTGAAAAATTTGGTACTTTGCGACAAGTTAAATCACGTTCTTTGAAATTTGAAGAAAAGTTTTGGTCCGGAGGTTCTTTGGATAGGCTTTATGATTCTATTGGAAACCATCCTAATGATCCGATGGCTGCAATGTTTGTGGCTGCAATGAGAGAATGGAAACGTACTAATATTCTGAAATCTAAAACGGATAGAGGTTTGCGTGGAGTTTCTTTACAGCAAAGAATTGAAAAAGCAATGACCGTGTCTATGGATAAAGATTTGGATGCGATGGATATGAGGATGGGTTTTTTGGCTTCAACCGGTTCAGTTGCTCCATTGGTAGGTTTATTCGGAACAGTTTGGGGAATTATAAACAGTTTTAATGCTATAGCTTCAACGCAGAGCAATTCATTGTCAGCAATGGCTCCGGGAATCGCAGAAGCTTTATTTACAACAGCTTTTGGTCTGATAGCGGCAATTCCGGCAGTAGTAGCTTATAATAAAATTTCTTCGGATATAGATCGTTATGCTAAAAAATTAGAGAATTTTATGGCTGAATTTTCAAGTATATTATCCAGAGAAATTGATGATACTGCAATCAAAGCTGAAATGGCCGGAGAATAAAAATGTTTGTAAATGCTAATCGGCGCCAGTCTAAACGTTATCAAAGGAATGCCGACATTAATATAACAAACCTTATGGATGTAATGATGGTGTTGTTAGTGGTGTTTATGGTGGCAGCACCGTTAATGACTTCAGGAATAGCTCTTGATTTGCCCAAGGTCGGCGGTAAGGCAATGGAGGGAGAAGAAACATCTATTAATATAAGTGTTGATAAAGACGGATATTATTATATTGGGGAAACCGAAATTCCGGCAGATAAAGTTGTGGAAAAACTAAATGCCATGCGAGAGGCTAATTCTGAACTTACGGTTACTATTTCGGGTGATACCGGTGCGGAATACGGTAGAGTTATCGGATTGATGGCCATTCTAAAAGAAGCCGGATTTGAAAAAGTTGGTTTGAAAACCGAACCTAAGCCATTAGGACAAGGAAAGAAATAGTTATCGTATGTTGAATACTCCTTTAAAAAAATCATTGGCTCTCCATCTCGTAGTTTTTATAATCTGCGTGATAGACTTGCCATTGTTTTTTTGGAAAAGAGCAAATGTCGGACAAGTTCCGATTATTGTTGATTTGAAGGATGTTAAAATTTCCGAAATGACTAATCTGCCGCCAAAAGCAAAATTTGGGGAAGAAAATAAAGAAGCAAGTCAGATAAAAAGAAAAATTGAAAAAAAATATACTAAAGATGTTGTTGAAGAAAAGGCAGAAAACAAACCTCAAGAAAAACAACCGAAAAAAGATGAAAAAGTAAAAGAAGAAAAATCTTTACCACCTAAAAAGGATCATTTAGTGGCACCACCACCTAAGAAACCGCAAGCAAAACAACAAAAGAAAAAAGAAGCACCTCAAACAAAACCAAAAGCTCAACCGCAGAAAAAAGAGACGGTAAAGCAGGTTGCTAAAAAAGATGAAAAGCAACCGGAATTAGCGAATCCGCTTAAGAGCTTGTTGGCTTCGGTAGATGCTTTAGAAAAAGCTGAAGGTAATAAAAATGCAACTGCGACCATTAAAGAAGGTACGGAAGTTAATAATATGGGAATTGAAGGCGGTGTCGGAGGGTCGTATTTTAGTGAACTTTCAATTTCAGAAATAGATGCGATAGCCGGACGACTTAGAGGATGTTGGAATCTGGATCCCGGAGCAATGGGAATTGAGGATATGATTGTAGAAATCAGAGCGGAGCTAAATCAAGACGGTTCAGTTCGCAGAGTGGATATTGTAGATAAGTCTCGCTATAATGCAGACAATCATTATCGTTCGGTTGCGGACAGTGCTAAAAGGGCTGTTTATATTTGCGAACCGTATAAAATTTTAGCTGATAAGTATGCTGAAAAATATGATTTATGGAAAGTCATGCTATTGCGATTTAACCCATTAGATAATTCTGTTCAGTAGGAAAAATGCAAGAATATATGAATAAAAAATTACCTTTAGGGCGTCTATTAAAATCAAGTTTAGATTATTGTAATCAAAATTTGAAATTAATGATGGTGTTTGTGGTAGTTAATTATATTATTTGTGCATTAACAGCGTATTGTTGGAAAACTTTTTGGTTATGGCCTTTGTTGGTCATCTTGTATGTTTTGTGGGGAGGAGTGTTTAGATATTATTTTGCCAAAAAGCCTTATTTGCATTTTAGTTCATTATTCCTTTCTATGATACCTTCTACAAAAATTGTAGTTTTATCGGTATTGGTAGTAAGTCTGTTTATACTTTTGCCTATTGTGGTATTGTTTGTGCCGATTTTACCGGATGATTTTATGAAAAGCTATGCGGTGTTTTTGCAAAAAAGTATGCAGGAAACAGATTTGTTAGATGCGATAATTAATGTGGTGGTTGTGATATTTTCTCCAATAATATTTTATCGTCCGATGATGGCATGGGTTGCGGCATTGATAGGCAGAAGCGGAACGTTAAGATTTGCGTGGGATAAAACTAAAGGGAATTACTGGGAATTTTTGTTATTGGCGATATCTATAAATTTGAGTATTACATTGTTATATAACGGAATTATGTTGATGGGCGGAAGCATATATATTGCATTGATTCCGATATCAGTTTTGGTTGTTTATTTTAATATTGTAATTGCAAAAATCTATTCTTTTTTCTTTTTATCATAGAATTGTTTATAGTCTAGCTCAATATAGTAATGTAATAATGTCATACTCCGGCTTGTCCGGAGTATTTTTTATAACAAATCCCTAATCTTTTTCTCTGTCCACCATCTTTAATTATATCTTGACAATTTGGTAATAACAATCTATCCTATAATCAGTAGGGTTTAATTATAGGGGGCGGAGATGGCAAGATTTACCGCTATTGTAGGAGTGTTACTGCTCT
>JAFTII010000001.1 GCA_017457005.1 Alphaproteobacteria bacterium | reverse complement strand
ACCATCCAAACACAGATTAGCTTATGACAAAGACGGCAATGTGATTGGTTATGTTGATCCTGACGGAACAGTGAGAGATTTCAACGGTAATATCATCGGCAAAATGCTTGAAGATGGCACTATCGTAGATAAGGACGGAAACGTCATCGGCAAAGCCGGTGCATGGAATGATCTGATAGCTAAAGAATATTTCAAGTCTGCACAAAATTTAATTGGAGATAAAGTTCGTTTAGCCTATGATAAAGATGGTAAAGTTATCGGTTATGTTGATGATAATGGTAATGTTTATGACTTTAATAATAATCTAATCGGTCATGTCGGAAAAGATGGGGTAATTAATTTTATAAACAGTAATAATATCGGTTCATTGGTTTTAACTAATGCGCTTCCTATTACTCCTCAAGGTAAATTGCTAGGTAAAGTTAATAATGACGGTTCAATAGAAACACCATCTAAACAAATTGTCGGACGTGTTACTTCTGGAGGTTTGGTAAGAGAAGCTAATGGAGCAAAAATAATTGCTAAAATGGTTTCCGGAGGTTTTGCTGTCGGATACGGATGCAAACAATTAGGTTACTTAGATAACGATGGTTTAATCAAAAAAGATAACCGTGATACCGGACTAAAAATAACTCCTGAAGGATTGGTTATAGATTCTAAAGGCGAGTTTGTCGGCAAAATTATAAAATCGGAACGTGTCTTTGATAAAAGTTGTCGTTTATTGGGAACTGTAGATGCTACAGGAATAGTTAAGGATGAAACAGGCAGATATATAGGTTGTGTAAACCCTGATGGTAGTGTATTGAATGAAGATGGGGATTTCATCGGTCATACCGCATATAAAGGAGCAGCCATAGATTATGATGGTAATTTTTTAGGTCGTGTAAATAATGATAATTATATAATCAATGAGGCTGGTCTCCCGGTAGGTTGTGTCGGATTATACGGCGAAGTTTTTGATAGCAAAGGGGTCTACCTCGGAAACGTTGTCGGAGCAAAATATGGTTTTGATTTAGAGGGCAACTTTTTAGGAACGGTTAATGATAATGCACGCATAAGTATTTATGGACAATCTGACCTTTCCGTATCTCCGACAGGTTTATTATTGGATCATGATCGTAAAATTGTAGGAAAAGCTTTGCCTACAACAACATCGGTAATGAATTCTGGAAATAATTTAATAGGCCGATTATTTGCTGATGGTAATGTCTATAATGACAGCGGAGCATCACAAGGACAAATGAAAAACGGCGGCAACAGCTTTTTCGGGTCTCTGGCCGGTGTGGTTGTTCCTCAAGCTGAAGTTGTTGATATTCGCGGAACGGTCGTCGGTAAAGTTAGTGCCGATGGTAAGGTTATTAATCGTTATGGCGATAGGATAGGTTATATTGACGGTAAGGGTAAGTATTTTAACCAACAGGGAGAATACCAAGGCGGTATAGTAATGCGCGGACCTGCAATAGGGTATGATGGTTCATATTTGGGTTACGCAACAACATCATCAGATGTTATTAATATTAACGGTAAAAAGAGCGGAAATAGTACGCATGACGGTAAAGTTGTTGATTCTAAAGGGAGAATCATTGGAGAAGTTATTCCAGAAGGAGTTATGATTGATATTTGGGGAAATTACCAAGGTATGCTAAATTCATTAGGAGACATAACAAACCTCAAAGGAAAGGTTGTTTCTGCCATTTTGCCCGGCGGATCAACCGATTCCGATTTGAGTGTCTTAGATTCGGCGTTCGTTCTTGATTATGGAGGAAATATTATCGGCGTGACAATGCCTGACGGTTCTGTCGCAAGTCAGTCCAATGTTATTATCGGAAGAGTTTTATCAGATGGCAATGTCATCAGTCTGAACGGAAAGTTGTTAGGAGAGGTTGTCAGCGGTGATATTGTAATCGGAAATAATGATAAAGTTGTGGGTTATATAAATTTTGATGGTACAATCAAAACTTATGATGGTAAGATAATAGGCAAAGTATTGTCCGGCGGATTGGCTTTGGGTAGTCGGAGTAATGTTATCGGTAAAATTTTTAAGATTGGAGCTACTGTGCTTGGTAATGACGGAAAATATGTCGGAAGGGTAATGCCTGACGCTACGGTTGTTGATAATCGTGGTGAAAATATCGGTCACATAAAAAATAACGGCTCTTTTATAAATCTTGATAAAAAAGTTGCTGGATACGTTTTGCAAGAAGTTGCTAAAAACCGGAGGAACTAGCGTTGTCGTTGCCTAAAATACCCCATGTAATCAAATATTTGCTCTTGTCAGCTTTAATGTTTACAGGCATTAAGCTTGCTCATTCGCAAGAAATTACTGCTATTAATTTTAATGGAGATATTTTAGGAAAAGTTATTCCTGATGGTAAAGTGGTCGGATTTGAAAATCAACTTATCGGAAATGTTACTGCTGATAGTTTAATTGTAAATTTTGATGGGGATTTGATTGGTGGTGTTATTCCTCAAGGTATCGCCATCGGTGTTGATGCCGGAATACTGGGTAAAGTTGGTAATGATGGTACGGTAAGAATGCCATCGGGGCAGATTGTGGGTAAAGTATTGCCGACAGGTCTGGTTATAAATGATTTTTTTGACATCATCGGTGGTGTGGTGTTTCCTGGATTGGTCTATTCTGATAGCGGAAAAACTGTTGGAAGAGTTACTGGAGACGGCTATTTTTCTAATCTCCAAGGACAACGTATCGGTATCGTAACTCCGGATGGCTATGCTTACCGCAAAATAGATTCTGATTATATTTTAGAAGGTCGTCTCATCTCATCAAAAATGGTTGTTTCTTTACAAGGCGATTTTATCGGTAGTGTTTTCCCGGGAGGTGAAGTCTTCGGATTTGACGCTAAAAATATCGGAAACATAAAAGCAAACGGTTATGTTTACGATGCCCAAAATAGAATTGTAGGACATATTGTTCGTTCTGCATTTGCTTTTAAGAACAATGGCGACTATTTGGGTATTGTGTCATATAACGGAGAAGTTGTCCAAGGCGATAAATTATTAGGTAAAATCAGAGCAGATGGTAAAGTTGTTGACTCTGATAATAAAATAATCGGTTATGGTGTTGATTTAGCTTCAACCGCTTCAGATCTTAAAGGACGCTATTTAGGTCGTTTACTTCCTAAAGGAAAGATAGCTAAGTCTCGTGAAGATGAAGGTGTGCTATCTGCTCGCGGTTTAGTATTTAACAATAAAGGCGAAGCTATCGGAATGCAGATATCAACCGGACCTGTGTTTGACTATAAAGGCGATTTGCGCGGACATGCGATGAGCAACGGTCAGGTGGTTACGCTTAGCGGAACACCTATAGGCTATATGGTTGGGAACAATGCTTTTGATTTATCTGGATACCTTATGGGAGCAACTGTTCAAACTTTTGCTGCTTATAATACCGATAATTCATTTGTTGGTGTTTCGGGAATAAGTGGTTTAATAACATCAAAGAATGGAAAAAGTCGTTTGTCTCCATTCGGATATTTGTTTAACCAAGATGGAGAATTGCAAGGTGGTATTGTTCCTTTAACAAGTTTTTATAGTGCTGGCGGAGCTTTTTCCGGATTGTTGGGATTGGATGGAAAGTCTGTTGATGTAAACGGAAATGAACTTGGCAGAGTCTTAAACGGAGGCTTCGTCCTTGATGACAAAGGACAATTAAGTGCCAAGAATATAAACACTCGCTTCGTACGTATGAAAGATGATTTAAAAGGATTCTTCTCAGAAAATAATTTAATAGTAAATGCAGCCAAAAAGACAATTGCGAAGGCTTTGCCGGATAATAGTGTTATTGATGCCTCACAAGAAACCGCTGTCGGATATATGCCCGTAATCGGAAAAACCGGATCCGCTCAATTAGCTATAGGGCTTACCGGCGAATTACTCGGATATACTGATATCTTAGGCAATGTAAAAGGTACCAGTGGAGCCAAAATTGGAGTTGTTAATGAAAATGCTTTGGTTTTGGATAATAATAATCTTGTAATTGGTAGTGTTCATGATTATGGAGCGGTTATAGATGATGAATGCCGTTTTATCGGCGTGATGACACCTCGCGGAGGAGTTAATAATTATCGGGGAGCATATTTAGGAAAAGTTCTTGGTAATAATTATGTAATAAGTGATGGCGGATCATATTTAGGTTTTGTTGTTAAACCGGCTCCGGTTATAGATAGCGGTGGTAATATTAAAGGATACATAAATGCAGATGGCAAAGTTATTGCTTATGACGGATCATTTTTGGGGTGTATCAGCCGAGACGGTTTGTTGCGCAATGCAGATTCACAAATTATAGGAAGACGTGCTGTTTATTCCGAGGTTATCAATTTTAATGGAGATATAATCGGTCGTACCATCTTAGACGGTAAAGTTGTTGATGACGATAGCCGAATTATCGGATACCAACAACCGAACGGCAATGTTAACTCTACATCAGGATTACCGCTTGGTTCTGTTTTAGAGTATAAATACGCTTTTGGACTAAATAACCAACAACTCGGAGTAATCACATCTGAGGGAGAAGTTATTGATAGTAAAGGCGAAAATTTGGGTGTGGTTGACTTTGAAGGAAACATCTTATCCGGCAAGAAAAAAATAGGTTATGCCCTTTATGATGCCTACGTTTATGATAAAAATAACGATGTTATAGGTATTATTAACCGTAAAGGCGAAGTATATGATTTTAATAATCAAAGTTTAGGCAAAATAAGTAAAGGATTTTTAGTAAATAAAGACGATGTTGTTATCGGTAGAGGAAATCGTGATTATAATATTAGAGATGAAGCTCATTTAATAGTCGGATATTTGAAGATAAACGGTGAAGTTATTAATGAGTTTCAGAATGTTGTCGGAACACTGAAAGAAAACGGCAGAATAGAAGATTCTAAGAAAAATACTATTGCTATTGCATATCCGCTCCAATATTACAGTAAAATATCCGTACCTGAAAAAGAAAAGATTTTTGATAATAATGGTAAGTTTATCGGTTTTAAGGATGAGAGCGGAAATGTTGTTGATGCCAATGGCAATATTATCGGTAAGGTAAATGAAAGTGGTAATATTGTAGATACAGATGGCAACATAATTGGCAAGTCAGCTCCCGGAACCGCGGTATATAATGATCAGGGCGATATTATCGGTACAGTTGGCGATAATGGAAAAGTCATTGATGCCAACGGAAAAGTTATCGGAGAGCTAAAAGACAATGGGCAAGTTGTAGATGCAAGCGGCAACGTTATTGGAGGAATAGGACAAAGCTGGTACGAAAAAGCACCGATTCCTTCAGAAATAATTAAAGAACCTAAAGACGTATCTTCTGCATTGGAACTTCTGGAAAACAATGATTATCAGCGAGCTTTAGGAATTGCTCTTACTCCGGATGGAGAATATTTGGGCGATATTATGGAAGATCAAACTGTGGTTAATAAAGACGGCGATGTTATAGGAAAACTAATGCCTGACGGTTTGGTTATAGATGATGACGGTAATCTCATCGGTATTTCTGAGATTGAAACTGAGGATAATAAAGAAAGCAAAGATGGTGGCATTTTTGTTCCTCCCGGATCTTACGGTGAGGGAGGAGCTTACGGAACCGGAAAAGGTGTTGCTACTAACTTAGGCCCCGGTGGCGGATATGGACCGGGAGAACGTTATGACCCAATGCGTAGAGCGGCGCTAAACGCAGCAATGATGCAACGACGTAAAAATATATCTGTCGGTAAAATTAGCAGTGGTATCAGAAGAGAGGCCTTTGACGGAACACAAAAAGACTGGTCTGAACAAGGTATAGGTAAGGTTATATCTTCATGGCGTGTAGATTTAAGTGAAATGATTTTGTCTGATAAACCGATACCTGCAGTAATTGCCAGAGCTATAGATTCTAACAATCCGGCTCCTATTACGGCATTTGTTGAAAGAAATGTTTATGCGGAAGAAGGACGTAATGTTATAATTCCTGCCGGAAGCCGACTAATAGGAACTTTAGGTGGTCTCAGCTCAGGAGGAGAAGTAGTCTCAGAAGCTGCAAGAGTACAAATATCGTGGTCTCGTTTAATCCGACCGGACGGATCTTTGTTTATGTTCCAAGGGTTGACCGCAGACGCTCAAGGTCGCGGAGGAGCATTAGGATATGTTGATCAACAATTATTTAAAAAATATACATTACCTGTTTTAACAACCACTCTTACCAGTGCAACTTCTTATTTGATGGCTCCAAATGAGGATGATTCCGGTGAGTCGGAATCTCCGCGTCAACAAGCAGCTAATGATGCACGAGATAATTTTATTAATGAAATGAATCAAGTGTTTGATGAAATTTTAGCGGATAAAGCTAATATTAAAGCTCTAACTTATGTTCCGGCAGGAACCAGAATTATTGTATTTCCGAATACTGATTTGTGGATGAGAACAATAGATAGAGATGAGGAAATTGTGGCTAAATCATCAAAACAAAAACCTGACGTGTTCTTGGATGATAGTAAAGGCGGAAATTTAGCTGCAGAAATGGGCCCCCCTCAGCCTACTGCAAGCGCAGTGTCTGCAGGTGGAGATGTTGTATATAATGCAGGTTCCGGAGGTGCGCAAGCGGCAGGATCAGTGCCTCTTATTGCCGAAGCACCGGCTAAAAAGGCTCCAACCTACATGGCTCCGCCACCGCCGCCACCCACCTCAGCAAAAACTAACAGCGGATCTTCATCTGCTTCTGCATCCTCATCAAAAAAAGATAACAGTAGTAATATACCAGCCCTATTTTAGGAGAAGATAATGAGTTTTGCCGTTTTAGAATCTGTGTTACGACCTTTATCTTATTGGTACAACCAAGATAATATTGAAGAAGTTGCCATAAACCGTTCGGGGCAGATATGGCTTCGCTTAAGAGGAAAAAGAGCTTATCCGTGGGTGTTATATAAAGATGAAAAATTAACCAAAGAATATCTTACTGATTTGCTTTATATCATTGCCAATACTTATGAGCTACCGTTTGATCCGGTTGAAGGTAACCCCGTTGTTTATGCAACAATTCCCGGAGAACATCGTTTTTCGGCAATTTGTGGGCGCAACGTAATGTATGATAACGGGGATCTTACCGGAGGAATTGCCTTAACGATACGTGTGCATTCTGATGATGTGGCATTTGGACTTGGCGACTACGGATTAACTCAAGGAAATAAATTACACAAAATTAATATGTTAAAAGAGATACAAGATCCGGAAGATCCCTATGAGCGTCTATTGCTTAGTATTAAACGAGGTGATCACATTTTAGTTTCCGGTGCAACATCAACCGGTAAAACAACATTTTTAAACAACTTACTCAAGATTTTAGATATCAACAAACGAATTCTTACTATTGAAGATACCAGAGAATTAATAGTTCCCCATCCTAATAGAGTACATTTGGTACTATCAAGAACTGAACAAACCAATGCTCTTAACTATGCTAAAATTATTGACTTGGTTGTGCGTTTTACTCCTGATGCCATTATCGGAGGAGAAATTTCCACTGGAAACGCTGGTGCAATTTGGGAGTTGATGGGATCCGGACATGATAACTGCTTAGCAACCATTCACGCCGAAAGTTCCGAAGCCGCATATCAAGCATTTACAGATCGTATTTTGCACACATACCCTACAATTGATAGAAAAAAGACAATTGAAGAAATGCGTCAAAAATTGCGTGTTGTGCAAATTAACCGAGATGGAAACTTGCGCGCTGTTACAGAGATTACTTAGCCTATAAAGGAGGTATATTTAACTGAACAATATCTCCCGGGCGTATTTTTGCATTAGAGTAGCGCATATTTCCGGTTTCAATAACAAAGCGTTGTCTGCCGGTCATTTGTGATGCCAAATCATAAAAATCCTTAGCATTGAGTTCTTGTCGTTGCGGATTCATTACGTACAAAACACATCCTTGTGAGCGTTCTGCAACACCGCATCTTGCACGACCTTTAGGAACTTCTGGGTTAAAGACCACCCCTTGCAAGCCGTTTCTGACAACTTTAGATTCCGTAAAAAACAATTTTCCGCTTACGATTCCCATGAAAAATAATACCGCTCCGATAATCAACAATACGTTTCTTGTCAAATAATCAGGTAATTGAGAGTTTCTTTTAGGATTATATATATTGGCAACCTCATCTTCATCTTCTAAAAACACGGGCTGTATCTTCTCCTGCTGATACATAGTGTCAACAGAAGGAAGAGTATCATTATCTAAAACATCGTCTAAATTAAAGTCTTGGATATTATTAGTGTTTGAGGATGTTGCAGAAAACGGATTTTGTAATGTCGGCTTATCTTGTCTTGATAATGCAGCCTCATTTTTTAGATTATTTGTTTCTTCATTGTTCTTATTATAGGACAATGGTTGTTGAGGCATACGACTAATCGGACGCTTAACCTTTTTAAGCATTGGACGAGGAGTTGATAAGTTGTTATCTGTCATTTTTATTATCCTTTAGATATTTTTTTCTAAATGCTTACTGGTTTTTAGTGTTTTTATAATTCTTGGAACCATAAATACAACAGTTTCAGATTTTGGTGTCTTAATTCCGAAAATTTCATTCGGAATACCGATAATTAAGAAGTTTTCGCCAAGTTTACTTCTGATGTTGAATTGCGTTATTTCTCCATCTCGTGCTTCTAAAGTTATATTGGCAAAAATTTTGTTATTTTGTTCTAATGATGATTTTGCCAATATAGAAAGATTGTGTTCCATAGAATATTTATCGGCGCATTTTCCGATATCAAAACGTGAAAACCACTGATTAGGAACAACAAACTTTCCTTCAGCGACTTCTTGAACATTGGCTTGAGTACCCAAAAATTTTTGTAAACTATCAACATTTATATCATTTGATGTTGTGAGTATTCTTCCTAAGACACCGCTTTTTGTTGTTTTAATGGATCCTGTTTCAAAAGTATTAAGCATACTTTGCCAATGTATATCTTTGTTATTATACGGATAGATTGTAAATACCCTGACATCATAAGCGATTAATATCGGATTATCCTCAAAATAGCTGATAAGATTCATTATTTTGTTTTTTAGTTCATAATCAGCATCAAATGTAATAGTATAATCATCAAAGTCAGCTGTAAAATCGGTTATTCCGGCACCTCTTAAAACATCTAATATTGCTAACAATATGGGTCTGGATTGAGGAACATAAAGGCTAAAGTTTGCTTTGCGACTGATTCTCATGGTTTTATTGGTTGCATTATATGTATAATAGACTTCGGCAGCATCTGCAATTATATTTATCACTTCAGTAAGTTCGCCATGCAAATTTTCTGCAGATATACTGGTATATGGGGCATCTTTAGCAACAAGTTTAATGCCTGCTTCTTTGGTAAGCTTAAGCAAAGCTTTTTCTGCCGGCATTGTTTCAAAGGAAAAACCTGTAACTTCAAATTTAGGCAATAAGTCATTTTTACCGTTTCTGATTAAGTTAAAAGCCTTAAGGTTATATGGAATGGTAGATATCATTTCTTGCGTATTCCAATTCACAAAACAACGCAAGGGTGTTTCTAAGTCAAGCTGATCAGCACCTTTCGGAGTTCTGATAGTCGGATAAGTAGGCTTATGCATTACAACAGAAAACTTATCATTATCACTTCTATCTACAACAATGATTTCTTCTTCTTGAGAATTTGTCAGCTGTTTTGTTCCGCAACCGCCGACAAGTATAAACATTAATCCGATAAGTAATCCTTTATAATAAGTTCTCATAGTTAATTTGTTCCTTTATTAAAAGGTGAGGACTGCATATTTCTAGGTTCCTGAACAGGAGCATTGTTCTGTGTTTGTGGTGCTTGTTGAGGCTTTGTTTTCGGCTGTTGATTTTGTGAAGATGTGGTTTGTTTATCCAATAACTTATTTACAACTTCATCCATAGACATTCCCGCTCCGACTGTAGGATCTACAGATTTGTCAACGTCGCCAAGTGCCTCTTTCATTTTCAAAAGCTCATCATTATCTTGTTTTATCATTTCCGGAGATGAGTTATTTTTTAATTCTGTTTTGAACTCATGTAGATTTTTTTTGAGAGAAGCTAATCCTCCGGCAATTTTCTTTTCCACATATTGATGAAGATTCGGATGAGCAATAATATAATCTCCGGTTTCGCTGATTTCTTCCAATACATCAAGAATATAGCCGTAAAAAGGGTATTCTTCCATGGCAATATTTCCGCTTCTTACGCAACGAGCAGCAATTCTTGATATCGTACGATCATAATAATCTTTTAGCAATACGTAATTATCTACGTACCAAGTATCTCCGGTTGCATTTTTACCGCTACTGAACGAATTATTATTTTCCATGCTATAAACTCCCAAATTATATCCTTATTTTAGAATAGGCACCTTACTTTGTAAATTATTATTTTAATCTTTTATAACAGTATTTTTGTAAGGATCCTCATCATTAAAACCATCAAAAGCGGAATCCGTAATTATTGGTATTTTATTTAATTTTATGACATTGTTGTTAATGATGTTTTCCGGAGGAAGTACTTTTTGCTGAAAGAACAAATCTCCGCTTTTAATTAAGCTGTTTTGCGCTATTGGGGATAAGCCTGTTTCTTCTTCATTATTATTGACCATATCTTGGTCTTCAACATATTCCCATTCCCAACCTTCGTTTTCCGTATCAGCTAAAGGAGTGGTTACTTCTGTTTCCGTAAAGCCCCAATCCGATGCAATGTCTTTAATCGGTTCTGAAAATAAATTTTCTGAATTGTTATTATTATCTTTAAAATCCCAATCAAATATTTCGGTAAGTTCTTTTTCTAAGTTATCTTGAGCCTCATTTTCTGCAAATTCAGAAAAATCTTGTTCTTCAGAGGGAGCAACCAGATTGTTAAATTCGGTTGTCAGTTGATTATCATCAATATTATCAAAATCAAAACCGTTGTTTATTCCATCGCTATAGGTCTCCTGAATGTCAGGAGTTTCAGATTTTTGAGGCTCTGGTTCAGATTGCTGTTTTTCTTCATCATCTTCTTCGTATTCATCATCGGTATCTCGTTTACCGGTAAATATCGGAGCAAACAATGGATTCGCTGCAATTCCCTTTTTTTTCTTTTTCTTTATTTTCTTCTTTTTTACTTCTTCAGCAACGGGAATGTCATTTTCTGGCGCCGCAATTTCTTCTTCAACGGAATTAGTAGAATTTTCAAGCTGAGTTTCTGAATAACTTTCTGTGGAAGATAAAGAATTTTCAGTTATAATCGGTTGTGCTGTCTGATATGATGTAGTATGGGTTTCTTTTAGTACCGTCGCAATAATTTTAGAAAGTTCTTTTGTTTGTTCGGTAGCAATTTGCCGATAAATCTGCGATTGAGTTTTCATTATTTCACTAAAAGCTTGTTCCGGAAAATTTAGCTCAATTTTTTGTGGTGCAGAATTTAATGCTCCCAATTTTTCGGCAATATTATTAAGGACTGCAGAATAATCAGAAGACGTTATTTGAATGTTGTTGTTTGCAGAAGCATTGCCGGAATTTTGATTCAGGGTGTTATTTTGTATCATCATATTCCAAAGTTTTTGTTGAGATTCATTTATCATTTTTGCCACTTCAAAAGAATCTCTTCTTTGTTTTTCGTTTAGGAATGCAACTAATTTACCCATGTTTTGTTCGCTCCGATGCCAAAGCATTGCCATTTGTTCTTTAATGGTTTCGGGCGATATTGTTATACTGTCAATTTTTTCATTAAGTTGTTTTTGATTATCCATTAAGAAAGATATCAATTGTTTGGTTTCGGAAATTTCTGTTTCCTTTTCTTTGTTTAGCAAGAGTTGAGCAATTTGCTTTATTTCGGCTTGTTGGGTTTCATTTTGTTGACGAATACTTTGTATTGCTTCTGCTTGAAACTGCCCTAAAGAATTTAAAATTTTTGCAAATTCCGCATTTTGATTTTCTGTATTTTGGTGTAAAACATTACTCATTGCCAAAGCAAAATCTTCTGCAAAATTTTTATCTAAAGATAGTTTAGCCGGTCCGGCCGCCGGAGCCGCGGCTTGCGTAACATTGATGTTTGGTATTCCAACACCCATTTCTTGCATTTTGGTAGAGGCTTGAACTTGAGCTTCTGCCAAGGCTGTTGCCAGAATTTTAGCTTGCTTGACATCTTCATTAGCAATCTCAATTTCCTGAGTTTGAACGGATTTTTCTATTCCTTCCTGTTCTGCTAACTCGTCAACATAATCTTGCAGTAATGCTCCCCCCGGCATTTGTCCGAACATTCCTCTTATTTGTGGAGAGAGTTCTAACAGCATTTTATTAAAGGCTTGTTTTTTTTCGTTATTAAATATGTGGATTTGGCGATAAATATTTAAAAATCGCTGTGCCACAATAAACGGATCTTCTTCTCCGTTTCGTTGTGCTTTTCTGCGAGCTTCTGATGTTTTATCTAAATCCATGCGTTTTACTCTGGCTAAACTTTATCCATACTAACAATTTTATCTGCAATGTCGTAAATTTAGGGTTAACAAAACAAGAAAAACCCACCTAAAGGTGGGCTTTTCTGAAAATAAGAAGATTATAAACTGATAAATACTACCTTATGTACATTTTGCAGGTCATCATTACCTAGTTCAATTCTTTCTTCCGGATTCCATCTTATTCCGTATAACCGACCTTCATCATCCTCGCGGATAGAGATAATTTTTGCTTCACATTCAGATATCATATATACGGCAATATCTCCGACACTTACAACTTCTTGCGGGTCAACAAATAAAACAGATCTTGTCGGTAACAATGAACCCAACCGTCTGGTACATAAGTTAACTGCATACGCATCTTTTTTGTTAAATAAAGCTTCCGGACGTTGAACTTTTTTAATTTCTTCATCAAAGTCTAACGCAATATTTCCATCTTTACCGGCGGTACCGTAAACAGATATTTTCATACCTTCGGCAGAAGAATTAGAAAAAGCTGCAATAGCTCCTCTCGGGTTAGAAAGGAGTTTATATTTAGCATCATTGCGCTGGATTATTTCCTCTAACATGCCTTTTTCATCAAGGCTTTTAATTTCATCACGAAGCTCTTCTGAAGATAACCTCAAGGCTTTTGCGATGTTTTTAAATTCTTTATCGGAAACCTCACGTTGTCCCATTTCAATACGATGATAAACAGAAAGTGTCATATCGGAACTTTCGGCAACCTCTATGAGGGTAAGATTCTTTTCATTACGAATTTGACGTAAACCGGCACCAAGAGTTTTTAAGCCGGATTTTTCATTAATCTTGTTGCGTCTTTCTTGTTCTCTGCGCCAAGCTTGGACGATTTCTTGTTGGGAATTTTGTTCATTAACAAACAAATCTTGAAGTGGGCAATCTAAAAATTCAGCAACTCTGACTAATTGTTCTTGATCAACTCGGCGGTACCCTTTTTCAATTTTTGAAATGGCCGAAAGGCTGACGTTCAAATGGTCAGCTAATTCTTGCATGGAGCGACCGCGCAAGCGCCGATACATTCTGATTTGATTCGGGAAAATAATTTCTTCCATTAGATCACCTCATAATATCAATAAATACAATAACGATTCTCAAAGATTTTCATCTTCACATCTCTGTCTGCATATTAACCAAAGCAGAATATTAATCAAGAAAATAGTCAAAAAAAAGACAATTTGTGTACAAAATATATTATTGTATTTTCGTCTTAAAACAAAAAAATCAAAAAAGTGTAACACTTTATAAGTAATTTATATGTTATGATAATATCTGAAGGGATAAAATGCCCTTTTTTGGCGTATCTGTATATATAGGCACAAATAATAATGGGACTACGGACTAACATAATTTTGCTTGTTTTGGTGGCTGTTTTAAGTATCTGCCGACCATTAAAGTCCTATGCTGCTGACAATCCTCTTCTTCCTGCACAAAGTGGGGTTGCAGATCAAAGTCCCGAAGAATTTGCTGCAAGCAAACAATTAAAAAATATATTAGCAGCATTAAGATCCGATCCCTCCGGAGTAAATATTATTCAGTGTGGTACCGGTTGGTGTAATTTAGATACGCATAAATGTTATAAGGTAACAACAACTAGTCAAATGGGTGGAGTAGGAGGTAACTCAACAAACATAAGTTATAAGTGTTCAGAAGAAAAACCGGAAGATTTTGACAAATTGTGGAACCCTTTTTATAAAGTTCATAATCAGGAATGTTCATCAAATTGTTTTGACCCCGGACTATCCTTAGGACCGCTTAATATCATTGATCAAGATTTTGCAAATGATACAAGCCCTGTTGATAACAAAATATATACTTTATTGCAAGGGGAACGAGCCAGTATTGCTTATGCCGAAGTTGAGACCCAAAAAAGTTATGAGCTTTGTGAGGTTTTACCCGTAAAGCTTTATAATTATAAAAAATGCTTTTTTTGTAAGTTGGTAGGTGTTGTTTATTCCGGTAGCACGGAAATGGTAGATGTTGCTTTTTTTAAAACTGCGGATGCATTTGCTACCATTTTAATACTTGGTTTTGTAATTTGGATAGCTATTCAAATTTTGGCAACTATTAGTTCTCTTACCAAACAAGATATTCCGAAATTTATCAATAATCTTCTCAAACAGAGCTATAAGGTATTAATAGCATTCTTTTTATTAACACATTCACAGCAAATTTTTTCTTATGGTATCAGACCTCTGATAGGCGCTGCCTTAAATTTTGGACAAGGGTTGCTTGCCAGTAGAGATATTTTTGCCGGTTTACCGGCAAATGAAAACGGAGAGTACCAAATACAAGCCGGAGTATCCATCGGAGGAGTCCACTTAGGCAAAAGCACTTATATAGAGATTGAGAAGTTTATTGTTGCAGTTCAGCAAGAAATATCTGTTATGCAGGCTGTAGGCACCGAATTATGGTGTATAGGCGGCAATATATTGTCAAATCTCAATATCTTTCATCCGAAAGAGTGGGAACCCGGCGAGGGGCTGAAAATGATGTTATACGGCGGTATAATAACCGTATTTGGTTTTCTGATGAGTTTGGCATTTGTTTTTTATCTGCTTGATGCTATTGTTCAAATAGGTATTGTCGGAATTTTGGCGCCATTCCTTATTGCTTGCTGGCCATTTAAACAGACGGCCAAATGGACCAAGACCGGTATGGATATGTTTTTGAACAGTTTATTTGTTTTTATATTTATGGGATTCATTATCAGCATTGATATAGAATTGATTAGCGGCATAATGGGATCTGACGGAGGTGCAGATTTATTTGAGGTTGCTCAACTTATCAATAATACGACAGATCCCGAAATATTAAAGGAACATACAACTCTAACCGGAGTAAAATTTTTATTATTGTTGTTTGGTTGTATTTTTGGTTTTAAGTTTATCGGACAGGGAACATCATTAGCCGGTAAATTTGCCGGAGGAATATCTCCGATAGCCCCCAAAATTGCTACTATGGGAGCTTCTTTTGCTAAAAATATGGCTCTTAAATCAACTCAAAGTGTACGAGAAGCAGCAGAACATAAAATTGACAAAGGTGTCAGCGCATTGTTGGCACTACCGACTAGCGCAGGAGCCGCTGCAATTAAATTTGGTCGTAATGCCATTAAAAAGATCAGGAATCGGAAAAATCCGCCGGAAGGCACGGATACCACCTTTAAGTCCTCTCAACAAAGAAAGGAAACAGATAATTCTGCAGATTCTGGCAACAAAAATCCAACTTCAGGAAAAAAACCTGTAGTCGGACAACAATCAAATCAACAAAGTGGCAATTCTACATCGGCTGATACTGATCAACCAACAAATCCGACACCGCAAAATGCTGGAACAAACCCCTCGTCACAAAATAACGCTTCTAATCCTGAAACAACTGAAACTACAATAGAAGAAAAAGTCAACAAAGCACAAACAGAAGGCGTAAGAAACAAAAAACCGGTAATCAAAGAGGGAGGATCTGCAGAATTACGCCGAGAAAGTCACAAACAGCAGAGAGGACAAAGCGATGACTAAGGTTATAGACATAAAGCGTTTAGGTCGCTTGTTTGTTATGTTGTTGGCAGTGCTCTTTATTTTATCTGCATGTACGGATAATAATGATGCCAAAAAGAATGGTCCTTTCAACACCGGAGAACAAGGCGAAGTTGCCGGAGATAAAGCTGTTAAAGCAAGTAAAGCAGATTCGGTAACTGATAATTGCTGGCAAGGAAAAGTCCTCCAAAAAATTTATAATGTTGCAGGTACGGTAATTATTGCTCAATACGAGAATCTGACTAAGGGATCTTTGGCATTGATGTCTATATCTTTTGCGGTGTGGGTAGCTTTGCGTTTATTAAAATTTGTGAGTTCGGTCACTGAAGCAAGTCCGGCTGAAATATGGAATGAGATAATACGTAAAGCATTTATCTGTATGTTTTGCGGTTATTTAGCCAGCTCATCAGTAATAACTTTGGCATTTGTTAATACCTTTATCATCCCTATATATACAGCCTTTTTAGAATTTGCCGGTCGTATATTGGCTATTACGCAAAAGAGTGTCAGCTCCGTAACGGTATTTGGCGAAGAAGTTCAATTTGTTATGAGTAATATTACTTGCCAACTTCCTCCCGGAACCAAAGTATCAATTAGTCATAATTTCCCGCCCGAGTTTCAAGAAACCATGAGTTGTATGGTTTGTGCGGTTGTAGATAAACTTCGTTTGGGACGCACTCTGGCGTTTAAGGCGATGTCAATGAACGGTATTCTTCCTTGGCTAATCGGAGCATTGGTTTGGGCCATATTTTATGTTGTAGGCTTTGCTTTTGTTTTCTATTTGGTTGATAGTGTTTTTCGTTTTGGAATGATGATGGTATTATTACCGTTATTTATCATGTCTTACGCATTCGGACCCACTAAAAAATGGGCCGGTCTCGGATTCGTCAATATTATGTATTCTGCCGCGTATATGATGGCATTTTCAATTATTGTTGCAACGGCCATTTTGGCAATAATAGAATTTATTCAAAATAACCCTGATATTTTTAACCCTCAAGACAGTGAGAGAGAGTTTTCGCAAATAGGAACTTCCAGTATCACAATCTTATTGATGGGCTTCTTGATTTTAGGCAGTTTGGGAGTTGCCCAATCATTAACTAAGACTATTATTGGCGGCGGTATAGAGAACAAGTTCCAACAAAACTTGAAAGCGGTTGCGCAAACAATCAAAAACATAATTACCGGAGGTATATCTAAAGCATTAAATAAAGGAGGATTTTATGATACCAAAGTAGGGCAAGCATTTAAAGCACCCGCGGCACTAAAGAGCAAGCTTGATAATTTGGCAGGCAGAAGTTAGGGGGTGGATGATGAAAATATTATCAAAAATTAGACATCTCTTTCCGCAAATAATCATTATTTCTGCTTTTATATTGATGTTATTGCCTATTAATGTTGTAGAAGCACAAGTTCCTGGCACAACCCCTTTGTATGAGATTCAGAATGAAGCTCTTATTCAGCAAGGGGCCGCCAAAGATACCTGTCCGTTAATTGCAGAACTTCAAGCCAAATATGCAAAAGATTGCTGGATATGCCCGGTTTTGAGACAACTTACCGATTCTTTTGTCGGAGCCGCAACTGTTGCACTAGGTTTATCACAAGAAGCCGGTATATTTCTGCTTAAATTAGGTACTATTTTATGGATATTGCTTTGGGGTTTGCGCCATGTGTCTTCAATGGCGCAAGTAGAACCGGCAAATATTCTGAGTGAATTACTGAAGTTTTTATTCAAAGTAATATTAGCTTATGCATTTATCTATGCCGGCGCAAGAGCCATATCAACTTATTTTACTAATCCGATAATGGGGTTAGGAGCCAAAATTGCTGAAACATTTTGGGAAGAAGAACGTATTAAACCGCATACGGAAGAATATGTTTGGGCAGAAATCACCGAAGAAGATGAAGCTGAATTGCAAAAAATTATTGATGAAGAACGCCAAAACTATATTAATAATGAAGGTCAACAAGGAGATTCTAACGGACAATCCGGAACAGGAGGAAGCGAAACAAGTGTTATTCAAAATGGAGAAGATGGAGCCGGAACAGATTATGTCCCACCGGCGACCGGCCCGATACAACCTGTAACTTATAACGGAATTGTTCCTTCATTTATTATTCCTCCGGTAGATTCCGGAAGCATCACCAGTCCGGCCGGATGTCGTAAACATCCAGAATATAAAGTATGGAAACTGCACAAAGGTTTAGATATTGGTGGAAATAACGGAGTTACTATCTTAGCATCTGCTGACGGAGCTATTTCATACCGCTTTAATAGTGGGGATACAAGTTGCAGTAAAGGATATGGCTGTTATGCAACTATAACCCATGCCGGAGGCTGGAGTTCTGTTTATGCCCACATGCCTTGCGAAGTTTGCCATAATCCTCCGGCATCCGGTTCGGTTAAGAAAGGGCAACCGATAGGTATTGTCGGCAATACCGGAACCAGTACCGGACCTCACTTACATTTTGAGGTCAGGCAAAATAATAGACCTGTAGAGCCTTTGCATTTGCTGGCCGGAGAAATATTATATATTGAAGAAACTTGTAATGCTCAAGTTGGAGCAACACCTTTCCCGTATGGTATGTATCCTTACATTCATGTTTCTCAGATTATGGATAAAGAAGCCAATCATCAGGAATATACAATAGTAAATTCAACAACATCCGGTTCTACAGGGGCATTTGATTTCTTTACTCCGCCAACAAGCTCAGGAACAAATACCGGATCACACGAGAAATATTCTCAAAAGAATTATACCAAGTATGATTATGACGGGTCATCCGTCATACTATCAGAGGCAATAGTTAACTCTATGATCGGAGCAGCCCAAGCAATCGGAAACATTACCGCAGAAAACATGATTCTTGGCGAAGCAGTTATGTGTTTTGCCGGTCAAGATAAAGGTGGCGCCGTAAAAATAAAAATAGGCGAAAAACTCTTAGGTGAGGGAATAATAGTAGCAAACTTTACCAATCCGATAATGTGGCTTGAAGGAGCTTTTATATGGGTAACCGGATTTTTATTAACCATGGCTTACGCATTTTATCTGGTAGATATTGCTTTCAAAATCGGGTTTGCAATTATTGCTTTGCCTATAGCTGCAGGTTTATGGCCTTTTGAAATGACTAAAGATAAACTTGGCGTATGTATAAGTATTCTTGCAAAAGCATCAGCTACTTTTGCCTTTTTGGCTTTAACTACATCATTTACCGTATATCTTACTGAAGCTACCTATAATTATGAAGAAATTGAAGTAGATGAAGTTATGGAAGGTGAAAACACCGGAGGAGGTTTATCAAGACTTTATTCGGCATTTGATGATACTACAAACGGAACAGCAACAGCAGATGATATCAAATATGCTTCTGCCAAGCTAGAAATATTTAGTATGACCTTTGTATTGTTGCTGTTCTCATTCTTATATTCATTTAAGCTTGTACGCAAAACAGTACCTGATTTAGTAAATAAATTCTTCCCGGATAAAGCTTTTGGAGATTCTTCGCCAATGCACCAATGGTCAACTGCTGCAACAAAAGCAGTTAAAGATATTGCAATGAAACCGGTTGGTTATGCTCGTGATATTGCTCTACACCAAGGCGGAAAATTGGCGCAAAAAGGTGTCGGAAAACTTGGCAATGCAGCAGCAAAAGGAGTACAAGGCGTAGGAAGAGGAGTTCAATCTGTTGGTAGAGGATTGTCATCTGCCGGAAAAAGTCTGCAATCAGTTCCTGTTGTCGGACAAATTGTCGGGGGCGCACTGATGGCAGCCGGTGCCGTAACTAGAGCTGCCGGAAAAGGTGTTGAAGCAACCGGAAAAGTTGCCGAAAAAGTCAACGACACAGCAACCCAAGCCGGAAATAAAAAAGAAGACAAATCAGAAAAGAAGAAAGATGAAGGGGATAAATGATGAATATACTATCTAAAATAAAACATTGTTCCCTACTAATAGTATGTGCGATTACCTTTGCATTGAATCTATTGCCTGCTCGTACATGTTTTGCTATGGATGCCCAATATTGGGGGAATGAACAGCAACAAACATATGAAGAACAGCAAAAAGCGTATGAGGAACAAAAAAAATATACCAAATGTACACCATATAAATATTATGCAGAGATGGAGAACGGTTGTACATTTTGTTCTATTTTTGTTGTTACCTATAATACAGCCAGCAAAATTGCCTTAAGAGCAATTGAGGTATTTTCGGGTCCCATAAAAACTTTGATAGTTTTGATGTTTGCTCTTTGGATTGCAATCAAAATTCTTCAATTTTCTTCATCATTTGAAGTCAAAGACCTAAAAGACTTAGTATCTGGTCTGGTTATTCAAGGCTTTATAGTTTTATTGGTTTTTACCTTGCTTAACGGTAATGTAATGAGCTTTCTTAATCTGACACTTCGCCCGGTATATACAACCGGACAAAAATTGGCTCAAAAGATTATTAGTGCAGATCAAGGAATTTGTCCTGCAGATACCGGAATTATTGATGATAGTAAAGGACAGGGTGCTTTGCCTAAAAGTATGGGCGATAGCATAATTTGTACTATGCGAGCTGTGCAAAACCGTGTAAGCAAAGTCAAAGCACTGGGCGAAGCTGCGATCTGTAAGTCTTGGGAAGATAAATGGCTGTTTATTCCTCAACTTAATTACTTCTTTACCGGATTAGGGTTGTGGATTGGCGCCGTCATAATGTTATTGGCTGTGCCGTTGATGTTGGTCGATTCTGTTTTTCAGATGACGATAGCCGCCGCTTTATTACCTTTTGCCATAGGCTCTTATGCTTTTAAGATAACTCGCGGATATACTAAGAAAATTTGGGAAACATTCTTGAATTCCGTATTTTGTTTTATTTTTATTACTCTTATTTGTCTGATGTTGGTTTCTGCGTATGAAAGTATTATTTCCGGTGCAATTGGCAATAATTTTGATGATATGTTTGTCGCAGAAAAATTAGAAGCAACTATAATGGTAAAGATTTTAAATAATATTGCATGGTACACAACTTCGTTTTTAAGTGTAGTTTTTGTTATGATACTTGCTTGGAGTGTTCTTGGTGGGGGCAAAGAATTAGGTCAAGAATTTGCCGGTTCCATCAGCAACACATCTATTGGCAGTTCTATCGGTACAATGGGGGCATCGTTCTCAAAAAGTTTTGCTCTCAAGGCCGGCGAAAAAACCGGAGAAGCAGTCTGGCGTAATGGTAGCCGTATTTTTGACGGAGCAGGAACTGTCGGCAAAAAACTTGTTAATCGTGCTATTACCAAAAGCCAAGGTTCAAGGGCGGTAAAACATGGAAATCGCCAAGCAGATGGCAGTTATGAATATAGCAATATGTTTGGTAAATTTAAGGTCGTTCAGAATGCCGATGGTAGCTATAAAGTAGAAAAGAACCGCAAAAGATTATTTGGATTATTGGGAACCAAACAAATCATTCGGGATGGCGATAATGTTACGGAACGCGTTCTGAAAACCAAAAAAGACGGTAGTGTTGTTATAAAAAATGAAAAAGTAAAAAATCATTCTTTTGATGCCGAGATGTTTAACAAAGACGGAACACTGAACGGCTTTGGAAAAGAAAGTAATTTTGAAGAAGAGTTGAAAAAAATAGAATTATCATCAACGAATGATGCGGAAAAAGAAGAAAGAGAAATCACATTAATCTCAAGCACCATGAGACAACTCGCTCCTCATCTCAAAAACGAAAAATATTTGTCACGTAAAGTTATCAAAAATAAGGATGGTTCTTTAGGTTATGTTCAAAATAATGCAGATGGAAGCAGAACCATAGTTAATATGCAAATAAAAGAAGTCAACGGTAAAAAGGTAATGCTCTTTACTTATACTAACGTTGATAAAAACGGAAAAGGAACGATTCTCAAATCTAACGGAATATTCCATTCAAAGACCCATTTTAAAACAAAAGACGGTACCATTAGCGGAGAAATTGATGAAAAAACCATCAAAAAAGAATATGGTCTCAATAAATATCATGAAGAATATCGTCGTCATCACCGTGGCCGACATGTAAATAAGCTTTTGGATACTTATACCGTGGGATTTGAAGATGAGCTAAATGACTTAGCTTCTGGCATAGATAATTATATGGGAATCAGAGAGTTCGGAACATATAACGGATAAAAATAAAAGCGGTTATTAAAACCGCTTTTATTTTAGAAAATATATTAATTATATTTCGCCATTTGCATAACGTTTTGCCATTTTAGATAGCGGAATAGGTTTGATCTTATCCGCATTGCCGGCTGCACCAAAAGCAATAAAGCGAGCTTCGCAAACTTTTTGCATTTCTTCAATCGCCGGTTTCAGGTATTTACGAGGATCAAATTCTTTCGGATTCTCAGCAAAGATTTTACGTATTGCACCGGTAATTGCCATACGACAATCAGTGTCAACATTAACCTTGCGTACTCCTGACTTAATTCCGCGAACAATTTCTTCTACCGGAACACCATAAGTTTGTGGGATTGCTCCTCCATACGCATTGATTAAGTCTTGTAGCTCTTGAGGAACAGATGATGAACCATGCATAACCATGTGGGTGTTTGGTAGTTTTTTGTGAATTTTTTCAATAGTTTCAATAGAAAGAATTTCGCCATCGGGTTTGCGAGTAAATTTATATGCTCCGTGTGATGTTCCTACAGCAACAGCCAAAGCATCAAGTTTGGTTTCTTCAACAAAACGAGCGGCTTCATCCGGATCGGTAACCAAGCGTTTTTTATCAATAACACCTTCTGCACCATGTCCGTCTTCTTTGTCGCCTTTACCTGTTTCAAGCGAACCGATAACGCCTAATTCTCCTTCAACGGAAGCCCCTACGGCATGAGCTCTGGCTACAACTTCTTTAGTAACTTTTACGTTATATTCAAAAGAAGACGGAGTTTTGCCGTCAGCTTCCAAAGAACCGTCCATCATCACGGAAGAATATCCGTTTACGATTGCAGATTGGCAAATATCAATAGATGAACCATGATCTTGGTGCAAACAAATCGGAAGTTCAGGAAACATCTCAATTCCGGCCGCAACCATGTGACGAATCATCGGATCTCCGGCAAATTTGCGCGCTCCGGTAGAAGTTTGTAAAATAACCGGTGCATTAACTTTTTGAGCAGCTTGCAAAACTGCAATTACATGTTCCATATCATTAAAGTTAAATGCCGGAACACCATAATTGTTTTCAGCGGCATGGTCAAGAATTTGACGCATAGAAACTAAAGGCATATTTTTCTCCTAGATTTATAAATTAACTAGAGCAAATAATATTACTCTATTATGTTTTTGCAAGAAATTTTTGTTGGTTTTTAATAATCCATAATTTCCAGCATTTCATCAACCAAATTACGTGTGGCATCATAAATTTCAGGCAAAGACTTTGCCAACATATAACATGGTGTAGTAACAATTTTATGTTCTTCATCAACACATACTTCGGTAGCTTTTTTTGTTTCTGCCACCACCCCCATTTTTTCCAAGCTGGTTACGAGTTTTTTGTCATCGCCTATTGTCAGATGAATATGCTCCTTGCCCAATATTTTTGCCACAACAACCGGAGCAATGCACATAGCTCCGATAACTAAATTTTCGGCATAACTTTCATCTATGGCACGTTTTACTTCAACATTAACATCACAATCAGCACCTTTTACGGCAAAATCACTTAAATTAAGTGCCGCTCCAAACCCACCGGGAAAGACAATTGCATCAAAGTCCTTCGCCTTAAATTCTGCTAAATCTTTTATGTTGCCTCGTGCAATTCTGGCAGATTCTGCTAAGACATTACGATTATCTTCGTCTCCGGCAATAGCAACCGCATTTCCTGTAAAATGATCAATTGTTCGCGCTTGCCAAGTGTTTGGTGCAAAGCATTGATATTTGCATCCGGATTGCTCTATAGCTAACATTGTACAAACTGCTTCATGTATTTCTGATCCGTCAAAAACTCCGCATCCTGATAAAACTACGGCAAATTTAGGGGCTTCTTGTTGCATAAAATTTTCTCCTGCCAAAAATATGTGTTGTAAAAATATTAAATAATTATAAAATGTATGATTAATATAAATTATATTTGAATGAAAGCAAATAAAATATGCAGTCACAAATAACCACCTTAAAAAACGGACTACGCATTATTACCGCAGATCTTCCTCAATTAGAAAGTGTTTCCGTCGGACTTTGGGTCAATACCGGATCCGCGTATGAACAAGAAGAAAATAACGGAATATCTCATTTTCTGGAACACATGTCTTTTAAAGGAACAACTACCCGAACAGCATGCCAATTATCAGAAGAAATTGAAGATGCCGGAGGACAATCAAATGCTTATACCGCGAGGGAATTTACCGCTTACTATGCTAAAATGCTGAAAAATGATATTGAGCTGGCGGTTGATGTCTTGACGGATTCGCTCAAAAACTCAATCTTTCCTGAAGAAGAATTGCAGAAAGAAAGAGAAGTTGTTGTTCAGGAAATCAAGCAAACTATAGATGCTCCTGATGATATTATTTTTGATTATTTTCAAGAAACGGCATTTCCAAATCAGGCTATAGGTCGCTCTATTCTTGGTACAAAAGAAAAAGTACGTTCTTTCAATAAAGAAATTCTGCAAAATTATTTAGATGCCAATTATGGGGCGGAGAATATGGTTGCATGTGCAGTCGGTAATGTTAATCATCAAAGTTTTGTAAAAATGATAGAAGACCGATTAGGCGACTATAAAACTCACACATCGTTTACAGCTGATAAACAAGAATATCAAGGAGGTTTTTTTGCCGAAACCCGAGCAATAGAGCAAGCCCATGTCGCACTCGGATTTAAAGGCTTGCCATACAAGACTGAAGATTACTATCCTACAATGCTTTTAGCCAGTATGTTAGGCGGGGGAATGTCATCACGCCTTTTCCAAGAAATTAGAGAAAAGCGAGGTCTAGCTTATACTGTATATAGCTTTGCGGCATCACATACTAAGTCGGGGATGTTCGGTATTTATGCCGGAACCGGTGCAAAAGACTTAAAATCAGTAGTACCGGTTATTGCTGACGAGCTTCGCAAAATATGTAATGACAAATTTACGGATAAAGAACTTTTACGTGCCAAAACTCAAATGAAAGCCAGTATGCTAATGGTTTTGGAGAATCCGTCATCAACGGCTGAAATGCTGGCGAGACAAATGCTTATTTATGGCCGAATCATTCCGGTTGAAGAGATGGTCCAAAGAATTGAACGTGTCAGCTTAGACGATGTTCAGCGCTTGGCAAGACAAATCTTTTCCTCTCAACCAACTTATGCATTGCTTGGTGCTGTTGATGAGCGTATAGAATATGATGAATTATGTCGTTTACTGAAATGACTTTGTTAGATTAAGCAAGAAACTAAACAGGTTTTAATTAACTAAAAACTTGATTTTTTTATATTTGGTGTTATAAGCAAAAGCACTGAATGTATTTTTATGTTTAATTTTAAATATTTATTATTATGAAAAAAACGTTTATTTTGTTGATCATGGCGTTAGTTATGATGTCGTGTCATCCCAAGAAAACTTACAAAGTCATCTACCCTGAAGGAACTTCATTTTGTTATGTTGATACGGATGAAGGCCGACTTTGGGGTATAGGCAATGAACAGCACCATTTTATGGAGCCGGTTTATGATACTATAGTATCTGTGCTTGATCAGAAGGCTTACTATGCTTCAGAAAAAGGAGTGTGGAAACTTTATGATATTGCCGGATCCGTGTTGTGTGATGGCGCCGAGTTGGTTTCATACCCTGAGTTTAGTTCTGAATATGGAGGTCTAGGAAAACAAGGTAAATATATCCGAGTTCAGACCAACCAAGGTATTTATGGCGTATATTATTCAAGTGCATGGGCTCAATGGTATTGTTATGGTCCTTTCAAGGAATATATAGCCGGAGTAACCGGATATATGTTTCAAGACCCTCAGAGTGGAAAATGGGGGGTCGGTAAGTATGGCACTTGGCGGTTGGATGAAAACAATCTGATTGCGGAAAGGAGAGGTTATCTTATTCCCGGTAAAGAAGTTTTAATTCCCGCTCAGTATGAAAAAATTGTCAACATATCACATTACTATAGTTATAAAACACATTGGGCTTTAGGATATAAAGATAAGTCAGATGTCCGGTGGTATTGTTATGATGGCAATCAATGGTTTGGGTTTGATGTTGACAGCAATTCTATTGCTGTTAATCAAAAGGAGTTACAGCAAGCTCTTGGCAAAAAAACTCGCCGTAGTATTTATTTAAGCGGAGGCAAAGCTCCAACGCAAAGGCTTGGAATTGAAGAAGCTTCGCTTTTATTGATTCAACATTAGATACAGCAATGAAAAAATCGTGGTGGATTGTCCTTTTGGCAATTGCTATTGCTGAAGTGGCGCTTCTTTGGGAATTATTCATCCCTCACCGCCGTTATTATCAGGGTGCTACGGATGAATTCCGTTTTGTTGAGCGTAGCCACATGGGAAACAAACTATATGGTATGCAAAAAGAGTATCTTGATGGCGGTTGGAAAGATGTTATTCCGACAAAACACAGTGATTTACGTTTTCATGGCGGGATGATAGTCGCAGACTTTAATGACGGAAGTTCTACGTATTTGTATAGCCGAGCAGGCGAGCCTATCCTTAAAGATGTGAATATAAAAGATTTTAATTATTATCGCAATAATAATGCTTATAACTTTTATAAACGCAGATTCGCTTTAGGTGATTATGTGGTAGCAGATACGGAAGACGGCAGATACGCACTCTTTGTTGATGATTGTCTGGAAACATTCGGTTGGATTTCTATTGAGAAGTTTGGACCTTATAAAGACTTTATTCCCGGTTGTAGCGGATACATGTTTCAAGACTTGCAGTCTAAAAAGTGGGGTTACCATATTTATAAATATGATCGCATGTCTGTAGCTTATCCGCCGGAGTGTGTTGAAAAATACATTTTGTTGGATCCTGAATACGATCAAGTTATTGAGTATTATAATCCGACAAGCGTAAGTAGTGGACTGATATTTGCTTACAAAGATGGTTTATGGTCCGCTTTTGACAAACAGGGAAAGAAAGTGGATTATCCTCAAGAGCTGTTAAATAACATCTTGGATATGGATCCTCAACCGAAAGTTCGTGAAAATCCTCGCTATACGCCATTCCGTTATGGTATTGAAGATGCGTCAGTAGCTTTTTACGGATATTGATTTTAAAAATGCTCTCATTATGTATTACTTGCTAACTTACATATCAAATTGTAGTTAGAGTAGTTCATAAGGGAGCATTTTTATTTTTTATTTTTAAAAGGATTTCCTAATACTAAAACAGCTAATCCGAGCATTACGATTGAAAAAGCAACGCCGACCCATAAAGTGTATTCTGATGTTAATATTTCAAATAATCCGTATTTATTAGTTACGGCCAAAAAGATTAGGATTAATAAAAGAGTTAAACCTGATTTAATCATGAAAACCTCAAAATTTACCGCTCATCAAAAATTTGACAATTGCAGAAACTATTTTTTTGTTATTAAATAAATTTCCTGCATGAGAAGGAAACATAACAACATCTTTTGCGCCGGCAAAATTCTTTTCTTTTTCTAAATCTATTTTATCACTTTTAGAACATGTTAAAAATTCAGCTGATTTATACCAAACAGATTCGCTGAATAAAAGACCGCTTTCAATATCAGATGGCAAAGGAGGAAGCTTTTCTACGATTGCAGGATCCATTTCTGCTGCCATCGGTCCTAATATAAAGCCCAAATATTTTACTTTTGAAAGCTTAAATATCAATTTGCTGCCGTGATTATAAGGGTTAACTTGAACAATTCTTCCGATTCTTAGTTTTTTTCGCCAAGGTTCATCGGAGCAGAATAATTTTTTCAAAATAACACTGGCGATACCATTTGTTACAAAAGAAACAGAATCAACTCCTTCTAAATGATTAAGAAAGAAATTTAATTGTCTTAAGTGCCCTGCAATTTCTTTTTGTGTTGAAGGATAATTTATTGCAATTGCACTATATCCTTTTTTCAAAACAGCTCTCCAAAGCTCTTTGAATACATTTTTAGTTTCTGCAAGTCCGGGAATCATTACAACCATGTGTCATTTTTGCTTGGGTATTTCAAAGGCTTCAATAAATTCAACAAATGCTTTCCTGCATTCTTCAAAAGTTCCTTCTTTTCGGCAAATATCCCAATTATCAAGGAGCCGACACTTTTTATTTACATAATTGCGTTGGATTCGCCATTTCTGATAAAAAAACACATCTTCCCAAAAATGATGTCCGCCAAAAGTATAAGATCCTTCAAGCATAAAAAAGCTCCTTTATTTAATTTTACCGACACCATTAGCATTAGGAATGGCAGTAACCGTAACTTTGGCACTATCTCCGCCGTTCATTTCAATCAATATTTGCATTGCTCTGTTATTTCTGACATAAGTCATGTGACTTATTTTGGCTCTTACGGTAGCAACCTCAAGCCAGTTCAGTTTAGGCATTTCCGATACATAAAAATCAAAAACACTACTTGGATTATAAGGTGTGGTATATACCAAGCTTCCTATCCAATTTTCTCCGCTTCCCAAAGCTTTTGTTTCATCTAAATCTACAATAGCATCATTTGGAAAAGGAACGTCAGGGAAATGAGCAAAGGCAGGAGGAATTGTGCCGCCGTCAATTCCCATAAGACTCGGACGTTCTGTTGCGCAAGCAGAAAGAAATAAAAGTAATGTTAGGGTTAGTATTTTGTTTTTTATCATTTTTTTACACCTTATGGATTAATTATATTTAACACATTATGCCGTATTATAATCAATTAAGGTTAATAAAAAGAAAATAAGCTTAAAGATTACATTGGCCAAAAAACAAGCTATTTCAGGGTGTTGTAAAAAAAATAACAAAAAAGTAATTTTTTTTCAAAAATAGTGTTGACAATTAAGATAATGTCTTATATAACGCCTCTCACTGATTAGCGAATAGCTACGGTGTTATAATAGATAGTAAATAAGCAAGAGGATACGCAGGCGGTATATATGCGAATATATATAGTCTGAGTATATAATAAGGAACCTGTAAAATAAATTCTATATGAGTATATTTAGGCTAGGATTAGACATTAAGATGAGAGTTTGATCCTGGCTCAGAACGAACGCTGGCGGCAGGCTT
>JAFTII010000012.1 GCA_017457005.1 Alphaproteobacteria bacterium | reverse complement strand
TGTTACAAGCTGCACTGGTAAACAACGGATTTTCGCCATACACTTCCCACACAACCGGTAAACAAGAGTTCTTTGCCGTTTTTTGTAAATTAATCAGCAAGTCTTCTGCCGGCAATGTAATCCGCTTTGCACCGAGTTCTTTAGCCATTTGAGTTGCTTGTCTATTAAACATATAAATCGGAGCATCAAAACTCAAATCAATTCCATTTTCCGGCAATACCGAACACCCCCAATAATTAGCTGTTTCCCATTTGCGATATCCTGATATCAACAATTTTTCAATCAGTTGTTTCCAATCTGAAACTTTACGGCAAACAGCCGGCAAAGCCAGTCTTACTTTATTTTTTGGCAGTACATTTAACTCGGAAATCTTAAAATTTTCATTTATCAAAACAATTATTTCCGCAACTTTGCTTAAATCAACCAACGCTAAATTATTCACATTATCCGTACGTAAAATCCATTGCGGAGAACTTAAATCACGGCTTGTTATTTGAGGCAAAACACCGATTTTGGATTGTGGCTTAATTTTTGCGTACAGATTACGTCTTAATTCATTCAATATTGATACCGGAACAAACAATCCCAAATCATTTTTAACGACCAAATTTTTCAACACAACATCACTATTACCGCTTTTGGCAAAAACTTTAGCAATTGCCTCTGTAACTTTATCCGGATGTTGAGCTGTTTCAAAATCATTTGCAATTACTGCTTTTTCGTTATCTGCTGTTGCAACCACCATATTTTTTGTAATTTTTACAACCACATCAATCGGTTCTTTTTGCTTATATTCATTCGGCTTAGGTTTTGTATAATCATAAGCCCCTTTAACTTGGGTAGAAGATGCCAAATATACATCTTGCCCGACCATCAAATTATCAGCTTGAGGTGGCACCCCTATTTCAACTTCACTCCCCTTAAGAGCAACAAACACATTTTTTCCGTTCATACGCATTTGTTGCACCGAAAAACCAAAAGGCTTTTCCATTCCTTTAATCTCTATTTGCAAACCGTCATATCTGCCGATATCATGATTAGTCTTAAAAAATATACTATGTTTTCCTACACGTTCTATTTTACCGATTTTGAGACCTCTGTGTCCTACAAAATTACGTTCAATCACATTCTTATCTTTGCCCTTAAAATGGAACTTACACCAAGGACGAGAGAAAATCTGTTTAATGTGTTCATCTCTGTTTTCAACTTCTTTTCCGTCAAGCAAACGGCGATAATAATCAGTAACTGCAGCCACATAAAGCGCTGTTTTTTTGCGCCCTTCAATTTTTAAAGATGTAACCGGCATTTTCAGTACATCTTCTTGTAATGCCATATCTTTCATAGAAAAATAATGTGCTTTTCCGGCTTCTCCGTCAAATTCCGCACGACAAGGATAAAGGCATTTTCCTCTATTAGCACTACGCCCGTTTTCAAAAGAAGAGAACAAGCATAACCCGCTATACGAATAACACAAAGCACCATGAATAAAAGCTTCTGTTTCCAAATCAGGAATAGAAGCAATTTCTTTGATTTCGGGCAAAGTCAATTCTCTTGCCACCACCACCCGAGAAAATCCGAGCTTTTGCAAAGTCAAAGCACCCTCTTTATTATGTACCGCCATTTGAGTACTGGCGTGCATTTCAAGTTCCGGATAACTCTCACGTACAATTCTCGCCACTCCCAAATCTTGAATAATAACAGCATCCACTTTGCAACGAGAACAAATATCCAATGTTTGCAATAATTGCGATAACTCATCTTCCTGCACAACAGTATTGACTGCAACATATATCTTACGTCCCAAATGATGAGCATAGCCCACAAACTCATTTAGATTTGCTTCATCAAAATTAGTAGCTGTTGCTCTGGCAGAGAATTGCTGCAACCCCAAATAAACTGCATCAGCTCCATAATAAAGAGCTGCATATCCTGCTTCAATATCGCCTGCCGGCGCTAAAAGTTCTGTTTTCATATTCTAATACTCAAGTTGTTTTACCATAGCAGTATTGCACTATTAATACAAAGTCAACAAAAAAGCGGAGAAATATAATTCTCCGCTTAAATGACTTACAAATCCATCACAAACCAAACTTCCCAATCTTTGGCTGTCAAAGGACCATCAGAAGTCAAAACTTCTTTGAGGTGACTTGAAACAATTTTTCTACATCCCAAATCACGGAGTTGCTGACAAATGTCATGAAAAAGAGGTTGTCTGCAAATTGCACGACAATGTTTTTCAGTAATAACTTTCCACTCTCTTCCATCTACTTTCAGAAGTGTAGAGGCATAACGCATTGCTTCCTGCTTGTTGGTACGATCAGCACATTGATGATTACGGCAATAAATTGCAAATTCATCATTTATAATGATGCCTAACGGTTGTTTTTCTCTTCGCAACCAATAAGAACATACGCCATCGTCATACAGCATCGCAAACTTCATTTTTGCCCCATATTCGTTTAACGCCTCTGTAGTTTCTCGCGTTTTCCGTTTAGATGCAATTTCTTGCTCCAACCACCCCTTTAGATCTTTAGCTTCTTCAACCGGCTCAGATTTTTGAGGTTGAGCTTTCACCTCCTGTTCAACAACTGGCTCAGTTTTCTGGGCTTGCTTTTCTGTCTTAGACTTTTCCGGACAAAGCTCTTGTTCAATCATCTCTAGCAAAATCTGTCTTGCAGATTGCTTCAAAGACAATGTTTCTAATAGCATATCCATCAGAGTCAGCTTGTCTTGTTGGTTAAACTCTAATGTATCCATCAGATTTTTAACCGCCTTAAGTTTCATACTTACATCCATAATTTAATAAATTTAACAGGTTACACAATAATTTTTTATCAAAACTTTTCAATACCACCTATCCTAACCTTTCCCCATCAAGGGAAAAGAGATTATTTCATATCCCCCTATTTTATTCTTTTATTTTCCTCCCTCCTTGATGGGGGAGGATTAAGGTGGGGGTGACTAAAAATCATTTCTTAATTTTACTCCATAAAATTTCCAAACATCCCTCAATATTGTCATTAACATCATTATTCCAAAATCTCAATA
This sequence comes from Alphaproteobacteria bacterium, assembly GCA_017457005.1. Classification (GTDB taxonomy): domain Bacteria; phylum Pseudomonadota; class Alphaproteobacteria; order RF32; family CAG-239; genus CAZU01. The sequence goes on along the minus strand of JAFTII010000012.1, from coordinate 36,140 downwards.
CTTCAAAACCTAAATCACTCAAATACCTATTTCTAATTTCATCTTCTAGATTATTGCAATGTTGTCCACCATCCAATTCAACAATCAATTTCTTTTCCAAACAAATAAAATCAACTATATACTTATTTGCAATAACATATTGCCTTCTAAATTTAACTCCTAATTGTTTATTATTAATTCTAAACCACAGCTTTTTCTCACAATCAGTCTGATTTACTCTTAACTTTCTTGATATATTCAAAAATTTACTATTAACAGCATTTTCAGACATCGTATCACCCCTATCCTAACCTTTCCCCATCAAGGGGAAAGGGATTATCTTCTACTTGTTTTCTGTTGCATTACCATCACTGGCAATAATATTTGTTCTTTTCTATTTTTAGGCGGCACCAATATCACATTATCTTTTCCCCATTCTTTTTGCAAATATGCAATTACTTCTGGCTTGGCTTTTTCGGATATAGTCCATTTTATCTTATTTTTTTCTTTATCACCACCTAATACTCCGATACCGATACCTTTATTACCTCCTTGAATATTTTCTATACTTTCAGGCAGATTAACTTCCTCCAATCCATGACAAATCAGGTTAAAACCTACCTTTTTAAGCTCTTTATACTTACTTAAATCTAATTTTTGTAGTTTTCTAACGTATCCTTGCAAATAAATTTTCTCTATATCTTTAGGGAATATTAACTGTTCACAACGGGCATCTTGAACTCTCAAAGACACATCTCGCAAATTGCTTAACTCAGATATATCAAAAACATAATTACCATCATCTCCGCAAGAATCAATCTCCATATATGAAGACGAACGAATAGTAATATCAAAAAATTGCCTATAATCTAATTTTTCCACACTATGCGGAATTTTTGCAATCGGAACCCCGCCACATGATAACTCTTTAAGATTAGGAAATCTTGACAATATATCTTTTTGACTGGTATGCATATTTAAAGCATCTACCGTTTCACAAGGTATCTCGTCCAACCATTTATCAACTCCGATTGCCCCCAACTCTAAACTTTTGATTTTTTTTATCCCTCTGATGGCATTAGGACAAAGTATTGTTCCGTTAGCATATAAATAATCTAATTCTTCTGCAAACTTCATTGGACTTCTTAATGCTGCAAAAGCTCTAAAATCAACTTTTCTCAAATCAGAAAAATCACAAACACCTTTACTTTCAATCCCATTACACTCATTATACGGATTCACAATCTCAGAACTGATTATCCTTTTTGCTATTTCTACCGGAAAACTACAGTTCTCAAAACAATAATATACATTTGGAATAAATACAAAATCATTTGAAAGATTAGTATTTTTTAAATTAATTCTTTTAACGCTAGAAGTATTTATTTTAAAATCAATTAAACCATCTGCCCACATATCTCTTATTTCTTTTGCGCCATCAACTCTTAAGTCAACTTTTATTGGTTTGGTTGATGTTAATTTTAAAAGTTCAATATTATTTTCCCCAATAAACTGAATATCAGCATCATGATCCAAATCTAATTTCAAGTAACTTCCGGCAAAATTCTTCAAAACATCAAAATAAACCCCCTTAAGTGCCAATTTTTTCATTGCATCAAATTGCTCTAAATCAATCTCATCATTTGCAAACCTAATATCTCCTTCACATTCAAATTCTTTCAATGAGGTAGATAAACCTGTAACTCTGCAATTTGAATTTTTTGTTTTTAAGGTAAGATTTTCTAATTTATCTAACTGTGATAAATCTAAACACAAATTATCTGCAGTCTCTTCAATAGTTAATTTCTCCACCGACTTAAATTGTTCAAGAAATTTCACATCTTTTTGTTTCAATTCTCCATAAACAGCAAGATCCTTAATCTTTAATTTACTAAAATCATAATCGCCTAAACTTTCTGCAACAATTCCCATTCTAGGTATAGTAAAATCTTCATCACCGCTGGCATTATGAATGTCTAAATAACCACCTTTACCATTACGATAAATTCCTAAAGAATTAAGCACATCATTTTTAACATCATCATTATTTACCAACTCAGCAATATCGTTTTTTTCCATCAAACGCAATACGACATCTCTTGCCGGCAAATTATAATCATAAGCTACTATTGAATTACATATTCCCCTTACCTGCTTAACCACCCCATCATTATACTCAATAGTTACTACCGGCTTTAATTCGCCATCTTTGGTTAACCTGCGTAAAGAATAAATACCGCTATGCTTTTTACTCAATAATTTATCGTAAGTCCCACCTCCGACACAATTATGTGCAGCAGTCCCTTCATAATCAAGAGCTTCCGGTGTTTTTAAACGAACCAATAGAACCCGATTATCAGGATATTCTCTAATGAATTCTATATCACTTTTACTTTCTGCAATAATTTCAGCTCTGGTTTTCTTACGTTTGTTTTGAGCATCAAAGAATTTGTTAGCCTGATTAACTATACCTCGCCAACCGCTTTCTTTATCAAAAAACTTATTAAAATGACTTTCAGAAACCACTCTTCCCGGATTTTGGATAATATAAGCAGACACATAATCATAAATATGTCTGGCATCTTGATATAAAAAAGAATCTTCAAATACTTTTGCATCAAAAATCAGATTACCGTTATCATCTTTTTTCATACCGGAAAATTCATTTTCCATAAGTTCTTTAGTCAAATATTTACGCAAAATTTTTAGAGTACACAAAGTTGCCTTCGTTTCATCAGAAAGCATTGCAAACCTTGTAGTTTGAGTTTTTTGCTTTAATCTTTTCAGCAATAAAGTTTTATTTTCCTTAAGTCTTTTTATCTGTTCACTGATTTTACGCCTATCAGTTTCTCGCTTCATCTCTTGGCGCAAAAAATTAATTTTAGCCGTTATAACTGCTATCTCTTTTTGTAATTTTTCTTTGTATTCTCTTTGTTTTTTACCACTTTGCGCCATATCTTGCAAATACGCTTCAACACTACCCATGTTGGCGTTTACAAATAAATTGCGCAAACAATCTAAATATTCTCTGAAATTACTTATAATCATTGTGGCAAGCCCTTTTTATACAAAACTTGCCACAATGTATCATATTTTCAACTACGAATCAAGGTTTTTTTGACAAAATTTTCCTCTAAAGGTAAAAATCTCTTTTTCCTTTTTCAATTTCTGCCAAATGTTTACAAACAAATTCACGGACTTTGTCTTTAGGAATATTACCTAATTCAGATTGTATCAGAAGTTGTCCCAACTCTTTTGTCTGTTCAGAAGCATAATCAACCAAATATTCCTTCAATGTCATCAACGCATTAGGATGACAACAATTTTGAATTTGCTTAGACTTACACAGCTCCATAAATCGGTCTCCCGTACGTCCTTCCCGATAACAAGCCGTACAAAAACTGGGAACATATCCCATTTTCATCAGCCAATATATAATTTCATCAAGAGTTCTGTTATCACTCACATCAAATTGAGCCGAATTCTCATCTTCCGGCTCCGGATGTGCATATCCTCCCACACTGGTTTTAGACGCTCCGCTGATTTGCGACACTCCCAAATGCAACGCACGCTCTCTGACTTTCGGACTTTCTCGGGTAGAAATAATCATTCCGGTATAAGGTACCGCTATTCTTATACAAGCTATAATTTTGGCAAAAATATCATCATCTATACCATTATCAAATGAATTTGGATCAATACCCTCTGCTTTTTTAATTCTCGGCACACTGATAGTATGCGGCCCCACTCCAAATACTGCTTCCAAATGTTCGGCATGCATCAATTGCCCGACGAACTCATAACGATAGGATTCCAGACCATAAAGCACACCCAGTCCCACATCGTCTATTCCACCTTCCATAGCTCTGTCCATAGCCTCAGTATGCCAAGCATAATTGTGCTTTGGACCGGTCGGGTGCAATTTTTCATAAGATTCTTTATTATAAGTTTCTTGAAACAAAATATACGTTCCGATACCGGCATCTTTTAATTTACGATAATTTTCAACCGTTGTTGCTGCAATATTCACATTAACTCTACGAATTGCACCGTTTTTGTGTTGAATTGAATATATGGTTTTTATTGATTCTAAAATATATTCTATCGGATTATTTATCGGATCTTCTCCGGCTTCCAAAGCCAAACGCTTATGCCCCATATTTTGCAAAGCACTTACTTCTTCTCTGATTTCGCCCTGGCTCATTTTTTTTCGTGCAATAGCCTTATTTTTAGCATGATACGGACAATACACACATCCGTTAACACAGTAATTTGAAAGATAAAGCGGAGCAAACAAAACAATACGATTGCCATAAAAGTCTTTTTTAATTTGCTCTGCCAAAGCAAAAATACGCTGATTTCGTTCTTCATCTTGACAATCTAACAACAACAACGCCTCTCTGTGTAACAAACCTTTGCGTTGCTCTGCTTTTTCTATAATTTTATCAATTAATGCCAAATTATCTTTATTAGCTTCGGCATAAGATAAACTATCTAATATTTCTTGATGACAAATAAATTCTTCAGCTTTTGCTGATTTCGGATTATATACCATTATTTTCTCCTTATGGGTCAGATTACTCTTTCCCGTCAGTTAGTTTAGTTTTTAATTACAATTTCCTGAATAGGCCGTTTTAACCGTAACATTAGGCAAATTACCGATTTTTCCGCTCATTGCACTGATAATATCATGAGGAGCATCAACGGCAATACTGATAATATTCAGTTTTTTTTCTCTATACGGCAATCCCATACGCCCGATAATATACTGACCGTATTCATGTAAGATGGCATTTATATTTTCGGCCGAATCTCTGCTTTCGGCAATAATTGCCACTACTGCCACTTTAGTTTCCATAATCACACCTCATAAAAAATTACACAGAAGATAATTTATCATTACCGATAACAAAATACAAGTATTATCTGTCTCTTTCATAAAATTTTGCTCGCCCCTCATTTGCCAACAAATCTGCCATTCTGTTTCCCATCGGATGCAGTTGAAACACTTTTTGATGAGCTTTAATTTTTTCTAATATCACATTTTGTTTTCGGATTTTATAAGCCCAATATTCACAACATTTATGATTAATAAATTGTTCTTTGGTACGAGGTTTATCTTTTATGCCATTATCTACATAACTCATTGCCACTTGAGAATCCGTATAAATAATTCCTTTTCCTTCACTCAAAATACTGGCCAAATATATAGCAAAAAGCTCGCCTTCATTATTGGTACGAGCTTTTATCCAATTAGAAAATGTTCTGCGTTTTTGACCGTCTATAATTGTTATGCCGATACCGGCAATTTGCCGTTTTTCATCAAAACTGGAATCACAATACACTTGCATCTGCCCGCCTCCAATCCTTGTGATTATCATTAAGTACAAAGACCAGTCCGTAACAGTTCATTTCATATAATAATCTAATTCTTTCACTTGAATTTTCAACATCAGCATAGCGCTAAAGGCAATGATATTTCAAAAGCACAATAATAACCGTATTTTGAACGTATTTTAACGCTTCCGTCTAAAATTTTTATGATACGCATAACAATTCCTAACCCTAAACCGCTTCCCTCGTCTTGCTTATTTATTTTATAAAAATCATTAAAAACTTTATCTTGTTCTCCTTTACTAATCCCCTTTCCATCATCAATTATTCTCATTTTAAGCTTATTATTTTCATACCCGACTTTCAATACAACCTTAGTTTTTGCATACTTAAAAGCATTATTAAGCAAATTGCGCAATACTCTTTCAATTAAAATTTCATCACCATATACCGATGAAACTTTATTACTGCAAACCATCTTAATACCACAAAAATTCTGATATTCATGACAAATATTATCAACTAAGTTGCTTAAATTAAAACAACTGTATTGTGCCACCAATCCACCATAGTTCAATTTAGAAACATCCAAAAAATCATCCAATAAAACAGCAAGTCTGGATATGGAGTTCTTTATTTTGCAGACTGTTTGTGCCTGCTCATTTGTCAGTTCTTCAATATCTAAAGCATCGGCAAACAACCTGATTGCATGTAAGGGTTGACGTAGATCGTGTGTTGCTTGAGCAATAAACCAATCACGTACCACAATATCTTTTTTTATCTTATCATTTTCTGCAAGCAAGTTCATTTGGTTTTGTCTGATATCTGTTATATCTTGAAAGATACCGATAATACGACTGGTACTATTTTCTATTAACCGATCTGCTCTAAATAAACAATCTATCAAACTACCATCTTTTTTCTTAAGCCGGATAACTCCCTCAACCGGTTCTTCATCTCGCAACAGCACTCGTATTTTTTGCTTATAAACCGGCATATCTTCAGGCAATATCCTATCTTTAATCAAATTATGATGTTGATATCCACGGTCACTCTTTACTCCAAAAATACGATATACTTCTTTTGACCAATAAAACTTTTTGGCTCTTAAATCTAATTCCCAATAACCGACTTTTGCCGTTCTTTCTACAAATTCAAAACGACGTTGCAATTGAGATATTTGTAACAGAAGATTTTCAGTCCTCTCTTTATTTCTCATTATATTTGCTTATTTTAAAGATACTCCGAACAACACACTTCCGATAACTTCAGGTAATTTAAATACCCACCCGTCATAGAAAAGTCTGTTGGTTTTAATATAAGCATTAACTTCTTGTTTTGGTAGAGGTACTGACCCTAAATTTATTATCATCCAATATTCCGTGCCATTTGAATAAATATCATAAGTTATAATCAACCCGCCAAACACGGAAAATGTTAACTTTCTATGGAGGGTATAATTGTTTTTATTAAAATTTTCAACTTTTCTGACATCTTCTGCTAAAATATAATTAGCGACCTCCAATATCGGAACAATCGGTACCGGCAAATTATTTTTATTCAAAAATCCGGCTCTTGGTGCTGGTCTGTATATTTTATCATCATCACTTTGAATCGCTTTTACCATATCAGCCGGAAATTCTAAAATCGGTTGCATTATCCAAGAATAAAATTCTTTAGGCAACATAAAATTACCATCAGCCAACCATATTTCATTTTTATTATCCGGCTTTATATACCATAAATTTCTGTTTTGTGCTTTTTTCCCGACAACAATATCATTAAGTTTTTTGTTTTTGGCAAAAGTTCTAATTCTTATCCCTTTTTCATCAAGTTCTAACTCTTTTAATAACTCTGAAGAAAAATCTCTTTTCGCATAATAGGTAGCATTATTAAGATTTAATAACGTATTATTCAACAATACAATATTAGTATGATAATCATCAGCCTCTTTTACATACCAATATTCTCCATTATGCTCTAATGTTACCATTTCATTTTCTGAAACAATCTCTATCTTATCTACATCCGTACCGGACGCAAAACTTTCTGCAAAAATTAAGCGTCCGTATGACTGCGCGGGAAATCGCAAATTAACCGCCAACAAAGCAAACAACAACAATCCCAAACTGCCTAATGCTAATCCGCTTGCCGTCTTTATAATCTTACTACTTTTCATCTGCAATTTTCTCCGCCAATTCAGATTTCTTACGATTAAATAAATTCATTATCTGTACTGCGATGGCAATAAAGGCTATCGGCATTATAAAATTAATCAGCAACCATAATACAAAAAGAACTTTACTTAACAATCTGATTTTATATTTAAGTTTTTCTTGCTTTTGCTTAAGCTCAAGTTGCCTTCTTTGAATATTCTCTATTTCTCTGACAATTTTTACGGAAGGAATATTTCCTTGCTCTTCAATCAAAGCATCAATATCATCTTGCAGCAAATTCAAATCAGCCAACTCATTATTAATTTCAGCTTTTTCCGAAGCATAAATTCTTTCCGAAATTGCTTGAATAACCACATTTAGCGGCCAAACATTAACTCTGTTTTTTTTCTCGGAAGGAAGCAAACTTTGTTCTCCGCTCAAATATCCTAAAGCTCGTTCTACAAATGTAAGGTTTCCTCCATAAGGAACATAAGAATTTGCATCCTGCTTAACGGAATTGTTTTTATTCCATAAATCCGCATTCAGCATATCACTGTCAGTCACAACAATAACCTTACTGGGCCGTACGGACAAACTTCTAAAAGCATATTCTCCTGATATATATTTTTCTGTTTTTAAATATGGTTCCATATAAGACGATAAAAAGTAACCTTCCACCAAAACTCCGAGATTTAGCTTTTCATCTGTTTTTTCAACATTATCCATCATTATACCATAAGAAGAATCTAAAGCATCAATAGTCAGAGCAATTCCACTGTCTTCAGAAGATGAAAGCAAGACCTGATGCACCAATTTATCTCTATTTTCCAACCACATAAAACCACTGGTATTCATTTGTACCGGTTCAAGATTATGCAATATTTTGTGATTATCCTGTTTAGGAAATACCGTTAACCAAAGCGGATACCTGTCTTTATTGGTCTCATCAACATTTGCATAACGGTTATGCTTAAAATCAACTGTCAGAAATTTAGCATTATAGTTAATTCCCATTTTTTCAAATATTTTTTCTAATCCGGTCGGCGCATATACCAATGTTTTATTACGCAATGCTTCCTCTGATAACGGATCTGCAAAAATCAACAAATTTCCGCCACGTAATAAATATTGATCAATTGCGTATGAAGTTAATTCAGAAATTTCTTTCGGATTAATTATCATCAAGACATCCAAATCATCATCTATAAATCCCGTCTTAGAATTTATAGGCTTAAATTCAAATTTGTCCTTTAACGCTGATATTATCGGCCAATCCTTACGATAATCTAATTTATTTTGACTGGCTTTAACCGTAATTTCTGATGATAACACTCCTACTCTGGGTTTGTTAACTTTACCGAGACTTTTTAATGTTTTGGTAATATCATATTCCAAATAATTTTTACGTTCCGGATTGAGATACGGAATTGTCCTCATACTTCCGTTTTCATCAGATACAATTAGCCCAAACCAATTTTCCGTTTTATCTCCCTCAAGTCCGTATTTTTTAGCTTCCGCCGCTGCTACCGACAATGGTCTGACTTCAATCACCTTTATACTTAATTTATTATTTGAAGCTAACTGATATTCTTCCAATAATCTTAATACATCGGTTGAATATTCTTTAAGTTGGTATTTTCCTTTCCAATCTGCAGATATATACAAACGAACATAAATATCTTTTTCATTTGACTTCAGCCAATCTTTAGTCTCTTGACCAATACTGTATCTTTGATCATTTGTTACATCTAATGTAAGTTTTCTGCCAAGTAAAGAAACTGCAATATTAATACAAATGAAAGTTGCCAACAAACATATACCGACAAACGCAAATTGAGTTTTTTTCAACATATTATTTTCTCCGCCATCCGATGGTTATCACGTTCATCCACAGACATAAAACCATTATACTTAAATAGTAGAAAATTGCTGCCAAAGAGATTCTTCCCGATATCAAATTCAAAAAATTATACTTAAAACTTAAACTGTCACTTGCCAAAATAACCGCTTCCGTCGCATTCTCTCCCAATAACAAATCCGAAACATTAACCATTACCAAAGCTAAACACAAAGCCAAAGATATTACATAAGTACTCACCGGCTGCTCACTACTGGTAGAAATCAACATACTAAGAGCGCACAATGCCCCGCAAGCAATCCACAAAAACAAATAATTCATCAATACGGCACTATTATTAACTCCGCAAAATATTGCATATAAAAGCCATGTACCTATGGTTGAAAACATCAGCAAACCACACAAGCCCCACAGTGCCAAAAACTTTCCGCCGACCAATGCTGTGTAACTTACCGGCAAACTTAGTGTAAGTTCCATCGTACCTTGCTTTTTTTCATCACACCAAATTTTAATGGTAAGAGCCGGCACAACAAATATAAACAAATTAAGCTGCAACCTGAAAAAAGGTGATAATTCGGCTTCTCCTATACTGCCGGCATAAGGATAAAGGAAAAAACCGGCAACCAAAAATAACGAGAAACTGACAAAAATAAACCATACCATCTTACTTAAAAAATAAGATCTGAATTCTTTCAAAAAAATCGTAAGAACATTTTCAAACATAATTCCTCACTTATCAAAAGTCATAGCTCTGAAAGCTGCTTCTATATCATTTGCCGGTGTAAGGCTCTTTAAACCGTCAGGTGTGGTATCGCAAATTAATTTACCATGGTTGAGCAACAATACCCTATCTGCAAAAGCTTCTACCTCTTCCATCACATGCGTGGAAATTAACACGGTATGCAATTTACCGTAATTGCGCAAAAAATCTCTGATTAAAAATTTCTGATTCGGATCCAACCCTTCTGTCGGTTCATCCAAAATCAATATTTGCGGTCTGTGTACCAAAGCTCCAGCCAAAGCAACTCTGCGTTTAAATCCTTTAGATAATTTTTCGCATTGGCGATTTATAACTTTTTCCAACCGCAATTCTTTTATTAATGATGCCAAATTATCCACAAAGTTTTCTTCACTAAGACGGTAAATATTCGCCATAAACCGCACATATTCTGCCACGGTCATTTCCGGATACAACGCACCGTTTTCCGGCACATAAGCAAAAGATTTTAATGCATTTAGCCGATCATTTTCCAATGAATTGCCGTTAACTAATATCTCTCCTTCATCCGGCACATAATATCCGCTAAGCATTCTGAGTAATGTCGTTTTACCGGCACCATTTGGTCCTAATAAAGCCGTAACGCCTTTTTTCAAACAAAAATTAACGGAATTAACGGCTATTATATTTCCGAATGATTTGGATATTTTTTTTACAACTAACATTATCCCTCACAAAACCATTTAATTTTACTGAAAGAATAACAAAAAAAAATTAAAATTTTAACAATTATTTTTATTTTTCAAAATCTTTAATGACAAAACATTTATTTTAAGTTATTGATATAATAGTTTCATAAGGAATTTAATCAATGTTAATAAAAGATACCTATAGCAAAGAAGAAACTCGCAACCTCAAAATCGGCTTCGGAGTTGCGATGGGAATTTTACTCATTATATCTTTTTGGATTTTAGCTGACAAACGTATCAGCCATCAAGAAGCCGGAACCTATTACCCCCTACAAGCCCGTTTTAATCGCACAGATGGTCTATTGGTTGGAGATATGGTTCGTCTTGCCGGAATGAATATCGGAAAAATTGTAGATGCCAAACTTGATGAAAACTACAAAGCAATACTTACTTTGGAAATTAAAGACAATATCCAGCTCCCTGACGACAGTAGTGCCTCCATTGTAAGCTCCGGTCTGATGGGTGCAAAATATATTGAAATAGAACCCGGCGGATCAGAAGATATGTTGGCTTCAGGAGATGAATTTGCTTATACTCAAGATGCAATGGTAATTGAAGAATTAATTGATAGAATAATCGGAATTGGCAAAGCCAATCGCAACAAATCAAAGAAACAATAGTCTGTATTTAGGAGATATTACATGAACAAAAGACCGGTAGAAACCATTATGGGAATAGTTGTATTAGTTATTGCAGGATTTTTTGCATATTTTGCCTATAATGTATCAGACTTACAAGTTGTTAAGGGATACAATGTAAATGCTCGGTTTTTAAAGGTTGGAGGTCTTACTACCGGATCTGATGTTCGCCTTAACGGTATCAAAATAGGTACCGTAATTGCCCAATCATTAGATAATGAAGACTATACGGCTGATATCAAAATGAGCCTGTCCTCAAATATCAAACTTCCGATAGATAGTGAAGCAGCCATAGTCGGAGACGGTTTAATCGGCGATAAATTTATAAAAATAATCCCCGGACATAGCAAAGAATTTCTTAAAGACGGTGATACCATGCAAAACACTAAAGATTTCAAAACTTTAGAAGATATGGTCGGTGAAATTATATTTATGGTGACAGATAATGGTTCAAATCAAGAATAGCATTATATACGGCGGAATATCCGTACTAATGCTCTCATCAGTAGCTTTCGCCAATTCCTATACCAATACCGATACCGCTCACATGCAAGCAATGGATAAGATTACCGGTAGAGTTAGTGAAATTGATGTCCCCGTAAATGGCGAAGTTAAATTCGGTAGTTTCTCTATTGTCGTGCGTAAATGTGTAACCAGCGCACCGGAAGATACTCCTGAAAATATCGCTTTTGTTGATATTGCTGACACATACAATACGCAAACTCCTATTAACATTTTCAAAGGATGGATGTTTTCTTCATCTCCGGCGCTTAATGCTGTTGAACACCCAATTTATGATGTCTGGTTACTAAAATGTACTAATAGCAAGGTCAAAGCTACAACATTATCCGCAGAAGAACTCTCCGCCAGAGATGCGATTATTTCTACTCAAAAAGAAGAAGCATCTATACTTGTGCCGACAACCATAAATAGTGATAATATTTCTATAGATACTCCTGAAACTGAAGCAACTCTCACAACAACGGAAGCCCCAGCAAAAGAAGTTATTTCCGTAGTTGTAAATCAATCTGACAATAATCAGGAAGGCAATCCTCAAGATTTATTACAAATAGAAGAAACTCCAAATTTTACAATAGAAGATGAAGAAAACGGTTTTTCTGAAAATGATGAAAACGAATTAACCGAATAATAAATTATACCTATTACTTCCAAAAGTTTTTAGTAAATACAACTAAAACGGTCATAACTTCCAAACGACCGACAATCATTGTTATTGCCAAAATGTACTTAACAACATCACTTAAATCAGAGTATGTACCGGTTGGACCTACAATATTTCCAATTCCCGGACCGCTATTAGTTATACAAGCAATAACCGCACTAAAAGCAGTTACAAAATCAACTCCGCAAACAGATACTATAAGAGTTAATACTGTAATACTAACGCTATATACCGCCAAAAAGATCAATATAGAATAAGCAACATCCCAAGAAATATTACTTTGTCCAATTTTTAACGGCAACATACGATTCGGTTCCAAAATAGAAACAAATGTCCTTTTTATTTGTATCCAAACAACCTGCCATCTGAAGATTTTAACAGACCCTGACGTAGATCCTGTACATCCGCCAGTTAAAGCAAATATTAAAAACAAAGCTCCGGCAAATATTCCCCAGTTTAAGTAATCTGCAGTAACAAACCCTGTAGATGTAACTATAGAAACAACATTAAAAGCAGCCATACGTAATGATGTCGTAAAATCATAAATATTATTCCACCACAACCAAATAGTTAACCCCCCGATATAAACACACAAAACCTTTATAAATGCAGCCACTTGTGAAGACCTTAAAGAGTGAATATTTTTGGTAGCCAACAAACTATGATAAAATGTTAATGGCAATGCTGCTAAAAACATAAAACAGATAATTACCCATTCTATTAATGAACTGTTAAAAGCTGCAATAGACTTGTTTTTAGTAGAAAACCCACCGGTAGCAATTGTGGATAATGTTTGACATATCGTATCAAACCAACCCATACCGGCAAGTTTTAGCGCCAACATACATCCCATCATCAAAATTAAATAAACCCAAATAATCCTTTTAGCGATATAACTTATTTTAGGCATAAACTTTTCATTTACATCTGAGTTTTCTCGTTGAAAAACTTGCATTCCGCCAATTCCCAAAAAAGGCAATAAAGCAATTGCGAATATAACTATTCCGACTCCGCCCAACCCATGTAAAATTGCTCTCCATAATAATATAGCTTTCGGCAGTTTCTCAACATCCTTATATATTGTTGCACCGGTAGTACTAATTCCTGAAAAAGCTTCAAAAACAGCATCCGGTATATTTGTTCCATACAAAACAAACGGAATCGCCGCCAAAATCGCTACGGAAAACCAACTGCAACAAGTAAGCAGATAGCCTTGTTGTAATGAAATATGATTAATTTTATTATTATTGGCTAAAAATAAAGAAACACCGATAAATAAAGATATTATTGATGAGGTTATAAAATATGACCAATTAGCATTGGTATAATATACATCTACACCGGCAGGTATCAACATTGCCACCCCTAACAGGCTGATAAAATACCCACTTATCATTAATACCGGTTGCCACATCAAACCAACTCCTAATCAAGAGCCACGTTTTTAGAATAGCCTAAATCAACTAACTGCTTGTTAATATTAATTCCGTCAATAGTACAAATTGCCGTTGGAACTGACTGAAATGTATAAGCTTTAACTTCACATTTCACATCTTTGCCGCTAATGGTATCCATCAAAAACACTTTTGCGCGTTTTCCTTTATCTGAATATGGCGATACATATATTCCATGCAAAAACAATTCCGTGTTCCCTACTTTTATTTCATTGGCAGTTATTACTATAGCCATTCCTTCAATTTGCTTAGGTTCATCTACATATATCAAATCAAGATTTTTATGATTTTCTTTTACTGTATTAACCGATTGAACTTGCGGCTTTTCAAAATTAACAACACGAGGTTCTTGTTGTTCAACAACAATTTCATTATTTGTATCATTTTCTGAAACCGCAGCCACATCACTAGAACTTGTTTGAATTGTTTTTACAATTGGTGGAGATTTTGCTCTTTCAAACATTTTTCTGCCACTTGATTTCTTCTCTACTTCAGCCATTTTCACACTTTTAGGCTCAACATTCGCAACTTCAACTTTAGGTATTTCCGCAATTATGGTCTTTGCTTTATCAGAAACCCGAACACTTGATTTTTTCAATAAATTCCAATACCACAAATGCACTTCGGCAGGCTTAACACCGGCAAATGTCGGTGCCAAAAACATCACAACCAAAACAGCTAAAGTCCACCACGGTTTGCGCAAAGGAAATGTAAGGAACAAAAACAATCTATGAAAAAACTTTGCCCACCCTTTTTGCGGTCCGATATAATCATCTTGCTTTCTTTTCTTACGATTAATCATTACTCCTTACTCCCGTATTGTTGCTTTAATTCTTCAATTCTTTCCGGAGTTATTCTTTCAAATAAAGCATCTCCGATTTCAAAACTTTTTCCGGCTTTTAACATTTTAATTTCTTTTTCCACATCAAAATCCTTTAATATCGGCATATCATTGGCTGTTAATCCTAATCGCTTAAAGATGTCTTCACTGACACTAGGCATAATCGGAGCCGCCAAAATTGCAAAAATTCTGATTAAATTTATACAAACCCTTAATATCGTCTCAGCTCGCACTTTATCTGTTTTGATTACTGTCCATGGCTCCGTTACGGAAATATAATTATTACCTTCTACCCAGATAGCCCGAAGTTCATTCATTGCTTTGCGAAATTCCATTGCATTCATATATTTGAAATAATCATTAATTTTAATTTGCAAATTCTTAATCAAATCTTGTTCGGTTGTTGTCAACTCTGCACCTTCGGGGATTTTTTCTCCTATTTTAGATGCTGTCATCTTTAGCACTCTTGATACAAAATTGCCCAACACTCCATTCAAATCCTTATTAACTACGGCAGCAAAAGAATCAAAACTGAAAGATGAATCGGAGCCTTCCGGAGCATTACTCATTAACCAATAGCGCCAATAATCAGCCGGAAATTCCTTTATTGCATCTTCAGCAAATATTCCTCGTTTTTCTGATTTGGAAAATTTACCTCCTTCATAAGTCAGATAGCTCATACCTTTAAGATAATCAACCTGTGTCCAATTTTCAGCAGTTCCGAGCAATGTTGCCGGAAATGTAATGGAATGATAAGGAACATTATCTTTTCCCATAAATTCCACATGACGTACATTGGAAGCATTCAGCCACCAATCTTTCCAATTTCTTTCCGCCGGATTTTCATCGGCCCATTGCTTTGTAATACCTATATAGCCGATAGGAGCATCAAACCAAACATAAAATACTTTATCTTCAAATCCTTCTTTATTTACCGGAAAGCCCCATTTCAAATCACGAGTAATACAACGAGCCTGCAGTCCTTCTTTAAGCCATTTTTGAGCAATGGTATAAGCAACATCAGGCCAAAAAGGCTCCTTGGTTTTAACCCAATCAGCAAGTTTACTTTCCAACTTAGGCAAATTCAAAAATAAATGCTTGGTTTCACGAACTTCTAAATTAGTACTGCCGGAAACTGAACTTTTAGGATTAATCAAATCTGTAGGTTCTAACACTTTCGTACAATTTTCACATTGATCGCCTCGAGCTTTTTCATATCCGCAATAAGGACAAGTTCCTGTAATATATCTGTCAGCTAAAAACATTTTATCATCAACAGAATATACTTGTTTAATAGCTCTTTCTTCAATAAAACCGTTTTTATCCAGCTGTTCAAAGATATGATATGTCATCTCTTTATTCTGCTCACTTGACGTGCGTCCGAAATAATCAAAAGACAAATTAAAATCTTTATAAGTCTGAACATGACGTTGATGGTACATATCACAATAATCTTGAATATTCATATCTTCTTTTAAGGCGCCTACTTCAGATGTCGTACCATGCTCGTCCGTACCGGCAATATAAAGCACCTCATTACCCATCATTCGCATATAACGAGCGTATATATCTGAAGGTAATAAACACCCGACCATATGCCCTAAATGAGGCACACCGTTAATATATGGCAATGCTGAGGTAACAAGAACTTTAGACATTTTATTATTTTCTCCGTTTTTATTATTAATTCTGCCGAATTTTACTACATTTTCCAAATATCTCAAGAAAAAATTTAATAAAAAACACCTTAAACACTATTTTGTTAATTTTGTCTATATTTGCTTATCAATCTCATCATATCGGCAAAATCTGTTGTATTTTTAATATCTTCAACAGTTTTGCTAAGCTTAATTCGCCAATTTGGATATTCAAAAACCGTCCCCGGAGCATTATCCAATACCACTTGTTTATATATATCACACAATCGTACCAAAAATAATGCGCTTTGAGTTTTTGCTCCATATTCATTTACCAATAAATGTAGTTCGCTTTCAACATTACTTATATTCATATTTTGTTTTTCAAAAGCTTTGACCATATTTTCACAATCTTGCTTGCGCCCCTCTAAATTTGCCTGATATTGTTCATCATTAACATATAATCCACAATTATTAAATTCTTCAATATCATTATTTTTCCAAAAACCATAAGCTGTAGCTTGGTCATGTGTAGAAGGCTGTGCCAAAGATAGATATTGGTAATTTTCCGGTACAATAAACTCTCCGTTTTTTTCCTTTTGCCTAAAAAACACTTTATAAGAAAGTAAACCATGTTCAGCCATATACTCTCTAAATCCTGATGGAACCGTACCCAAATCCTCTCCTATCAACAAACATTTTTGACGATTACTTTCTACAGATAAAATAGCGGTCAAATCTTTAATATCATAATATACATAAGCGCCCTGCACTACAGGGTTACCATCTTCAAAAAACCCCCAAAACAAACGTCTTAATCCCATAGCGTGATCAATTCGCAAAGCTCCGGAATATTGCATATTCTCTCTTACTAATTTAATAAATGGAGCATAATGCTGTTTTTTCAATTCTAACGGATGATATGGCGTAAACCCCCAACTTTGTCCCTTAGGCCTCATCGGATCTGCTGGAGCACCTATTCCGGCATCTAACACGTACGCCTTAGTATTTTCCCAAACTTCCACACCATTAGAAGCAGCTCCGATTGGCATATCAGAATAAATACCAATTTTCATATTTAATGTTTTTGCCAATTCCTGAACTTTCTTAATTTGCAAATCTGCCAACCAATGACAATACGCATAGAACTCTATTCTATCAGAATTTTGCAACTTAAATTTTTCTGTTTCAACAGAGGATATATCATCATAATTATTTTCCCAATAACACCAAAAATGGCTATTTGTCTGCGTTTCAGCCAATACCTCAAACAAACATAAATTTTGCAACATATCACCTTTTTCTTTGATATAATCAGCAAATTGCTCCTTACGTTTATTATCTGGTGTTTTTTTAAACTGTTCAAACATCATTTCTAAAATTTTCAGCTTAAACAACAAAACTTCCTTGTACATAACAAGTTCGCTATTATTAAGCTTATCACAATAGTCTTTATTTTCGCTTATAAATTTATTAATTTCGGTTGAAGATTTAAAATCATTCTCATTTTGTAACCTTAAATAGATATAATTAACAAACAATCTGCTGATTGTTCTATACGGAGAAACATCACATTGATCTATACGAAGTTTTTTATATAAATCTTTATCATCAATAATATAAGGTGACATAACTCCCAATGGATTAATCCCCACAATATCTCCACCATTTTGCGCTGTGATTCTTACAATTTCAGCTAAATCAGCAAAATCCCCTATTCCCATACTATCTTTAGAACGTAGGGCATATAACATAACCGAAACACCATATAAACGTTCTTTGTTAATTATAAAATCAGGTTGATAACATAATGTTGGAGCATAAATCAGCATAGAATGAGCTTTTTCTTTTCCAATAGCTTCAACCTTGTAATATCCGAAATTTAACCCTTCTAATTTTATTTTATTTCTGCCCTCAACTACGTTGTGATAAACTATCTTTTCTTCCTCATTCCTTACAAATATTTCATATTTACCACAACCATGTAACTCTAAAACAATGTCTTCATTTTCATAAAATGACATTACGTCAGGCAAAAGTGGTGTCTTTGAAAGTTTACTAATCTGTTCATTAATTTTTTCAAAAGAATCTAAACCCATTGATTTTAAAAAGAATTTGCGAATTTCATCTGTTGTATAATGTTCAATTCCCACTTTATCAATATAAGAGGACGAAATTCCCATTATTTCTGCCATTTTCTTTAAGCTATTCATTATTTTTATTCCTAAAACACAATATTTTCGCAACTTTTTTTAACTATTTGTTTACTTTTACATTTTTTTATCTTATTTTTTTCTCATAAACATTCAACAGAAAAGAGAAATTGATGAACAGTACACAAGACAATTTTAGCAACTATCTCTACAACCAGAGATGGTGCAATTTTAAATCCGAAATTAGCAACAATCAAGTTGAAAACATTAGTTTTGATTATGTAAGTTTTGATAACGATCAAAAACTTTTAGCAATTGGTAAAGCTGAACTTAAAGATTACCCACCCAGATACTTTATGATGCCTCTTGTAAAAACCGATAACTCCAAATTAGAGACAACCATAAATATCAACTCAGAAACATATACCGATGCCGTTCAACAAGAAGATTTTTGGCGTTCTTTTATGCTTCATTTAGAAGAAAATAATAACACTATTGACATACCCGGAGGTTGGAAACTTGAATATGTTCAAGGAAAAAAAGCTGGAATTATCAAAGATAACATCCGTAAAAATTCTACCCCTCTAAACGTAGAACAAAGTAATTCAACCATCATAGTCGGAGATAATCAATTAGCATTCAAATTAGAAAGAATTTTATCTTTTACTAAAGAAATTAATCCCGAACTGGAAATGAATGAAAAACTAATGGCTGAAGAAAGTAGTGTTATGCCTAAAACTTATGGTTATTTAACTATTACAAATAAAGATGGGCTTAAGTCTTCTTCAGGAATTATACAAGAATTCGTCATCAACCAAGGTGACATGTGGAATTTTTCACTTTCATATTTAAATGAAAAACTTCGCTTTGGATATTTGAGACAAACAGAATTAACTCCTCAAAATTGTCCTATTTTTATGCAACTGGCAACAACTTTGGGAACCAAAACAGAAGAAATGTCAACTTGCTTATCAAAATCCGATGGCAACCCTGCTTTTGAACCTATTCCGGTTGATGAAAAATTTATACATAACTACCAAAAACAATTAACTGTTTTACTACATCAATCGCATCGCAATATCGTTGAGAATATAGATAATCTTCCTACAGAAAGTAAGCTTAAAGCACAAAAATTACTTTATAATTGGGATGAACTGACTCAAAATTTCATCAATAAACAAATTAATAAAATTAACTCATCTGATGATAAGGGACATATTTGCCGAGTACATGGAGATTTTCACTTAGGACAAGTAATGGTTACCCCTGACAATGATTTAAAATTTATAGATTTTGCCGGAGAACCGGGACTTCCGATTGATCAACGCCGTGAAAAACATATTTATCTGAGAGATTATGCCGGTATGTATCGCTCAATCAACGGCTATTTAGGAGCTGTTGCTGCCGAGAATTTTGCAGCTCAAGCACAAACTTTTGAAGAAGCAAAATCTCGCAAACAATATGCTCAAAAAGCTTTAAAGCCGCTGATTAACGAAGCCGCTCAACAGTTTTTAGGAAAATATTCCTTAGATAATCCATGGCTTAGTTTAGAAATATTACGTAAAAATCTCTATGAAGTAAATTATGAAGTATGTAATCGTCCGCAAATGGCTTATGTACCAATCAACGGCTTAAGTTCTCTACTCTCTAAAGCAGAGCCACAAAACCAAAATACAAAATCTTATGGACGTTAATTACAAAAAATAATAAATTTGCCGATCACAGATCGGCTTTTTTATTATTTCTTTTTCAAAAATTCCGGTAATTTTTTAAGCTTAGAAGCGCCGGCCGCATGCTGATGCCCACCACCACCAAATGAAGCCGCTATTTTAGAAACATCAATTCCGTTATCTTTACTATAAAAAGACAAATTCCAAGTATTTTTCTTATTCATATAAAAATTACACATAAAATCATAATCTTCAATATTTGGCACAGAATCAAAAAATTCCGAGTATCCTTGAGCCATATTTGCACAAATGCATTTATATCCCATATACTCACTGTCAAAAGCCATATTATGAGATAGTCTTATATTACGTACTTTTATCCAAGATAAAATAGCATTTCCTTTTTCTACCATTTCATTAATATCTAAAGTACCATCCAATAACGTATTCCAAGTATCATCATTGGGACGATTAACACCCAAAGATTGAAATGCATACTCAAACGGACGAACTCTCTTATCTCTCAAATCAAATAAATCATTTAAACCTAATAACTTAACGCCTTCTGGTTCATCCTCATTAGGATGAAAATACTCCCAAGTCAAACGTATTGCTGCAGTACCTACTCTTCGTAATCCTTTTATTTCCTTGGTACCTTTAGCAACTTGTTGATTATACGTTTCTATAACCGAAATATGATGATCAATCCAAATAAGCTCTTTTTCCTGATTAAGTTCATTCATAAAATCCATAGGCAAACATATATCGCATACTATAATTTTATCATGCTTACGTATCTCATCAAACGGAATTTCCATATCATGATTAAGCCCCATTAATTCAATTTCAGGAAACACCCTTTTAACAATTGCGGCAGATCCTTTGCCATCATGATCAGCAATATGATATATACACAACATCAGTTCTTATCCTTTTATAATTCAATTATCATATTATCATAAGCCGGAAAAACATTATCCGGTGTTAAAGCATTTATTTCATCAAAATCGCACTCACTTGCCATGTGATTAAGCACAACTTTTTGCGGTTGTAATATTCTGATATATTCCAAAACTTCATTTAATCCGACATGATAAATTGAACCTTCCGGCAAAGTAAGCGGCATAATCATCAAGTTTATATGCTTTTTTTGTAATAATTTTAAGGTTGAATCAGGAATACGCTTAAAATCAGCAAGATGCACTATTTCTCCGTCATTAAACATATAACCGTTAGAAAAAGTATTATGCCCGTCCAATTTTAATGGCACAATCTTTACATCGCCAACCAAGAACTCTTTACCG
Organism: Alphaproteobacteria bacterium; assembly: GCA_017457005.1. Classification (GTDB taxonomy): domain Bacteria; phylum Pseudomonadota; class Alphaproteobacteria; order RF32; family CAG-239; genus CAZU01. The sequence goes on along the minus strand of JAFTII010000012.1, from coordinate 14,466 downwards.
CACTTTATCTTATTAGCCACCAAACTCGGATAAGATACCACATCCTTTACTTTTTTAGGCGAAGTAATTAAATATCCAAACATATTTTTTATAGTTTTTAATACTTTTGCTGTAGCATAAAAGTCTAAATTACACTTATTTATCCGATTTATTTCTCGCAAATAGTCAATCCCGTGCAAATGATCAGCATGAGCATGAGTATATAAAACTGCATCCAAATACCGAATATTATTATCTAATAATTGCAAACGTAAATCAGGAGATGTATCCACTAAAATTTTCGCTGACGCAAAATCATAATATGTCCCTGTTCTTCTTCTCCTGTTATAAGGGTTATTCGGATTACAATTTCCCCATCCGTTACTTAAAGACGGCACTCCTGGTGCCGCACCGGATCCTAATATTATTATTTTAGTCATTAAACTCTTTGCGTCCTTTATCACTTGCCTTTCTAAACAAATTGCAAAAATTATCAGAAGTAATTTGAGCAATTTTTTCAAAAGAAACATCTTTTATTTGCGCCAATTTCTCAGCCGTATAATATACAAAAGCAGGTTCATTTCTTTTTCCTCTCTTAGGAATCGGAGCCAAAAACGGAGCATCAGTTTCCACCAATAACCTGTCCAACGGAACTTGAGCAAAAATATCTCTCAGTTCACAACATTTATTAAAAGTAATCATACCGGATGCAGATAAATAAAATCCGATTGATAATGCAAAATCAGCCAATTTTTTAGAAGAGCTGAAACAATGAATAACACCGGCAAACGGTTTACGTTTATATGCCGTTTTCAATTCCCTAATCATATCATCATCAGAATCTCTATTATGAATAATTATCGGCAATCCGGTTTCTTGAGCAGCAATAATATGCTCCCTTAAAAGCTTAATCTGCAAATCTCGTGGCGCATAATCATAATAATAATCAAGCCCTGTTTCACCGATTCCGATAACTTTTTTATGTTTTGTTTTTTCAATAAGCATATCAGCCTTAAGATCAGGATATTCTTCAGCATTATGCGGATGCACTCCCACTGCGGAAAAAATAAACGGATATCTGTCAGATAGTTCCAACTGATTATCAAATTCTTTAAGATTATTGCCGGCATTTAAAATCATATTAACACCGCATTCTCTCGCTCTTTCAATAATTTCTACGGTTTCATTTTCAAAATCATCAAAATCCAAATGACAATGGCTATCTACTAACATCTCACTTCTCTTACACTTTTTTACAAATATTAGTCATAATATTCATTAAAGCTTGTTTTTTATCTAAATTCAAGCTTTCTGTTTCCGTAAAGGTTTTAATGGCATAAGTCCACGCCTCATAAGTCTCAATAATTTTATCAGTATTTTTAGTATGTTCACTCAAAAACTTAAGAATTAACTCTTTTGCCAACTCATAACTTTCTTCATTAGCGGAAGACGAGTTACAAAAACTCAACATATCTGCAATTTTAAAATTACTTCCTGCTGCTACCAATCCGCATATTTCATTATAACGATCAGCAGCCCCGTTATCAGCATAAACCAAAGCCTTACCGATACTTCCTGAAGAAATTTCCGTAATCTTTTTAATTTCATTCTCTGATATATCCGGACGATACCTCCGTAACAAACTTGATACCTCATTATTTTGTAACGGCTTTAATTCCAGTTTTGCACACCTTGAACGAATTGTCGGCAATAATCTGCTCGGATTATGGCTCAATAATAGCATCAAAACTTTTGCCGGCGGCTCTTCCAAAATTTTTAAAACTGCATTTGCTGCGGCTGAATTCATATCATCAACACTATCAATAATCACAACCCGCCAACCATCTGTAGAAGATTTCCTAGATAAAAATTCATTAATTGTACGAACTTCATCAACTCTGATATATGCCGATTTTTTCAATTCCTTAAGCTCATTAGCGGATAGCGCCTCGCCATCTTTTATTGCCTTCATAATTTTTTTTCTGTCAGTATCGGTATAGTCGCGTTGAATTATCTTAAAATCAGGATGAGAATTCCCGGCAATAAGTTTATAAACCTGACTATTAGGAGAAACATCAATATTAACATAACTGTCGGCTTTGTCAAAATCTGCACTCAAAATAAATCTGGCCAATTTAAATGCAAATGTTGCTTTTCCGATACCTTTTATACCGGATATCAGCCAAGAATTATGCAAGTTACCGTTTTGCCAACAACGCAAAAACAACTCTTCTGCATTTTGATGCCCTAATAAATAAGTATTATACTGAGGATCAAAAGAAACATTTTCAGAAAGCATTTATTAAAGACCAAACCTTTCAGTAACAACTTTTATTATGTCTTGATGCAGTTCTTCAATTGTCTTATTTGCATCCAATACAACACATCTGTCCGGCTCATTTTCTGCTATTTGTAAAAAACCGTTACGCAGACGATTATGAAAATCTATATTAATATTTTCAAAACGCAATTCTTTATTATCCGATGTTTCTGCTTTTGCAAATGAACGTTTTAAGCCTATTTCCGGAGCAATATCTAAAACAATTGTTAAATCAGGCTTAAAATCACCGACGGCAATTTTATACAAATAGCGCAGATTTTCTTCCGAAACTCTTGCATTATGACCATAAAATTGATACGCAAAAGTAGAATCAGCAAATCTGTCACTCAAAACCCAAGTATTATTTTCCAGTGCCGGCCATATTTTTTCACTCAAATGATGATGTCTGTCTGCAAAAAACAATAAAGCTTCAGTTATTGCATCCATTTTATCTTTATTACCGGTTACCAGTATCTTTCTAAGTTCTACCCCCAGATCTGTTCCTCCGGGTTCTTTTGTTAAGATGGTATCATAATGTTTTTGTTTAAGAAAGTCGGACAACAACTTGATTTGAGTTGATTTTCCTACACCTTCTCCACCTTCAAAAGTAATAAACTTGCCTTTCATTAATCAGCTCCGGTTAATAAATATTGCAAATTCTTTTTAACTCTGCCCCACAAACCGACTTTTTCAACATTATTTGCTGCCACTAACGGGACTTCCAAATCATCTTGTCCGGCAATTCTAGCTTTTATTATTCCTAATTTATCTCCGGATTTTATCGGAGCTTTTACAGGTTTATCATAAATTACTTTTATTTTTACATCATCAGATTTATTTTTTTTCAATGTTCTTATCACATCTTCGGAAACCACCATTGCCACGTCATCTTGCTTACCATACCATACAGGCATTTTAGCTATTTCCTCACCTTTTTTTAATATTGTATAATTATCAAATTCTCTGAATCCCCAACTCATAATTTTGTTAGCTTCATCAGACCGTTCCTTATTAGAATTCAATCCTGTCATTACTCCTATTAAGCGACGATCTCCTTTTTTTGCCGATGCTGTCAGACAAAATCCAGCTTCTTCGGTATGTCCGGTTTTCAGACCATCTGCATAAGGCATGCTATACAATAACGGATTTCTGTTCCCCTGCCGAATATTATGATAAACAAATTCTTTTTGCGAAAACAAATGATAAAACTGAGGATAATCAGATATAATTTTTCTGGCTAATTTAGCTAAATCCTCCACTGACATTCTATGATCCGGATGAGGCAGACCGGTTGCATTTTCAAAATGAGAATTTTCCATTCCCAATTCTTGAGCTTTTTTATTCATTTCAACAGCAAAATCTTCTTCACTGCCCGATAGATTTTCAGCGACAACAATACAAGCATCATTTCCGGATTGGATGATAATTCCCTTTAACAAATCCTCAACCCGAACCTTATCTCCTATAGAAAGAAACATCGTTGAACCGCCACTAGCAGCTCCGCCTTTACGCCAAGCATTTTCACTGACTGTAAACGTATCATCCAAAGACAAAGACCCATCTTTTAATTTAGAAAAGACAATATAAACCGTCATTAATTTACTCATTGAAGCTGGCGGTATCATTTTTTCGGCATCTTTTTTATATAAATATTGTCCGGTATCATAGTCCATCAGCACCAAATTACGAGCTTTAGTTTCAATCGCTTCAGCATTAACGGACGTCAACAAAGCGCCACATAATGCCGTACAAAATTGTAATTTCATATTTAATTTCATTTTTTGCTCCTCTAGTCCTGAACAACTTTTGCATTATAGACACCAAAATGCTTTACTTTTGCCAATGTAACTTCGGCTTCTTTCTTATGCCCGAAAGGACCGACTCTTACTCTATAAAACTTTTGTCCGCCGACAGTAACATAATAGATATTGGTTTCGCCGAACTTATCCAATTGTTTACTCAAATTTTGTGCTGCCATTTCTTTAGAATATGCTCCGGCTTGAACAAACCAACTTCCCTTAGGATATGCTCTTATAGCTTTCGGATTAGCATGTTCCGCTCCAACCAACTGTAAAGGCTTAACATTTTTTTCGGAAGCAGCAACTTTAACAACTTTACTTGAGCTGGAAGCTTCTTTTTCATACTTATTTCCTAAAAGAGCTGCTTTCAATTGTTTACTCTCCTCGGCCATAACCTCAACTCTTACTTTTGCTGTTCCTTGGGTTTGGAATCCCAACAACTGCGCTCCCCTTTTTGAAATATCAATAATTCTGTTTTTTGCATACGGACCACGATCATTAACCCTTAACACTAAAGAACGGCCGTTTTCCAGATTGGTAACCTTCACAATACTCGGAAGCGGCAAAGTTCTGTGAGCCGCCGTAAGTGCATGCATATCATATTTTTCGCCGTTAGCGGTCCTTTTGGCATGAAAATCCTCACCATACCAAGATGCCGTTCCTACTTCCGAATAACTATAATCCTCTTTCGGATAATACCATTTTCCCATAATTTTATATGGAGAGCCGACTTTATAACATCCGCCCTGTCCTTTTATTGCTTCAACTTGAGAATATTTGCCTTCAATTCGTCCGTAAGTACAAGCATTTAACATCAACGGAACAACGGCTAAAACAGCCAACACAACACTATTTTTAAGTTTTTTCATTTTTCTCTCACCACATAAAACTCATCACACAACAAGCTACAATCATTTTAAGCTTTCGTAAAGTGATTAATTTTGCTTGTGTAATTTTCTTTCCGGCACCGGAACAGAAAAACCTATTTTAGGGTTATAATTACGAATTTTTTGTAACAATCTGTAATCAGGATACCCGTCTTGAGGCATTTTCGCTTCTTTTTGCACTTTTTTTACGGCTTCTCGGGTTTTGCTACCAAGTTGTCCGTCCTCATCCAGTTTGAACCAACCTATTTTATTAATAAATGATTGTATTTTTAGAATATCATCTGTTTTCAATCTGGTTGCTGGATGCTTATAAACCGGCTTCCATTCATTATTATTTTTAACATAATCAGCCAAAAGCCCTATTGCTAAAGCATAATTTTCCGAACGATTCCACTTCATTATTATATTAAAATTATCAAGTATCAAATATGCCGCTCCCTTTTGCCCTTCCGGCACAATGATAGAGGCTTTTATTTTAGGATCTAATTTTATTTTTTTATTATCTTGTGTTCTTACCCCCAACCTATGCCATTCGGCAATTTCTTTTGTTTTATTTCTCCCGCTCAAAGAAAAATCAAAATTCCACGGCAAACTTACTTTCAATCCCCATGGTTCATCTTTTTTCCACCCCATCTTACCCAAATAATTTGCGGCAGAAGCTACGGCATCTTCAAATGAATGCCAAATATCTATTTTTTTATCGCTGTCAAAATCCACGGCATAAGTATTAAATGTTGACGGCATAAACTGAAAATGCCCCATCGCTCCTGCCCAAGACCCTTGCATGGTAGTATAATCTATCTGCCAATCATCAACAATTTTTAGAGCTTCAAACAACTCGTTTTTAAAAAATTCGGGTCTTCTTTTATCATAACTTAGCATCGTTAATGCAGCAATCACATTAAAACCACCAAAGTTACTTCCAAAGTTAGTTTCCACTCCCCAAAACGCCATCAAATATTGTGGAGGAACACCATATTTTTCAGCAACTTTATCTAATAACGGTTTTAATTTTTTATAATTGTCTCGTGCTTTTTCAACTCTTTTTTTATTTACAACTCTGTTTATATAGTCAGTTGCCGTTAGAGCAAACTCAATTTGTTTTCTATCTATTTTTACCACTTCCGGATTCGGATGATAATAATCCTGAACATAAACCTCATCCAGTGTTTTTTGAGAAATACCTTTTTGATGCATATCACTCTTTAGTTCATCAAGCCAACACAAATATTCTTTAGGAGCCAAAGAAGTTACGTTTGCAGAAGCACAACTTGCCACACTACACAATACCAAAGATGAAATAACAAAAGTTTTTCTTAAACCCAACATAAACCGCCCTCTAATTATACAGTATATTTAGAGCAATTATAGTACAGTTTGTTTTAAAAATGATTAACCGATGAAAAACCGACACATTTTTATCATATTATGCCGATAGCACCAAACTCCCAGCCTATATTTAATTCCCATCACCGAAAAATCCAACTTATTATTTACTAACAATTCATCAATGATCTTTTTCACTTCTGCCGGTGCTGCTTCCGGTTTTCTGATATACCGACACAAAATCTTCTTACAAAATACTCTCTCTGCAACAAACCATTTTATAACTTTGATTTGCTCATATCCTTGTAACTTCTCTTGCAAATTCACATATTTTGATATCAAAGGTAACCATATTTTCCATTCTCTCTGTTCCCGAAGAGAGTTCATGATTGAATCTTTTCTCATCCGATAAAAATACAACTTATATGGCAAATGAGCTACTTTTTCATATTTTGTAAACATTTCGGTAGTAAACAAATTATCTTCACCGGGGCTTACCTTTTCTGTAAATGGAACTTTTAATACCAATTCGGTTTTATATATTTTGCTACATGCTATAGCTGTAAATTTCACATTATGATTAAACAAACTGAAATGTTTTTTCATATATCTGCTTAAAGGTCTATCAAAAACAGATACTTTGCCAAATTCAAACATTTTTGTTTCAATACTTTCTCCATCATCAAACTCTTCATAATCAAACCATACCATATCGGTCTTGGTGCTTGTGATTGCTTTATATGCAAATTCCAAAGCTTGCGGATGCAAACAATCATCAGAATCAACAAACATCACAAACGGAGCTGATATTATTGAATATGCCGCATTCCTAGCCATAGACAGACCTTGATTTTGCTGATGTATAACTTTTATTCTGCTATCTTTTTTAGCATATTTGTCCAACATTTTTCCGCAATTATCAGGACTACCATCATCAACACAAATTGCCTCCCAATCATCAAAACTTTGAGATAAAACACTATTCAAACAATCAGGAAGCCATTTTTCAACTTTATAACAAGGTATAATCAAAGATATTTTAGGCATTTATATTCTCCGGCAATTAACTACCGGAAATTTTATACATAAACAATTAAAAGTAAAGCACAAAATATAATAACAACCAAAAGTATTTAAAGTTATATTTATAAGCAGTTCAAACCTCAACCTTTCATACCACAAAAAAGGCCTTAGGATAAAACCTAAGGCCTTATAAATAAAAGCTGAGAGGCTGGCTACGCAATAAATTGCTACGCCTGTTTCACTTTTTTGCCTATCGGCAACCGGCATACTCCCGTCTGCCTAAAAGTTCAACCCAAACTCCCTCCTCGGGAGTTCAAATCTCAACCGCCCATACCAATTAAAAAAGGTCTTAGGATAAAACCTAAGACCTTTTTTAATTGGTGGGCGCTGAGTGGTTCGAACTCCCGACCCTCTCGGTGTAAACGAGATGCTCTTCCAGCTGAGCTAAGCGCCCATCTCCTTTACGAGAAGCTTTATACACTCACAAAAATAATTAATCAAGCAAAAAATGCAAAAAATATTATTTTTTTTATTTTTCATTATAAATCATATAGTTAACAAACTAATTAGGGAGCATGTTTTCACATACTCCCTAATACCTAATCACTAATGACTAGTCACTAATAACTAGTTTACAGAATCCTGCAAAGCTTTACCAGCTTTGAATTTAGCTTGTTTGCGAGCTGGAATTTTGATAGCAGCACCGGTACGAGGATTACGACCGGTAGTAGCAGCACGTTTAGCAACAGCAAAAGTACCGAAACCAACCAAACGAACTTCGTCACCTTTTTTCAAAGCTTTAGTAATAGACAATACCAAAGCATCCAAAGCTTTAGCTGAATCAGTCTTTGTCAAACCAGTTTCACTAGCAATGCTAGAAATCAATTCATTCTTATTCACGATGAGGACTCCCTCTAATTATAAGTTATAAACCATATAAACAAGGGTAATCCTTGCTTACAAGGGAATTTGAACACTAAAAAAAATAAGTGTCAAATAAAAATATCAATTATTTCCACATTTTTGCACTTTTTTTATCAAAAAAAGCATATTTTCTGCGCTTTCCACAGTTTTCATTACCCCTTTTTCCCTATTTTATTATATTTAGCCTTGTTTTACCTTACAGATTCGCCCGATTCTGAAAAACAAAACTCCCCTTACCATTTCTGATAAGAGGAGTCTTTTTTATGCTTATATTAACATTTCTGCTTTTCTTTTAACGGTGTGACTTTTCCTTTCAATGCTATTTTCAAAACATCCATAGCATCAGATACCGGAATAATTTTTAGTCCTTTTTTAACGTTATCAGGAATTTCCACCAAATCTTTTTCATTATCTTGAGGGATAATTACGGTTTTTATTCCTCCTCTCAAAGCTGAAAGTAATTTTTCTTTCAGTCCTCCAATAGGCAACACCCTGCCCTGCAAGGTAATTTCACCGGTCATTGCCACATCTTTACGCACTGGTATTTTGGTAAACACAGATACCAATGTAGTATACATTGCAATTCCGGCTGATGGTCCGTCTTTAGGTGTAGCTCCTTCCGGCACATGAACGTGAATGTCTGTTTTCTCAAACATCTCAGGATTGATTCCCAACTCTTTAGAATGAGCTCTTACCACCGAATAAGCAGTTTCAATAGATTCCTTCATAACTTCGCCAAGCTTACCGGTTTGTTTTACCACACCCTTACCCGGCATATCAACCGCTTCAATAAATAGAATATCTCCTCCTACTTCAGTCCAAGCCAAACCAGTTGTAACTCCGATATGGTCTTTTTCTTCTGCCTCGCCAAAACGATATTTAATCACTCCGAGATACTTATTTATATTCTTATCATCTACGATTATTTTTTTCTTTTTCTTAGCTAATAATGTTTCTTTAATGGCTTTGCGAGCCAAAGTTGCCAGTTCTCGTTCCAAATTACGCACACCGGCTTCTCGGGTATAATATCGTATAATTGAACGAACGGCATCATCTGTTATGTCCAATTCACTTGGCACCAAAGCATTTTCAACAAATATTTTAGGTATCAAATGCCGTCTGGCAATTTCAATTTTTTCATCTTCAGTATAACCGGAAAGCCGAATAATCTCCATTCTATCCAACAATGGACGTGGCATATCTAAAGAATTTGCAGTTGTTACAAACATCACATCTGACAAATCATAATCAACTTCCAAATAGTGATCATTGAAAGATGAATTTTGTTCCGGATCCAACACCTCTAACAATGCCGAAGCCGGATCGCCACGATGGTCACTTCCCATCTTATCTATCTCATCAAGCAAAAACAACGGATTAGAAGTACCGGCTTTTTTCATTCCTTTAATAATTTTACCCGGCATAGAACCTATATATGTACGTCTGTGTCCTCTGATTTCTGCTTCATCACGCATACCGCCCAAAGAAGCTCGCACAAAAGAACGTCCGGTTGCTTTTGCAATAGATTTTCCTAGGGATGTTTTACCGACACCCGGAGGTCCTACCAAACATAAAATCGGCCCTTTAACTTTATCTGCTCTTGCTTGTACCGCCAAATATTCCACGATTCTTTCTTTAACCTTATCAAGACCGTAATGATCATCTTCCAATATATCCATTGCTTTCTTGATATCTTTGTTAACTTTTGAGCGTTTTTTCCAAGGAATATCCAATAACCAATCCAAATAATTTCTGACTACGGTTGCTTCTGCCGACATCACACTCATATTTTTTAATTTTCTGACTTCTGCCAAAGCTTTATCTTTAGCTTCTTTAGATAAATGAGTTTTTTTGATTTTTTTCATATATTCAGAAATTTCAGAATCTTCTTCGCCATCTCCGAGTTCTTTTTGAATAGCCTTCATTTGCTCGTTCAAATAATACTCTTTTTGGCTTTTTTCCATTTGTTTTTTAACACGATTGCGAATTCTGTTTTCCACCTCAAGCATGGTTATTTCAGCATCCATAAAGCCTAATATTTTTTCAAACCTTTCAGCGATGGTTGCCCCTTCAAGCAATGCCTGTTTATCGGCAATTTTTAATGACAAATGAGATGCTATAGTATCAGCAAGTTTAACTTTATCCTCAATTTGGTTAACCGCTACCAAAACTTCCGGAGCCGTTTTTTTGGATAATTTTACATATTCCTCAAATTGTGCCAATACGGCTCTGACCATCGCTTCCAATTCGCCGTTTTCTTCATCTGCTTCCGGCATAATGGTTATATTAGCAGCCATATACTCATCATTATTATAAATTTTATCAATCTTAACTCGTTCCAGACCTTCAATAAGGACTTTAACCGTCCCGTCCGGTAATCGTAGCAGTTGCAATACGGTGCCTAAAGTTCCCACCTTATATACATCTTTTTCTTCCGGATTATCAATTGCGGCATCTTTTTGTGTCGTCAAAACAATATTTTGGTCATTATCTACTACTGTCTGCAATGCTCTGATTGACTTCTCTCTTCCCACAAACAGCGGAACAATCATTTTAGGATAAACCACAATATCTCTTAGTGGCAAAACCGGATATTTTTCTTTTTTGACCATATCACACCTTTTTAATAAAAATATTTCATACTTACTTATATAGGTTCGGCAGGATACTTCTGCAAGATTCTATTTTAACTTTTTGCCACAATCATTTTCTTGTGGCAAATACAATAATTTTAATCCACAAAAACTTTACGTTGATAAGTTATAAGAAAAAAATTGCAGAATAAAAAAAATATATATATTATAAAGCAAAAATTTGGAGTAAATTATGCCTACAAATAAAAACCCTTTAAGCAATCAAGATATATCCGTAAAATTATCTGTCACATTAGGAACGGCAGATTTACGTGTCCACCAGCTATTAAAACTCGGACGTGGTGCTGTTGTTGAACTGGACCGTGACATAAATGATTACGTTGATATCTATGCCAATGATGTTCTTATCGGACACGGAGAAGTTGTTGTTACCGAAAACGAAACAATCGGCATAAGCGTTACCGATATTAGTTCCGGAAAATAGAGTGCAACTATGAGTTTCTACAAAAAATTTATCAAAAAACCCCTTAAAAAACTCGGAGAAACTACTTTTGTTCTCAACCTGATATCTACAGTATTTTACTACTATACTAAATTTGTCGGAAACACCACTCGCTGGCACACCGAAGGTGTAGAAGAGTTTCATCGCCTTGCCAAACAACACAATGGTGTAATTTTGGTAATATGGCACGGACGTGCTGCCATGATTCCTTTTTTCAAAGAGCGTTCCCTACCGTTAAAAGCATTGGTATCATTACACCGTGACGGACAAATGATTGCCGGTCTTTTAAAAAGATACAATATCGGCATTATCGGAGCTTCCAGCAATGAAAACGCTTATGGTGGAGCATTACAGCTAATGCGCACTCTGCAACAGGAAGCCTCTATATGTATCATTCCCGATGGTCCGCGCGGTCCGCGAATGCACATGAATAAGTCTCCTATTTATTATGCTTGGAAAACCGGCAAACCGATTATCGGTGCTTCTTATAGTATAAAATCATCAAAAATAATTACTAAAGCCTGGGATAATATGATGATACCTTTTCCATTCTCCAATGGTGTTTGTAAAACTACCAAACCCATGTATATACCGGCTGATATTAAAGAAGATGATTTGGAACAATATCGCTTAGCAATGGAAGAAGAATTAAATAATCTTAATATAGAATGCGATAAATACATGGGGTTGTCTCCGGTATTACCCGATAAAGATGCCATACATCGTAAACATCGCAAAAATAAGGAAACAAAATAATGTTCATTAAAATTTATAATACTCTCATAGCCATCCTCTACCCTTTGGTTATTAAAAGATATATAAAAAACCGACTAAACAAAGGCAAAGAAGACAGCAAACGCTTTAACGAACGAATTGGTCGCCCCTCTATGCCGCGCCCTGATGGAAAACTTATATGGTTGCACGGCGCTTCAGTAGGTGAATCTATTTCCATGCTTCCGCTCATCCAAAAGATATTGGATACTTACCCTGATGCACATGTAATGGTTACCACCGGCACCGTAACCTCTGCTGATGTTATGAGTAAACGTCTTCCGGAAAGAGCATTTCATCAATATATTCCCATTGACAATCCTTTCTTTACCACACGCTTTATAAAATATTGGCATCCTGATGTTGCCTTATGGTTTGAATCTGAATTATGGCCGGCAATGCTATCCGGTATAAAAAGAAAAAACATACCGCTAATTCTAATCAATGGTCGTATTTCCAACAAATCTTTCAAACGTTGGCAACAATTTGATTTTGTATGTAAAGAACTATTATCATGTTTTTCACTATGTCTCGGACAATCGGAAGAAGACGCTTACCGTTTACAAGTACTCGGAGCAGCCAATACCTTATGCCTCGGAAACCTTAAATATGCCGGTCTTCCTCTTCCTATTGATGAAGATAAAAAAAATGAAGTTGTTACGCAAATTGGGTCTCGTACATTTTGGCTTGCCAGCTCCACTCATAATGACGAAGAAATTCGCATTGCCAAAGTTCATAAACGTTTAAAAAATCAATTTCCTGATTTATTAACTATTATTGCTCCGCGCCATCCTCACCGCGGACCTGAAATCAAAGCCGAGATTGAGAAACTTGATTTAAAAGTATCTCTCCGCTCTGAAAAAGAAAAAATCACTCCGCAAACAGATATATACGTTGCCAATACCATCGGAGAAATGGGAATTTGGTATGATATTGCTCAAATTGTATTTATCGGTGGCTCTCTGATACCTCATGGCGGACAAAACTTTATTGAACCTTCAAGAGTCAGAGATGCGGTAATCGTTGGCCCTCACATGCACAATTTTACCGATGCAATGAATCGCGCCAAAAAAGCTGATGCCATTATACAAGTAACAGACACCGAAGAACTGGGCGAAGTTATTGGTCAACTGTTGGAAAATAAAGATCTTTTAGAAGCCAAACGTTCACTTGCATATAACTGGGCAAGCAGTGAAGCCAAAGTTTTAGACGGCATTATGGATAAAGTTAAAGGGTTTATTTAATTGAAAACACCAACGCATTGGAAAACAATAAATTTATTATCAATAGTACTTTATCCGCTTGGGTGTATATACGGTATAGCTACAGCTATTCGCCTATTAGTCAACAAACCCAAAAGAGTTGAAGCAAAAGTCATCTGTGTTGGTAATCTTACTGCCGGCGGAACAGGGAAAACCCCGGTATCCGTATCTTTAGCAAAACTGCTCCAACAAAACGGACAAAAACCGATTTTTGTCAGTCGCGGTTATGGCGGAAAACTCAAAGATGTTGTGGTTAACCCCCAACATCACACCGCCATTGATGTCGGAGATGAACCTCTCTTACTCGCACGTCAAGCTCCGGTGGTTATAAATCCCAACCGCTATTTAGGAGCATTATTAGCTCAACAGGAAGGTGCCAATTACATCATTATGGATGATGGTTACCAAAATCCTTCTCTTTATAAAGACAAATCAATAATAGTTATTGATGGTAACGTTGGTTTAGGTAATTGTTTTTGTATTCCTGCCGGTCCTTTACGTGAGTTTATGTTTTTAGGAATAAAAAGAGCTCAAGCCGTTGCCATAATTGGAGAAGACAGACATAATATAGCTTCCAAATTTAAACATCTTCCGATATTTAAAGGCAAAATAAACGCTGTTTCGCCCTCTCCTCTAACTTATGATGTTGTTGCTTTTGCAGGTATCGGTCGCCCTGAAAAATTTTATACTTCACTTACTGAATACGGTTTTAAAATTGTAGCTCGCAAAGATTTTCCGGATCATCATTATTATACGGAACAAGAACTGGAAGATATGTTGGCTCTTGGCAAACAACATAAAGCTCCGGTTTATACTACCGCCAAAGACTTTGTAAAAATTCCTCCACACCTTCAAAGCAAATTTAAAGTCCTTGAAATTGAGATTGAATGGGAAAATCCTTCAGAATTACTTAATTTTCTAATTACCATCTAACATTCGTCCACCGTCTTCAATAAAGGTTTGACACTTTAATTTTATTATGTTATCCTGATAATTGGAAAAGGATGAGGATAACATAATGCGAAAGATATGTGTCATTTCGCTGTTATTGGCTTGTGTGATCGTTAATATCGCATTAG
>JAFTII010000011.1 GCA_017457005.1 Alphaproteobacteria bacterium | reverse complement strand
TGAGGTAATAGAAAAACAAAGGAGAGAGAAGATGAAAAAATTAGCGATATTAAGTCCGTTAGTGCTGTTAGCGACTACGGCACTGGCACAAGACAGTACATGTATATTGCAACCGAGTTGCAGTCAATTAGGCTATACTTCAGCGGAAGCAGATTGTGGCACGGCAAAAGTCTTGCGTTGTCCGTTTGATGTCAGTCAAGTTGCCTGTGTGGGTGGCACCGGTAATGAAGACGGGGAGTATAACCCTAATGATCCTAATAATGAATTTGGCGATGCTGTGGTTATAGAATTAAAAGCAAAGGCAGAGACTAATTCTTTTGGTTATCGTGGTAATATAGTTGTAGATTGTGGTAATGATACTTTTTATAGAGGAGGTAGTGGTAGTGGTATAGGATTGGCAACGTGTAAATATACTACAGCAGGAAGCTATATTGTGAAAATTTATGGAAATTATACGGAATTAAGATTTGACAGAGCTGAAAGTGGAAATAGGGAGATGCGCTATAGTGTTTTGTATTTTCTGAAGCTTAATAAAAAAGGCCTCAAAAGCTTAACAAATATGTGTACTTCATCTGCCTTAGGTTTTCTTCCTCCGTTACCGTCTTCTTTGGAAGATGGTAAGAATGCATTTTTAAATTGTTCTGCGTTATCGGGGGTTGTACAAGATTTTTCTACGTTACCTAATCTTGCCTCATATACAGATATGTTTACGGGGTCAGGGATAACTAATGCGAATAATCCTACATGGCCGGCAGAGGCGTGGTAGAAATTATAAGGTTTGTGATAAAGCAAGGAATTGTTGGGGAGTTAATTCTTCAGGACGAGATGTTAACGGAATACCGAGCTGTTCGCAAGCGGTTTCTAGGTTGTTATAACTTTTTAAACTTTGGCGGATCATCTTTCGGCGAGCGGAGAAAGCTTGAGAAGTGAGCTTTTCAAGCTTTTCTATCTGTTTGCTGTTTAGTGGTGCGGATAATGGTTCAAACAACAAAACAGTGGACCAAATTTTGGGAGCGGGAACAAAACATTCCGGAGAAAGATCAAATAGTTTGGTTATTTTGCATTGAAGTTGAGATAAAATAGAAATACGTCCATAATCCTTACAACGAATAGAAGCCATAATTCTTTCTGCGACTTCTTTTTGAAACATCAAGGTCAGACTCTTATAATTATTGATAGATGTCAGCCAGTTAATGAGTAAAGGTACAGAAATATTGTAAGGTAAGTTAGATATTATATGGATGTTTTTGTCTGTTGATTGCGGATAAGGGTATTTGAGGGCGTCCGCGTTTTTTATTTCTAAGATATTGCCGGTTTTAGATTGAATTTCTTCCATTATGGAAATGCAGCGACTGTCCATCTCTATGACGGTCAGTTTATCAGGAGAAGCCTTAAGAATCGCTCTAGTGAGTCCACCTGGGCCGGGACCAATTTCAAAAACTTCCGCACCGGTAAAATCAGACAAGTTTTGAGAGCTGAGAGAACAACGGATTATCTTATCGGTAATGTTTTGATCAAGCAGAAAGTTTTGCCCGAGTTTTTTGTCAGCCATTAGCTGGTGGGCTTCTACGGTTGTCCGAAGGGAAGGAAAAGTTGCAATTATTTCAGTCAAGTTTGTCATTATTAATTCCTGAGTTCTATAACTGCTTTTTGGCGTAAATCTTGAAGCAATTTTTTGGATAATGTTTCCATTTTCTGATTTTCCAGCAGAGCTTTGATTTCAGCTTCTGATGGAGTTTGCGGTTTATCTGTTTGCGGATTGAAACGTTGTTTCAGTTTTAGGATATAATACCCTTCTCCCAGTTGAATCGGGTCACTGATTTCTCCTATTTTCATGGATTTCAATTTGCCTTCCAAAACTGATGGTAATTTTCCGGTATTAACCCACCCGAGGTTTCCGCCATTGGCGGCGGTGGGGCTTTCTGAAAATTGCATTGCGTATAACTCAAAGCGGTCATCATTGCGTAAGTTGTAAACCAATTGTGACAGATTTTGGGCATGTTCTTTTTTGATGAAAATTTCTGCTACTAAATATTTGGGGGTACTTAGGTCTTTTTGAGCATCTTCCATAGCCAAGTTAATTTCTTTTTGGGTTATGGCGCCTTCGGTATAATATTTTTTACGTATCAGTCTTAACCATGCAAGATCTGACTTGAGTTGTTCTTCTAAACTATAACGATCTACATTGGCTTGTTTTAAAATTAAAGGCAGTTGGGTTTGCGGTATTTGATTGCTTGTTGCAAATTTTTTTATTTGTTCTTCGGTCTCTTTTTCTGAAATGATTATTCCTTCCAAAGCAGCTTCTTGTAATTTGAGTTTTTCATCAATAGAATTGTTTAGAACTCTTTGTTTTATCATTTGTTTGGTTTGCGAATTGTATGGAATACGAGTATTCATCAAAAATAAATTAATCTTATTTTGAATATCCTCACTGGAGATAATTTCCCCATTTACAAGGGCGGCTATCTTAAGAGGAGCTGCAAAAGCTGATACGGCACAAAAAAATAAGCTGACAAATAAAAAAAGTTTTTTCATGTGTTTTCTCCTTTAAATTTTATTTGGTTCCTACACCACCAAGCGTTTTGAGGAAGAAAGTTGCGCCGAATTGGAAATCGTCTTCGTAGTTGGGGTCGTTAGAGTTGTCTTTTTCAATATTAAATATTACTTTAGTGCATTCGTCTTCATAGGTTATAAATGCGCCTTTTTCAAGAGAAGCTCCGCCTGCTGTCATATCTTGACGGTTGTATATGCTGACAGACCAATTTCTGGTCAGATTAGCTTTGAGAGAAGTATATAATTCTTCTCTTTCTTGACGGCGGAAAGTTCCAAATTTATTGGCTTGGAAAAAGGTATAAGACATGTAAAGTTTAAGAATTTTGGGGCCAATGCGAGAAGCTAATTCGCTATAAGTAATTTTATAGTCATCTTTATCCAGTTTAAAACGATAATTCATATCAAAGTAATCATTAGGAGCCGCATATACACGTCCGACATAATCGGTAAATGAGCCTTTTTGTCCGTCTGCACTTGCAAAGCTTTCATCTTTTTCAAATTCATAACTTTGTGCTAATAAGGCAGAAGTACGTCCCCATTTCTTGCCGTAGGAACTCCAGTTTAATCCATAACTTATTCTGCTGCCGGTATCATTACGATCGTATCCGGAGTAGCGATTCAGGTTTAAGATATTGGTATCGTTTAATTCAACATCTTGACTGTCTTCATTGGGGATTTCATCTATTTTATTGCTTTGGTTAGGAGCTAATGCCGCAACAACAATCGGTTCTATTATTTGATGTGAATTTTCAGATGTGCGGATAAACGGTAGTCTCCATTCTAAACCGACTTGAGGAAAAATTCTTCCGACAACACCGTCATAAGCCGGCTTTTTGCTGTTGTAGATATAGTTGTTTACGTAATATAAGTCTGACTTTACGGAAGCGACAAGTTTGTATTTTTCGCCATAAGGACTGGTATATGGCAAATTCCATGAGTTTATCATGCTGATACGTTGACTGGAGTCTTCGTTATCTTTATGAAAAACAGATGCCATACTGAAAGTATTTTTGTTGTAAGCTCCAAATTTAGTCGGAGTGCTGTAGTTCTCGTATGAAAACATAGGTAAAACGATGGGAGCATCGGTGTTACGCAGATTGTAGCTTAATATTTTGTAATAATATGCTTCAAGCGCAGCATAATTGCGATTATCAAAACCTTGTAAACTTGCTCTTGAGGTCAGCCAAGAATCATCTTTTTTGGGCAAAGACAAATCTTTAAGGTAAGCACTGTCAGAAGCATAATTAATATCTGTATCGGCAACCCAGTAGTCATTTATTTCATATCGTCCATACGCGAATATGTTGCCTCGGTGTTCTTTGGTGTCAGGATCTCTTAAAAAGCTGCCGGTTGCGGATACGTGACCTCGGGTAAAGTATTTGTTATAAGCTCCACTGTAAATTATGCCTTTGTCGCTGCTTATAATGGGGTTAAATAAAAAGTCTTCTTGGTCGGAAATTGCCCAAAAGTATTGCCCTTGGATTGCTCCGCCTAAATATTTGTTACTACTGATACGCGGGAATAAAAAACCTGAACGGCGTTTGACAGTGGGGTCCGGGTGTGATAAAAACGGAGTATAAAAAACAGGAACTCCTTTAACTTCCAAAGTGGCGTTTTGGTAGTGCATATCTTGATCTTCAGCGTTATGCTCAACTTTGCGAGCCTTAATTTGCCATAAGGGGTTGCTGTCTTTACAGACATCACAGGGGCTGTAAACAGCGTAGGTCATAATTTTTTTATCTTTATCGCCACGGCGAAAAGTTCTGGCAGCAATGCGGGTTTTATCTGCCATGATTATTCTGATATTTTGCATTTCGCCTTTGGTCATTTTATCGGTCAGTTCCGCATAGTCGGAAAATACAACATTTCCGCTTTCTTCTAATATGATTACATTACCTACGGCAGAAATAGTGTCTTCTTTTTGGTTGTATATAACTTTATCGGCTTTAACCGTAAAATTGTCACGAATTATTTCAACGTTTCCGGTTGCGGTCAGAATACTCAGTTCCTGATTGTTTTCAACTTCATCTGCGCTGAAATATATTTCAGGATTGTCTTTGTCGGTTGGCGGTTTCGGGGTTAGAATATCCGTTATGTTTATTTGCGGAGATATTCTGGGATTATTACTACCGGTAGCCGCAGTGATGTTTTTTTGAGTATCAGGGGTTACGATACTGTCAGCTTGTAATATGGAGGGCGAGCTTATTGCAACAAACAGTAATAAACTGATTAGAATCCGGAGCTTAATTTTCATCTGTCGCTCCTAAAGATTTTTTATTGCGCATGAAAAAGTGCGGAGTATAAAAGTTTAGTAAGAATATACAACATACAAAGGGGATTATAATATTTAAGTATAGTCCGCAGAGCCACCATAGATTTTTGGCGGCAAGGTTACCTAAAGCCAAATCAAGAGCTTGAATAACGGCCATAGCTCCAATAGATACACTGACCAATTTTGCCTGACCACGACGATTGAAGTTACCGATGATTAATCCGGTACAGGCAAGCAGGGCATATATAATACTGAGGATTGGGGTTGTAAAACGTTTGTTCCCTTCTACAATCCAGCGGCGAGCAACTTGAGGGGTTAGGTTAGGGTTACTGCCGGCTGACAATAATTCTGATAGTTTTTTTTGTCTGGCACCGGCTGCTTTTTTGGCACGTGTTCCTTTTACCCCGAAATCTACGGAATATCGGTCAAAAGATATGGAACTGAAAGAACCGTTGGTATTGCTGATTTCTTGACGATTGCCGTTTACTAAAATAATGCGAGGGCCTTTGTCGGTGTGAATAATCCTGCCAAGCTCGGCAGAGATGGTTGAGCGACTTTTGGGGTTTCTTTCGTCGTTTATTAAAATTCCACCAACAGAGCCATCCGGTTGATGTGAGGTTATAAATACGGTTAAATTGTGTTGAAGGGTCGTGAACTCTCCTTCTCTGAACATCAGGTGGGAAACATCATTTTTGATTCGCCATTGTAATTCATGAAATGCTTCTTCAGCTTTGGGGATTAAGATGTTCATAATATAAACATTAAAACAAGCCATTATGATACCAAATATAACAGCTGGTTTGGCATTTTGCCACGGACTAATGCCGGCAGCTTTCATGACAACTAATTCTCGGTCAGAAAGCATGCGATTATATACAAATAAAACTGCCGCAAATAATGATATTGGGGATAAAATTGTGAATATTCGGGGCATGAGCAGAGATGTCAGTTCTGCAAAAAGACTGATGGAAATTCCTTTGTTGGTAATTAAATCAACAAAACGTAAAGATTGCGTGAGCCAAATAATTGACATCAACGAAAAGGAAACCAGCAAGAAACCTATCAGAATCTGCTTTAATATGTATAAATTTAATTTTTTCATGCGCTTGATTATATACAAATAATCTGATTAAGAAACAAAAATTTTGCAAATAGTACATAAAATATGTAAATTTTTAGTTTGCAGGGCTAAAAAAAGCTAAAAATCAGGGGAGGAAACAGAATCTTCTTGAACGGCAAAATTTTTGACTCTAAGATGGTACAAGAATAAACAAATAACAAAGGAGATTTTGATGGATAATAATTCTTTGGCCGCGCAAGCTGCTATCAAATGGCGTAAAAAACGCGGATCGCTAATCATGGCTTTGCATGAAATTCAAGGGGTTAAGGGATATATCCCTTGGGAAGATGCTATGGATGTAGCAGAAGGAATGGGAATTCCGTTGGCCAGAATTTATGAAGTGTTGACATTTTATAATTTCTTTAAACTTGACGCTCCAGGTAAAGCCGTTATCTCGGTTTGTACCGGTACAGCTTGTTATTTGAAAGGAAATGATAAAGTTTTAGAGGAATTTAAAAAAGAATTGGGAATCGGGGAAGGTGAAAGTACTCCGGATAAGATGTTCCACTTACAAAGTGTGCGTTGTGTGGGATGTTGCGGATTGGCTCCGGTTTGTGTGGTTAACGGTAAAACATACGGACGTGTAACTCCGGGAGATGTTCGCAATATTCTTGATGAATGGCGCAAAAAACTTAGTGAAGATGAGGAGTAAAATTATGGCCGAGATGGATTTAGATAAAAGATTTGATATTCATGAGATTGCAAAAAATAAAAATGCCGAAATGGATAAGTTTTTATGCAGTATTTATTGTTGCCATTCTACCGGATGTAAATCTTCAGGCAGTGATACCATTATTGATATTTTGAAAGCAGCAATCAGTGAACATGGAATAGAAGATAAAGTTCGTATTGTTGCTACCGGATGTATGGGGCTTTGCGCACAAGGACCGTTGATAAGGGTTGAGGTTAAAGGACAGAAAGATGTTTTGTATAAGAGAATTGAGCCACTGGTAGCAAGGTTGGTAATTACGGAACATGTGGTGCCTGCATTGAAATTAGCAGAAGGAGAAGTTTATGAGCTACCTCCGTTTTTGCAAGAGCATGTTTTGTCTTTGGATTTGCCGTTTTTTACTAAACAAGAAAAAGTAGTGCTGAAAGATGCCGGTCATATGGATCCTGAAGATATTCAGGAATATATTGCCAGAGGCGGGTATTTGGCTCTGGAAAAAGTTCTTAAGACAATGAAACCTGCTGATGTTGTTAATGAAATAAAGAAGTCAGGTTTGCGTGGTCGTGGAGGCGGCGGATTTTCAACCGGTTTGAAGTGGGAGTTTGCAGCTAAAGTACCGACTGTTGATGAAAAGTTTATTATTTGTAACGGTGATGAAGGAGACCCCGGAGCGTATATGGATCGTTCTATTTTGGAGGGAGATCCGCATTCTGTTATTGAAGGTATGATGATTGCTGCTTATGCAATCGGAGCAACACAAGGTTGGTTCTATGTTCGTGCCGAGTATCCGTTGGCGGTTGAGCGTTTGGAAAAGGCTATTAAGGCTTGTAAAAAGAATCGACTCTTAGGCAATAATATTATGGGAACCGACTTTAATTTTAATATTGAAGTTCGTCTTGGTGCTGGTGCATTTGTATGTGGTGAAGAAACCGCTCTTATTCGCTCTATTGAAGGTAACAGAGGTACACCTCGCCCGCGTCCGCCTTATCCGACCGACAAGGGATTATGGAATAAGCCGTCTTGCGTGAACAATGTGGAAACTTTGGGCAATGTGGCTAAAATTATATTGAAGGGTGCAGATTGGTTTGCTTCTTTCGGTACGGAGACATCTAAAGGTACAAAAGTATTTGCTTTGACCGGACAGGTTGAACATTCCGGATTGATTGAAGTCCCAATGGGAACCAGTATTAATGAAATTGTAAATGAAATCGGCGGAGGAGTTCCAAACGGTAAAAAATTAAAAGCCGTGCAAACAGGTGGGCCATCTGGTGGTGTGATCCCCGCAGAATATTTGGATATGCCGGTTTGTTATGAAGAATTGAAGAAGTTGGGATCTATTATGGGATCAGGCGGTATGATTGTGATGGATGATACTTCTGATATGGTAAATATTGCAAATTTCTATCTTGATTTTACCGTAGATGAGTCTTGCGGAAAATGCGCTCCATGCAGAATCGGCGGAAAACAAATGTTGTTGTTGCTTGAAAAAATTAATAAAGGAAAAGCAACAAAACAAGATTTGGAAGATTTAAAACGAATCGCAGTTGCAATGCAAAAAGCATCACTTTGCGGATTGGGGCAAACAGCTCCGAATCCGGTGCTTTCTACATTGAAGTTCTTTGAAAACGAGTATTTGGACAAACTCGTAGATAATAAACCTGCCGGAGAGGAGAAATAATAATGGTTAAGTTAAAAATTGATAATTTTGAAGTAGATGTTCCAGCAGGTACAACAATTTTGGAAGCTGCACGTCAAGCTCATATTGATATTCCTACTTTATGTAAGCATCCGGATGTTGATCCGAGTGCCGGTTGCGGAATGTGTATTGTGAAAGTTAATGGCAGAATCCTACGTTCATGCTGTACTCCGGTAGCAGAAGGGATGGAAGTTATTACCGGAGATGCTGAAATAGTATCTGTTCGCAGAACTGTTTTGGAATTAATTTTGAGTACACACCCAAATGAGTGTTTGACTTGTATTCGTTCAGGACACTGTGAACTGCAAGATTTGTCAAATACATTTGGTATTGAAAGCAGTCGTTTGCCAAAGCTTAATAAAAAGTTGGAAAAAGATGATTCAACAAAGTCAATCGTTTTGGATCCGTCTAAGTGCGTGGTTTGCGGACGATGTGTAGAGGTGTGCCAAAACCAACAAAATGTATGGGCTTTGAGTTATTTGAATCGCGGTTTGGCTACAAGGATTACCGCTGCCGGGGGTATTGATTTGGCAGATAGTCCGTGTATTAAATGTGGTCAATGTTCTGCTCATTGCCCGACCGGGGCAATTGTTGAGTATGATGAAACTCAAAAAGTGTGGGATATGTTGAGCGATCCGGATATTGTTACGGTTGTACAAATTGCTCCGGCAGTCAGAGTAGCTATCGGAGAAGAATTCGGTTATTGCTTTGGCGAAAATTTAACCGGAAAGACTTATGCGGCATTGCGTAGATTGGGCTTTAATAAGGTTTTTGATACTAATTTCGGTGCAGATTTAACGATTATTGAAGAAGCAACCGAGTTTGTGAATCGGTTTACTAAAGAACCTGAAAAATTACCGATGTTTACGTCATGCTGTCCGGCATGGGTTGATATGTTAGAGAAATATCATCATGATATGATTGATAATTTTTCAACCTGCAAATCTCCACAATCAATGGTCGGAGCCTTAGCTAAAACTTATTATGCTGAAAAAATGGCAATTAATCCTGCTAAAATAAGAGTGGTTTCAGTAATGCCGTGTACGGCTAAAAAGTGGGAAATTACTCGCAGTAAAGATATGAGCAGTTCCGGATATCAGGATGTTGATGTGTCTTTGACTACTCGTGAATTATGCAGAATGATTAAGCAAGCCGGTATTGATTTCCGTAATTTGCCTGAAGAAGAAGCTGATAATCCGTTAGGCGAATATTCCGGAGCCGGAACTATTTTCGGAGTTACCGGAGGAGTTATGACCGCTGCTTTGCGCACCGCATATTATTACATTACCGGCGAAGAACTTGGCGGAGTTAACTTCCAAGCTATAGAAGGCTTAGACGGAGTTAAAGAAGCTGAGATTGATATTAAAGGTACTAAGGTAAAAATTGCAGTTGCACATGGCTGTGGAAATATTGAGGTAATTCTTGATAAAATTCGTGCAGCTCGTGAAGCCGGCGAAGAAATACCATATCATTTTGTAGAAGTTATGGCTTGCAGGGGCGGATGTGTTTCCGGCGGAGGACAGCCAAGAGTAATGTTACCAGGACAACCGAAACCTCGCGGTATTACCGATGAAATTCGTAAATTACGTTCTGCCGGTTTGATGAATGAAGATCTGGAAGCAAAGAATCGTCTTTCTCATCATAATGAATCTGTTAAAACGCTTTATAAGGAATATTTGGGTGATGCCGGTGGGCATAAGGCTCATGAGTTGTTGCATACTCATTATGTGGCTAGATCCAAATATAAAAAATAGTTAGCCATATCGGTTAAAAAAAAGGGGATTTGCAATTAGCAAGTCCCCTTTTTGATTGATGAATATTATTTGCAAAGGATTGCAAATTCGTCTTTTTTCTTATCAAGCATTTGACGAGATTCGCCTTGCAAAGGAACGGGTTTGCGTGCAATTACATACTGCGGAAGTAATTTTTTTATCTCTTCAATCGGTTGAGACCAATGATGAGGACGAATCCTAATGCGTTTGTTTTGTCCGGCAGATACTTTAGAGGTGATTTCTCCGGTATCAGCATCTTCAAATTCAGATAATGTTAAACGAAGATTGTTTAAACCGTTGGGAATTAGAAATTCTATAAATTCTCCGCTATTGATATAATTACGAACTTCAAAAACGGCTTCATCATTTTGCCATTCAACTATTGAACCTGCAAATAACCAGTCCCCTAAAGTGCGAGTGTATTCATAATTTTGACTGATGTTGGTAAGTTTTCCGTCATGAAATCCTAAACAATAACCACGATTTTGAAGTGTGTATAAGTCGTCCATATATTTATTGTAGTTCCAATTGTCGGGGTTATTGTACCAGTCATCAATAGCTTGACGGTATGTTCGTGCAACAATGGCAGCATAATACTCTGTTTTATTACGCCCTTCAACTTTTAGAGAATCCATGCCAATACTTAAAAGATCCGAAAGTCTTGGCATGAGGCACATATCTTTGGAGTTAAGCATATAGCCGCCGTTTTCATCTTCCATAATTTCGTAGTATTCTCCAGGGCGAAAGTCTTCTTCCAATAAAAATTCAAAAGCATTTTTATTGTCTTCATTAATTTCTATTTCTTTAATTGTTCCGTCTTTGAGTCGTAGGTGTAATTTATAATGCCAACGGCAACAGTGAGCGCATTTTCCTTGATTGGCACTGCGGTCGGCCAGATAGTTGGAAATTAAACAACGACCTGAATAAGACATACACATAGCACCATGCATAAAGCATTCTAATAATATATCAGGGCATTGATTGCGAATTTCTTTCATTTCTGCAAAAGTAACTTCTCGTCCTAAAACGCATAATTTGGCGCCTTGTGATTGCCAGAATTTGACGGCTTGTGCTGAGCAGATATTTGCTTGAGTTGATACGAATAAGTTGAGTTCCGGAGCGTGTTCTTTAACGTACATAAATACTCCGGGGTCAGCAATTAAGACACCATCAGGTTGCAGTTGGCGTAAAGTTTCTACAAAGGTGGGAAGTTTTTCAACGTCTCGGTTGTGCATAAATAAATTAAGAGTCAGATATATTTTTTTGCCGTGTAAGTGAACAAAATTTATACCTTCCCGTAATTCTTCTAAAGTAAATTTACTTTGAGCGCGTAAGCACATATCCGGGGTTCCGGCATAAACGGCATCGGCTCCATATAAAATGGCAGTTTTGAGTTTTATGAGTGATCCTGCCGGAAGTAAAAGTTCGGATTTGTTGTGCATAGATTATTCCTTTGTTGTTACATTTGTAGTGCATACGTCCAGTTCGCCCAAAGGAGTGCTTTTAATTTTGATTTGGGCAATGAACGGTTTGTGGGTTTCAGGTGTTTCCAATATCAAAAAATATACCGGTCGTTCAGAAGTCAGTTGCCATAAAAGGTCATCATCATCAGAGTTGAGTTTGTCAATATACATAGAGCATTTAGCTGCAACTCCAAAATATCCGTTTGGGGTACAAGGTTGGACGGATTCTTGTCCTTCATCTTTGAATATTACATCAAAACGCCGCTTGCCGTCAAATACTTCCATGCGAGAATCGCAAAATTTGAGTTCATTATATTGTTTTATGAATTCGGCTAATACGGTTTGAAGATCCGTTGTTCCTTGATATTTTTCGGTATCATTTATTTTTGATTTTTTAGACTTGTCATTTTTAGTACTTATACGATATATCGGTACGCCTTTTTCATTATAAACCAGCTCTTTAGTACGTTTATTAAAACGGCTTTCGGAAGCATAGCGATAATCAGTGGTTTGTAATTTGTCCTTTATAATTTTACCGGTGGTAAAATAATTGGCTTGAAAAGGATATAAGGTATCAAAAAATCCATGCGTGCGGACAGATGATTTTACTTGATAGGATTGAGAAGTAAGATTATAGGATAGAGAAGAGCGTCCGGCATCAAATGCGCCAAGCGTGATGTTAAAATGATGTTTGACTTCAAATGCCGATGCATTTGTAACAGTAAATAACAAAAATAAAAATACGGTTGGTAAAAGTTTTTTCATTTGTTTTATTCTTTCTTTAGATTTTGAAGCTAGAATATATTCAAATTATATAGAATAAAGGAGTTAAAAATGTCTAAAAAAGTTCTGGTTCTGATGGGAGGTTTTTCTCATGAACGAGAAGTGAGCTTAGTTTCCGGGAAAGGCGTGGCTGAAGCTTTGCGCCAAAAAGACTTTGATGTTGTTGAATTTGATATGAGAGATGGGTGGAAACTGGTGGAAATATTAAAAAAAGAAAAACCGGATGTAGTTTTTAATGCGTTGCATGGAAATTGGGGTGAAGACGGAGAAGTGCAAGGTCTGTTGGATATGTTACAAATTCCTTATACTCATTCAGGTGTAAAAGCTTCTTTATTAGGTATGGATAAAAATATTACCAAAAATATAGCAAAATCTTGTGGAATTACAGTTGCCTTGAGCGAAAAATTAAAAGTTAAGGATTTTTGGAATAGAGGAACTTCAATATCTATGCCTTATGTTTTGAAACCGGTTAGTGACGGTTCCAGTGTCGGGGTGTTTGTGGTTATGGATGAAGATGATTTGAAGCATGTCTGTTATGATGATGAAAATATAGAAATTTTAGTGGAGAAGTTTGTTGAGGGAAAAGAACTAACGGTCGCTTGTATTGATGGCAAAGCGTATGTGGTTACGGAAATTAGACCATCGGTAGAATTTTATGATTATAAAGCTAAATATACAGATGGAGTTACTAAACACGTGTTGCCGGCAGAGATTCCTGATGAAGTTGCAGAAAAATGTAAGCAATGGGCTGAAATATTGCACAAAAAGATGGAATGCAAATCTGTATCAAGAATAGATGTTCGTTATAATGCAAAAGACGGACCGGTATTTTTGGAAATTAATACGCATCCGGGAATGACACCGTTATCGTTGGTGCCTGAGCAAGCTAAATATGTTGGAATATCATACGCTGATTTATGCGAAAGATTAGTAATGTCAGCAAGTTGCAGAACTTTGGAAAACTGATTTTATGATTGAATTAGCAGAATTAAAGAGCAATTCGGTAATTGTTGTCGGAGGTCCCACGGCTTCCGGAAAATCTGATTTAGCAATAGATTTGGCTTTGCGCTATAACGGAGAAATTGTTAATGCGGATTCAATGCAGATATATGATGGTACTCCTATTATATCGGCGGCGCCAACAAAAGATGATAAAGCTAAAGTACCGCATCATTTGTTTGAAATTTATCATCCTTCTAAAAACGGGACGGTAGTTGATTGGCTTAATTTGGCTGTAATTAAAATACGGGAAATCTGGAAAAGAAAAAAAATTCCGGTAGTTGTGGGAGGAACCGGGATGTATATTGATAATCTGATTAACGGTACAACGCCCATTCCTGAAATTGCGCAAAAAATTAAAGAACATGTTGCAATGATAGCAAATGTTTATGAGTGGTTGTTGCAACATGACGAATTGGGCGCAAAAATGTTAAATGCAAAAGATACAACCAGAGTACGAAGAGCGGCAGAAATATTTTTGGGTACCGGAAAATCAATAGCAGAATGGTATAATAAACCGATGATAAAACAATTACCGGAGGCGGATTTTAGAGTGATAAAGCTGCTTCCTTCGGTAGAAGAACTTGATGAACGTTGTTTTTTGCGATTTGATAAAATGATGAAAATCGGTGCTTTAGATGAAGTTCGGTGGTTGGATGGTTTGAATTTGCCGGATAATTTGCCGGCAATGAAGATGCTCGGAGTACCGGAGTTGAGAAAATTTTTGCATAATGAATGTTCTTTGTCAGAAGCCGTTGAATTAGCTAAACTTCATACCAGACAATATGCGAAAAGACAAAGGACTTGGTTTAGAAATAAATTAAAAGCGGAAATAGAAATTAATTGTTGTTATAAAAAGTAATTTACTGTTGCGCCGTGAATTTAAACGTTATAAAAATAATTAAAAAGAAAAATATATAAAGCGGAGAAAATTAGATGTTATCAAGATTATTTGGTTGGTTTTCAGCGGATATGGCAATTGATTTGGGTACGGCAAATACCTTGGTTTATGTTAAAGGAAAGGGAATTGTTCTGAATGAGCCGTCCGTAGTTGCAATAGAAGAATATCGTGGAAAAAAACAAGTATTGGCGGTGGGAAATGAAGCTAAGCAAATGCTTGGTCGTACTCCCGGAAATATTCATGCTATTCGTCCGTTGCGTGATGGTGTGATTGCTGATTTTGAAATTGCTGAAGAAATGATTAAGTATTTTATCCGCAAAGTGCATAATCGTCATTCTTTTGCAATGCCTATGGTAATTGTTTGCGTGCCTTCCGGATCTACGGCAGTTGAACGTAGAGCTATTCAGGAATCAGCAGAAGCAGCAGGAGCCAGAAAAGTATGGCTGATTGAAGAGCCAATGGCTGCAGCTATCGGTGCAAATTTGCCCGTAACCGAGCCTACCGGTTCTATGGTGGTTGATATTGGCGGCGGTACTACTGAGGTTGCCGTACTCTCTTTAGGTGGTATTGTTTATGCTCGTTCGGTAAGAGTTGGCGGAGATAAAATGGATGCGGCTATTATTTCCTATATTCGCAGAAACCATAATTTGTTGGTTGGTGAAGGTAGTGCAGAACGTATTAAAAAAGAAATCGGCTCTGCTTGTGTGCCGGAAAAAGGTGATGGTCGTACCTTTGAGATTAAAGGTCGTGATTTGATGAATGGTGTCCCGAAAGAAATCGTTATTTCTGAACGTCAAGTTGCAGAATCTTTGGCTGAACCGGTAGCTCAAATTGTTGAAGCTGTGAAAGTTGCTTTGGAATACACAGCTCCGGAATTGGCTGCTGATATTGTTGACAAAGGTATTGTGTTAACCGGTGGAGGTGCCAAATTGGCTAATTTGGATCAGGTGCTGCGTAACGCAACCGGATTGCCGGTATCTATTGCTGAAGAGCCTTTAGCTTGTGTGGTCAGAGGAACCGGAAAAGCATTGGAAGAAATTGATAAATTAAAGACTATTCTGTCAACAATGTACTAATGTTTAAAGGCTTATAGCGAGTATTGCAGCGCTATAAGCCTTTTTTGCTTTTGGTATATTTAAAAAGGTCTATAGATGAAGCATCGTAGAAGTTTAATCATACATTTTAGTCGCATACGGTTACTGGCCAAGAAATTTGTGCTGGTAATTTTGTTTTTGGCAGCATTTGTTTTGATGCTTTTGAATAAAACCGATAATGCCATAATAGACAAGACATCAGGAGTTGCAACTGATGTGGTGGCATCGGTGGTGGATGTTTTGGTTTTGCCGGCACGTTTGATAGCAAACGGGTATGATTTTATTAAAAATATTGGCAATATATATGCCGATAATCATCAACTGCGACTTGAAAATCAACGATTAAATATGATTTATAATCGTTATAAATCATTAGAGGTTGAAAATAAGTTGCTTGCTTCTTTGTTGAATTATGTTACTCCGCCAAAAGTTGATTTTGTTACGGCTAAAGTTGTTGCCGAAGAAGGAAGCGCGTTTGCTCATTCTATGGTGGCTTATGTAGGAGATACTAAGGTAGAAAAAGGGCAAGTGGTTCTTTCGGATAAGGGACTTGTCGGCAGAGTTGATAAAGTCGGGTCTAATTATACTAAAATTATTTTGATAACCGATATTAACTCTAAAATACCGGTTGTTGTTGAAAATACTCGTGTTCGCGGTATTTTATCCGGAGATAATACCAATACTCCCAAAATGATATTCATACCTTTAGATGCAGATGTTAAGGTAGGCGATAGAATAGTGACTTCCGGTGTTGCCAGTGTATTTCCGTCAGGCCTCCCGATAGGAAAAGTTATCAGAGTAACAAAAAATGAAATTATGGTTAAGCCTTTTAGTGATTTAGAGCAGTTGGAATACGTAAAAATTGTAAATTATAATGTGGTTAGTGATACTTTAATTCAAAATACTGAAACTAAGGGTAAAGAAAATGAGTGAAAATTTAGATGAGGATATCTCTTCTTTGTTTCAGCGTTTATTACCGTTTGTAGTATCAGCTTTGCTGATTACAATATTTTATATGCCATTGGGCCTTTTTTCTTTAAATGGTATCAGACCGATGGTCGGAGTTGCTTGTGTTTATTTTTGGTTGCAACATCGTCCGGATATTTTTAATTTGTGGTCAGTATTTTGTTTGGGGCTTTGGGATGATATTTTAAGTGCATCTCCGTTAGGATCTTGTATCTTTGGGATGTTACTTATGTATATGTTGGTTAATCTTACATCACGATTTTTTAATGCTAAACCGTTTATTGTTTTGTGGTATGGCTTTATGTTGTTATTATTGGTAACAATGTTTGGTAAATGGTTGCTTATATCGGTTTATTATAGCAGGTTTTTGCCGTTATCAATGTTATGTTTCGGATATATGATTACGATAGCAATTTATCCGCTATTGTCATTATTATTGGCTTTTATTCAAAATAAATTGATGAAAGATTAGGTTTATGAATAGGGATAATGACAAAGGAAAAGTGTTAATAGAGCGTTCGCTGATTTTGGGCGGGCTACAAGTTTTTGCTTTATTGATTGTGATCTTTCGTTTGTATTATTTGCAGGTTTATCAGGCAGATAAATATAAAACACTGGCTGATGAAAATAGAATTTCCACACGCTTAATTGTGCCACCGAGAGGTGGTGTATATGATCGCAACGGGGAGATGTTGGCGACTAATAAGCAAGATTTTCAGGCTATGATAGTGGCGGAACAAACTACAGATATTAAAACAACATTAGATGCCTTTAAGAAGATTATGCCACTTTCTGATGAAGAAGAAGATAAAATCAGAAAAAACTTAAAAAGAAATAGAAGTTTTGTGCCTATCAGAATTAAAAATAATTTGAATTGGGAACAAGTTGCTCAAATATTGTTGAATTCTTCTGATTTGCCGGGAGTTATTATTGATGAAGGTTTGAGCAGACACTATCCTTTTGCCGAACAAACGGCTCATGTTATAGGTTATGTTTCATCTGTATCGGATAATGATGTAAAAGATGATCCGTTGTTGGAAGTTCCCGGATTTAAAATCGGAAAGTCAGGTATTGAGAAACTGCATGAAAAAAAATTACGCGGACGAGGCGGAAACCAAAAATTAGAGGTTAATGCAATCGGACGTGTAATGAAAGAAATTGAGCGTAATGACGGTGTTGCCGGTGACAGAATAGATTTGAGTTTGGACATCAGATTACAAAATAAGGCTTATGAGTTGTTCGGTGAAGAAAGCGGAGCTGCCGTTTTGTTGGATGTTAACAGCGGCGAAATATTATCGTTTGTTTCGGCTCCATCTTTTGACCCGAATCTTATGACACAAGGAATTAAAGCCGAAGATTGGAAGAAACTCAATCAAGATGAACGGAATCCTTTAATTAATAAAGTCATATCCGGACAATATTCTCCGGGTTCAACTTTTAAAATGGTAGTAGCTTTGGCGGCTCTGGAAAGTGGTGTAATTAATGCCAATACAAGGTCTTTTTGTGCCGGAAAAATGTTTTTGGGTAATCATGCTTTCCACTGCTGGAAGAAGGAGGGGCATGGTTATATTGATGTGGCTCAAGCTCTGCAGCATTCTTGTGATATTTTCTTTTATGAGACAGCACAAAAGTTGGGAATTGATAAAATTGCCAATATGGCAAGAAGATTTGGTTTGGGGCAGAAAATAAATATTGGTTTAGAAAATGAAAAAGAAGGTCTTATTCCTGATACGGAATGGAAAAAACGGCGTTTCGGTGAACCTTGGCAACAGGGAGAAAGCCTTATTTCCGGCATTGGTCAGGGGTATATTTTGACCACCCCAATACAATTAGCAACAATGGTGGCAAGAATTGCTAACGGTGGTTATGAAGTTGAGCCGACTTTTAATAAAATGACGGAAAACAATAAGCCGAAGTTTAATAAAATTCCAATAAACCAAGATTATATCTCTATCGTAAAAAAAGGAATGTTTGATGTTGTTAATCTGACCGGCGGTACGGCTTTTGGTTCCAGATTCAATTATAAAGGATTGAAAATGGCCGGAAAAACAGGTACAACACAAGTGCGCCGAATTACCATGAAAGAACGCCAGAGCGGAATTATAAAACAAGAAGATATGCCTTGGAAATATCGTAATCATGCGTTGTTTGTGGGCTATGCTCCGCATGATAATCCGCGGTATGCGGTAGCGGTATTGGTTGAACATGGCGGAAGCGGGTCTGCCGTAGCAGCGCCGATAGGGGCCAATCTATTGTTAGAAGCTCTAAAATTAGAAGATACATCCGATAATAAATGAGAAATAAGTAATGTATAAATTTTATGAAACAAGTATAAAAAATCAGCCGCCAACATTAAAAGAAAAAATTCAAAATTTGAGTTTCTTTTATATTATGTTGATTTTGATTATTGCCGCTATGGGGACGGTAATGTTGTATTCCGCAGCTAACGGTTCTTGGGAGCCATGGGCTTTAAATCATTTGTTGCGATTTGGTTTGGGATTTTGCTTGATGATAGCATTATCTTTGATAGATGTTCGTTTGTTTATGCGGTATGCGTATTTGTTCTATTTTGCAACGCTCATATTGTTAGTTTTGGTTGAAGTTGGCGGACATGTAGGAATGGGCGCTCAACGTTGGATAAATTTGGGTTTCATGAAATTACAACCGTCAGAATTAATGAAAATTGCGTTGGTTTTAGCTCTTGCCCGTTATTTTCATTCTACATCATTGCAAACTATTGAGACAACAAAGGGGATAATTATTCCTGCCTTAATGGTTGCAATACCATCGTTTTTGGTTATGACACAACCTGATTTGGGAACAGCGTTGATGTTAATTTTTACGGCCGGTGCAATATTTTTTGCTGTAGGTGTTCAACTTTGGAAGTTCGGTTTGGTTTTGCTCAGTGTTTTAGTTTCTTTACCGATAGTTTGGAATTTGTTACATGAATATCAACAGAATCGTGTTTTGACATTCTTAAACCCTGAGCGTGATCCGTTAGGTGCGGGTTATCATATAATTCAATCTAAAATAGCACTAGGTTCCGGAGGCGTGTTCGGTAAAGGTTTCTTAAAAGGAACACAAAGCCATCTTAATTTCCTTCCGGAAAAACATACAGACTTTATTTTTACAATGCTTTCAGAAGAATTTGGAATGATAGGAGCCGTATTTGTCGTACTCTTAAATATGCTTCTTATAATAGCCAGTTTTGCATTCGCTTTACGTTCAGCAAGTTATTTCGGAAAACTCTTGGCAATAGGGCTTACAACAAACTTTTTTCTTTACGTAATGATAAACATTTCCATGGTTCTGGGGCTAATCCCCGTAGTAGGTGTTCCCCTCCCGCTAATTTCTTATGGAGGAACTGTTATAATCTCCGTAATGGCCAGTTTTGGTATAATTTTATCGGTAAATATTAATCGTAATTTGAATATCGGCAAAGATTAAAACTCGTATAATGTGTCATCTAGAGGGATTTGCTCAAGTCAAAAGTGTCCTCACGTACGTTTATGTACGCTGCGGTACTTTTGCTTTTCAAATCCCTCTATCTAACCCATTCTCCGGGTTTTAATGAAGGTTGCATAAAGTGTCATCTGGAGCGATTTGTTCAAGTCAAAAGTATCCTCACGTACGTTTATGTACGCTGCGGTATTTTTGCTTTTCAAATCCCTCTATCTAGCCTATTCTTCTGGTTTTAATGAAGGTTGCATAATGTGTCATCTGGAGCAATTTGCTCAAGTCAAAAGTGTCCTCACGTACGTTTATGTACGCTGTAATATTTCCTGCTTCGTTTACAGGCATTATGTTTTTTAATTTTTGTTTGACACTATAGAAGCGGTATGTTAGCATAATAAATGGATAGAATATAAGGATAATAAAATGCGAAAGGTTACGATCATTTCGCTGATTATTTTGATGCTTGTGTTGCAAGTTAGGGTTGCAACAGCCAAAGTATGGTTGTTGCCGGATTATCAGCGTAAACAACTTTATTCGCACCGCGTTAATGGCGAAGATAAAGAACGTCCCAACAATGGCGGCGAAGATTTCTCGTGTTCTAATTATGCCGGAATGTTGGACTTATCCGCAATCGGCGAAGATGTTGTTTGCACTGATTACTATTACGGTCCTAAAACCTGTTGTTCCAATTGGATTTGTAAATTAGCCTCTTTTCCTTATACCGAAGAATTATGTCGTTCAGAAGGTAAAATACCTGATGGCGACAGTTGCACATCTAAAGACGGAACAGTAAATTATCAAAAATGTAAATGTGATATAGATGAGTATCCTTATGATGAAACATCCTGTGAGCATGTTCTGGGCGGCGCCTCTTGTGAGGACGAAGACGGAGTTCATTATACGGAATGTAACATAGATCCGTGTAAACAAGCCGAAGATGAGGGTTTGTGTTTGAGTTGTGATTATCAGTGTCAG
>JAFTII010000010.1 GCA_017457005.1 Alphaproteobacteria bacterium | reverse complement strand
CTACTTTTGAGGCGGAAGGTTGTCCGACAGAATGTAAAGAATGTTATACTGATAATTGTCATAATCGTACCAGTGTAGAGCCTTGTGATTACGGATGTGAGAGTTATTTTTCAGATTGTTCCTCTAAATGTCAGAAATGTTATGCGGATAATTGCCGTAATCGTACCGATAATGCAACCGATTTAGGTTGCGATAGCTATTGGCAGGACTGTGCAAGTAAGTGTGAAGTCGGAAAGACCTGTGTACCAACCGACTGTTCGGCTTATACACTGACTTCTTGTCCTGCCAATGCCACTTGTACTAATTGCACCGTCGGTTGTGGTAATAGTACTAAGAAGTATAAATTAAGTTCTTGCAATAACGGATATGAAAAAAGTGGAAATACTTGTCAGGCTTGTGATTTTGGAGACTATAACTTAGATAGCTGCCCAAATGCGGGAAGTTGCAGTAATATAACATGTGGCAATGTTAAAAAATATAAATTAAATTACTGTACAACAGATTTCCAAATAATAGACAACACATGTGTTCGTTGTGAATGGGGTAGTTATATTGCGGAAACAAATCTTAATGCATTATCTTTCGATTCCAAATCTCAATGTGGAACAACACACTACAAAATTTATACTTGTGAAAGTGGATACAAACTTGTTCCAAGTGGAAAATTTTGTACTGCAGAAACCACCGGAGCTGTAAAAATAACTTATCAAATGGAAGCAAATGGCGAGTTGGGTGTTTCAAGAATTAGTTCCACAGAATATGTTTCAATTGATTGGGGAGATGGCAATACCAGTTATCAAGAAGGATATGCAACTTGGATTTACCATAAGTATAGTACCGCCGGAGTTTATCAAATTACAATTAATGGTAGTATCAGTAAAATAAAAATATCACCAACAAATGGCTATGTTATTAGTTTTGAGCAATTAGATTTGAGTAATTGGAAAGATGCAAACTCGCAAGTTGGTAGTGCGTATCAAACAAGTTTTGCCGGAGATTGTAGTTATGCAACTGGTGAAATACCTAATCTTCCACCTAATTTAACCAATGGTAGGTTTATGTTTTATCGTTGTACTAAATTAACGGGAAATATTCCTATATTACCAGATACACTTACAGATGGTTATCGTATGTTTATACAAGCTTACAATTTAAGCGGTTATCCTCCTGCTATGCCGGCATCATTAACTTCATATGATGCTATGTTTACACAAACAAAAGTTACCAATGACGGATCATGGCCGAGTGGCGCTTGGTAGATACAATCTATTTTCCACTACAAGCTTTAACAAAAGTGCCAAATAATTTTGTTCTGAAATCTTCACTATTCGGAAAATTTCATTCCAAATATTATTGCATATCCGACACAAAAGTTACCAATGACGGATCTTGGCCATCATCATATGCCTTTTTTTAACCAAACAAAAAAACTTATTTTGCAACTAATCGTATATTCGCTACAGAAGACCACATTTTTTCTATAGAATAAAACTCTCTGACTTCCGGTTTAAAGATATGCACAATAACATCAAACGCATCTATAAGCACCCAATCTGCCTTTTCTTCGCCTTCTACGGTTGCCTTAAAACCTGATGTTTTAAGCTTCATCTGAATTTGTTCTGCTAAAGCTGCTACATGACGTTGAGATGTTCCGCTTGCAACCACCATATAATTAGCTATAGATGTTTTTCCTTGCAAATCCATTACCACAACATCATTAGCCTTACCGTCATCTAAAGATTCGGTAATTATATCTAAAATTTGTTCTGCAACATCTTTGCTAACATTCTTTTTAACCATTCAAATTCTCCTTAATCCAATGGTGACCATGGTTTGCTATCAGTTTCAACCACTATTTGTTTATCATCTTCGTCTTTATGCTTACGTTCTCTGGTTATATATTTATTTACCTCAAGCAAGCACTCAAAAATTCCCTTTTTAGCAATTGCCGACATTATCAACACTTTTTTACCGATAGCTTTTTCCAGCGCATTTTGCTTTTTTGCTACCTCTTTGTCTGTAAGTGCATCTGCCTTATTCAAAACTATTACTTCCGGTTTTTGCTTTAATACATCATTATACAAATCTAACTCTTTACGAATTGCCTCATAGACCTGAACCACATCATCAGATGTCGCATCAATCAAATGCAAAAAAGCCGAACAACGCTCTACATGTTTTAAGAATCTGTCTCCCAAACCGACACCCTCATGAGCGCCTTCAATTAACCCCGGAATATCTGCAATTACCATTTCATAACCATCAACCCAAGCCACCCCCAAATTAGGATGCAAAGTTGTAAACGGATAATCCGCAATTTTGGGACGAGCAGATGTCACCACCGATAAAAATGTTGATTTTCCGGCATTAGGCATACCAATCAACCCAACATCAGCTATCACTTTTAATCGCAACCACACCCACATTTCTTGTCCGGGCCACCCTGGTTCTGCGTATCTGGGCGCTTGATTGGTTGAGGACTTAAACTGAGCATTACCTCTTCCGCCATCGCCGCCTTTTGCTAACAAATATCTTTGTCCCGGCGTTATCATATCCACAATCAAGGTTTCTTGGTCATCAGCCAAAATCTCTGTACCTATCGGAACTTTAATTACAATATCTTCGCCTTTAGGTCCGGTTTTATCAGATCCCATTCCGTTACGACCTTTTTGAGCTTTAAAATGCTGTTGATACCTAAAGTCTATTAAGGTATTAAGGTTAGTAACCGCTTCAACCCAAACACTTCCACCTTTTCCGCCATCACCACCATTAGGACCACCAAACTCAATATATTTCTCTCGCCTGAAAGAAACACACCCGGCTCCACCGTCTCCTGACTGTACAAATATTTTAGCTTGATCCAAAAACTTCATTTATCTTACTCACTCGGTTACTCTTAACTAAGATACCCGTTTTATATGAAAAGTAAAGGGGCTGCAATTGCGCCCCCATACTTACAACTTAACCTAAAAAAGCAATTAGTCACAAACAACAGAAACAACTGTTTTGTTGCCGGCTTTTTTAGAAAATACCACCTTACCTTCAGCAACGGCAAAGATTGTATGATCTCTACCCATGCCTACATTAGCACCCGGATGATATTGAGTTCCACGTTGGCGAACAATAATATTGCCCGGAATAACACTCTGACCGCCGGATTTTTTCAAACCTAAACGGCGTCCGATAGAGTCGCGCCCGTTATTGGAACTACCACCTGATTTCTTATGAGCCATAATTCTATCTCCTTAAAACTTACTTACCGCATACATCAGTAATTTTTACTATTGTAATATACTGTCTATGACCGTTTTTACGACGATAATTCTGTCTGCGTTTTTTCTTGAATACGATAACTTTAGCATCACGAGCTTGTTTCAAAACAGTAGCTTTAACACTAGCACCGTCAACCAAAGGAGAACCGATGGTATCGCCCAAAGCTAAAACTTCATTAAATACAACTTCTTTTCCTTCTTCACCGGCAAGTTTCTCAACTTTTAACACATCGCCTGTTGTAACGCGATATTGTTTACCGCCGGTCTTAATAACTGCGTACATATTTTCACCTTTACATTATTTAAACATAAAACGTTGCTTTGCAATATACATAAGTTTTTGTCTCTGTCAATAGGAATCTCTCCAAAAAAGCAAAAATATTCCGGCTTAAATACTTTCTGCTTATTTAATCTCTATGCAATGACCTATATAGTTCCGGACGCATAAACTTACCTTGCCACAAACCTTTTTTAGCCTTTTTAGCCGTTTTTTCATCATCAACATAATCATCTGTATATCTGTCATACGCCACAGCCCATCCCCGTTTGACCATTTCTTCATTTAAGTTTTTGCCTCCGGAATAACACACCGCCACTTTTCGTTTATACCGATCTTTGGCAACGATTTTGCAAATAACATCTTCCTTAAGCATTAATTTCAGTGCCTTAAAAGCCTTTCTTCCACAGTCATACAATTTTCCGTTTTCATTATAACATTGCTGATGATACTCCGGTGCATCTATCCCCTCCAAACGTATTTCCTGCCTATCCAGATAAATACTATCGCCATCTATAACCTTAATTTCTACCGCAAACAAATCAGCACTATAAACTAGCATTGCAAATAAGAATAAAATCGGCATCAGTCTTTCCTCATAAATAAATATTGAATAAGTAACAAAAAAACTTTGTTGTTTAATATTCTTTGTCCTAATATAAATCATAATTTTTTGCAAAAGGTTAAATTATGTATAAGAAGTTCACATCAGGTATTTTAACAATTGGTGCCGTTTTATCTTTATGCGGCTGCGACTACTTACGCAATCGCAGCGTTCTTGATATTCTTACAAATCCGTTAGCTCCGGTTGAAGCCGACTATAAAAACATCAACAAAGAAGTTGCTCCGGCTCCATTGGCAAAAACAAGTTCTATTGTTGTTTGCCGTTCGCACCAATGCGCTCCCGCTAAATTATCTATGTCTAAGGAATACATATATAACAGTTTGCTACAGCTTTTTGATAACAACAATTACCAAAAAGCTCTTATCTGCCAAGCCGATTCTTCTGCTCATACGTGTTTAGAAAACTATATTTCCATTCCGTTAATATCAGGGATTACTCCTACCAATGCATATATTGATAGTGTAAGAATTACCGATGTTATTATAGAAGCTCAATCCAATAAAATTAATTTGGTATTAAATTACAATCTTACTTATGGCGGACAAACTCCGGAATGCACCCCCTCTAAAACGATTCTTTTTGCCAAAAACGTAAACCACATTTTATTGGAAGACAGCGGATATAATTGTAAGATGACAACTATTGGTCAAAGCTCTATAAAAACCGTATTCGCAATAGATTATATTGATTTAGATTATGGCTACATCGGCGGGTTTTACTCAATTGGTATATCAGGACCGGCCTATGGCGGCGGCTCCGGATATATGTTGTTCCGCATGCCCAAAAACGCCTATCCGTTATCTCCTCAACTGAAAGCTCCCAAACAAGAACGCAATACCAAAACAGTTGCAAAAAGCGAGAAACAGGCAACTACAGAAATAGGATTACCGGTAGCAAATACTGAAGAAGCGCCTGCCCAAGGAAGTGTACAAATCTTTCCTCTAAACAAGCAAAATTAAGCATAAGTAAAATAACGTACGCTTTTATAAACTGTTATCTTTTTTATATTTTTAAATTCTATTCGGGTTGAACCATATACAATGGCTCCATCTGTTTCGGGGAGTTCACCGTTTCTTAATTGATAAATTCGCACATCATCAATACTCATAATTGATCCACTCGCAAAATGAACTTGCCACCCATAACTATCTAAGCCGACATTTACATGTATTGTTTGCCACTCATCATCTCCAATAATATCTCCGGATTCCGAGTTCTTTGATACCTCAAAGATAGGCTCATCTGCACTTCCGCTATACCACTCTACAAAATTAGCATCTCTACCGAATGTTATAGGAATATAAGCCGGATTCGCATTAGAAGATTCATTTTGTTCTATATCAACATCACTATAAGTTTCTTCCGAATAATCATCTTCTTCAGTTTTATCCGATTCTGCTTGTTCTTCAGGTTCAACCTGTTCTTCTACAGATACCGGCTCTTTTTCCGGCATCATGGTTTCAACCAAATCATCAAACACATCACTATCAGGATTATCTTGCATTAAAACATTTTCTTGATTTTCATCAACCGCAACCTCAACATCATCAAAATTCAAGTCGGGCATATCTTCAAAATCCAACTTCAATTCATCATTTTCAATTTCATTATTTTCCATTTTTTGCCCCTATCGCGGAATATTTATCACAACTTTTAATCCTCCGAGAGAACTATCATCTAATTTTATAGTCCCTCCATGAGAGGTTATCACATCTTTTGTTATTGACAAGCCCAAACCGACACCACCGGTTTCTTTATTACGAGATTTTTCCAGACGATAAAAGGCCTTAAAGACATCATCTCTTTTATCTTTAGGAATTCCCGGTCCATCGTCTTCTACAATTATTTCTATATTTTTATCAAAATAATTTAAACTTATTGCAATATTTTTACCATACTTTGCGGCATTAGATATAATATTTCCGACAGCCCTTCGTAAAGACTGTTCTCTAGCAACAATAACAACATCAGAATGCTGATAAGTATAATTTATTTTTGCATTTGCCAGCCTGAACTTATCTACCATGTCGTCCAACAGAAGATTAATATTTACATCAGAATATTCTTCAGTAGCTTCGCCACGAACAAACGCCAAATACCCATTCAGCATTTTTTCCATTTCATCTACATCAACCAATAAATCTTTTTTATCGTATTCCTCTTTCATCATAGATATTTGCAGCTTCATTCTTGTTAAAGGGGTTCTCAAATCATGAGATATTCCTGCCAACATTTGTGTCCGTTCGCTAATCTGACGTTGGATACGTTCTTTCATCCTGATAAAAGCTATTGCAGCTTTTCTGACTTCTGAAGATCCGTAAGGTTTAAAACGTTTATTATCAACACCCTTACCAAAATCTTCTGCTGCTTTGGCCAAGTCTGAAATTGCCCTGACTTGAATACGCAAAAACAACACGGCCACCAAAAATAACAACACTGATGTACCGGCCATCCATACTACAAACATAAATATTGAAGAACTGAAAATGCGCTTCTTAGGACACGTAAATTCATATATTGCTTTTTCAGAATGAATTAGAATTGATAACGTATCCCCATCCGCACTCAAAAAGACTTCAGGATTTGCACTTGGAAAATTTTTTCTCAATTCTGTTTCCAAAAATCCAAGTACCATTTTATTATTTTTCAAATTTAAATATTTAGCTTTATCAGTTGCAGATATTTTATTGGCAGATAGCCCCAAAACATTAGCCGCTGTTTTTTGAACTCTCTCCCATTCAATATCTTTTTGTTCTGCCATATCAATAATTATGGCAATTTCGGCCGCCAAGTTTTCAGATAATTTTCTTCCCATTCGGCTCCAACTGCCATCAAAAAACACCACAACCGAAACAATTTGAACCACTATCAGCGGTACAAATATCAAAAGCATTGTTCTAAAAAACAACGTACGCGGTAAAAACTTTAAACGCAAATATGATAATTTTGCTTCTATTTTTGGAGATAAACGTAAATGCATAAAAAATTCCTTACTTATTTCTCAATGCTTTTATTATCTGAACGAACCACTCCTGATAAACCTTTAAGCTCCACACTTTTAACACAATCCCTTAGAGCTTGAAGAATGGTTTAGATAGAGTAATTTGAAAAGCAAAAAACTTAGCGTACAGACAGCACGTGATTTTTTGAGACTTGAACAAATCGCTCTAGATGAAGCATTATACAAGCTCTGCATACCCTATTCGGGCAACAGCATATACCCTTTCCCCCTGACAGTCTGCAAATAACGCGGATTTTTAGAATCTTGTTCTATTTTTTTACGCAAACGAGTTATTTGCACATCTATTGAACGAGGGCTTTGTCCGGCTCCTAAGATATCCGCCAGTTTTTCTCTGGTAAATACCTGACCGCACTTTACTGCCAATACATTAAGTAAAGATTGTTCCACCGGTGTTATATGGATTAAATCGCCTTTTTTAGTCGCAAGTTCTTTTTTACTAATGCTATACACACATGAACCCAAATTGAGCAAATCATCTGCATTTGCTTTTATTTTGGGTGTCCTTTTTAAGATACTTTTAATACGCAATACTAATTCTTGCGGTTCAAATGGTTTAGACAAGTAATCATCAGCACCACTTTCTAATCCGGCAATTCTATCCGGAACTTCTCCCATTGCGGTTAACATAATCACCGGAACATCACTATCTTCACGCAATTTTGCTACAAATTCCAAACCGCTCTCATTTGGCATCATAACATCTACAATCAACAGGTCATGCCTGTAAACTTGCAATAATTTACGTGCTTCAGTTGCATCTTTGGCAACAGATACATAAAATCCGTTTTCTCTCAAAAACTTCTGCAAAAGAACTCTCAAACGAGTGTCATCATCTACCACTAAAATATGTTTCATCTCTGTAGTCATAAAACACTCACCATGCAAAAATTATTTTTTTATTTTAGATGCAACCTTGGTTTTAACCGACTTCTTTTTTACTGAAGATGTTTTTTTAGCAACAGTTTTTGTAACTGTCTTTTTGGTTTTATTTTTTTTATCTTCCTTACGAATATAATCCAGACTCTTTTGAAAGTACTGATAACCGGTTATAAAGGTTAAAACGCCGGCAATCCATAACAACATTTCGCCGATTCCGCCCCAAAACCAAAAACCTTTTAGCAACATCATTGACAGAGCCGTCATTTGAAAACCTGTCTTCCACTTAGCCAATCTTGTTACCGGCATTCCGACATTAACTTCACGCAAAAACTCACGCAAACCGGAAACCAATAACTCTCTGCACAAGATTACAATTATAGGTATCAAGCTCAATCTGGTAACCAACATATCAGGTTTTGCTAATAACACAACCAATGCGGAAGTAACCAACAATTTATCAGCTATCGGATCCAACAATCTTCCGAAAGCAGAGACTTCACCTCTTGCTCTTGCCAAATAACCATCAAAATAATCAGTTATAGAAGCAATTATAAACAATACTGCTGCCAGCAAGCTCCACCAGACAGTATTAATATACACAGATAAAAAAATTACCGGAATAACCACAATTCGTGATATTGTTAATAAATTAGGTAAGCTATACACGTCTATTCTCTCTTTAAAATGTTCAAACTGTTAATATAGTATGTTAGTTTTTTTAATTATGAAAGTAATTATAAATTTTTTCCGCTGTTTTTTTACTAATACCGGAGACTTTTTGCAAATCTTTTACCTTCGCCTGACTTATTGCCTCCACAGAACCAAAATGCCCCAATAAGTCTCTTTTTCTTTTAGCCCCGATTCCCTCTATTTCATCAAGCCGCGATACAAGCATTGATTTAGCACGTTTCTGCCGATGAGTACCTATCGCAAAACGATGTGCCTCATCCCGTAAATTTTGCAAATAAAATGCCAGTGGCGACCGATATTCCAGCGCAAAACTATCCTGCCCCAGCACATGATAAAATTCTTTTCCGGCATTTCTTTCCGGTCCTTTTGATATCGCAATTATGGTTATTCCCGTTAAATCAAATTCTTGTAAAATATCATGCACCGCATTAAGCTGCCCTCTTCCGCCGTCAAGTAATATCACATCAGGCTTATTTTCTGATGTCATTTTAGCAAATCTGCGTTTTAACACTTCTTGCATCATCGCAAAATCATCACGAGTTTCTACAGTATTTTTAATATTAAATTTACGATAATTTTTTTTATCAAAACCCTCCTGTGTTGCAACGACCATCGCGCCTACGGCATAACTGCCCTGATTATGAGAATTATCATAAACTTCTATTCTTTCCGGTATCTTAGATAATTTGAAAGTTTCTGCAAAATCTTTCAAATTGTCTTTTACGGTTGATATCATAGCTAATTTTCTATCAATGGCTTCTTTTGCATTTTCTTCAGCCATTTTTACCAAAAAAGCTTTATTCCCTTTTTTGGCAACCACTATTTTTGTCCCCAATGCTTGTT
Source organism: Alphaproteobacteria bacterium (assembly GCA_017457005.1). Classification (GTDB taxonomy): domain Bacteria; phylum Pseudomonadota; class Alphaproteobacteria; order RF32; family CAG-239; genus CAZU01. The sequence goes on along the minus strand of JAFTII010000010.1, from coordinate 35,563 downwards.
CCAAAAATTCTTTATTTTCAAGCTGCATACTTATAATTATTTCTTTAGGCACAACTTGACCGGAATAAAAACTACTCAAAAAAGCTTCTAAAGTTTCGCCATCTGTTGCCTCTTCCGCCTGTAAAGGAAAATACGGCACATTTCCGCAATTTTGCCCGGAACGAATAAAAAACACTTGAATACAAATTAAATTTTTATTTTTTACCAATGCTATTACATCTGCTGACTTTATATTTGCATATTCCACATTTTGTTTAGATTGAATATTTGTCAAAGCTTTTATTCTATCGCGAAGTATCAAAGCTTTTTCATAATCCAAATTATCACTTGCCGACTTCATTTGCATTTTAAGATTATTTTGAATTAAGGTGTTTTTTCCTTCCAAAAAATCTACTGCTTCATTTACCAATTTCCGATAATCCTCTTCAGAAATTTTGCCGACACATGGCGCAGAACAACGCTTTATCTGATACATCAAACAAGGGCGTGTCCTATTCTTAAAAACATTATCACGGCAAGAACGCAATAAAAACGCTTTTTGCAAAACGTCCAATACGCTATTTACTGCCAAAACACTGGCAAACGGACCAAAATATTTGTTTTTTGAGTTTCTGCTTCCGCGATATTTACGCAAAGACGGATATGCAGATAGAATATCTATCATCAAATGCGGAAACGTTTTATCATCTTTCAATAAAATATTATATCTTGGTTTATATTTTTTTATCAGCTCATTTTCTACCAACAAAGCTCTTGCTTCATTATCTACAACAATAAACTCCATTCGTACAATTTGAGCAACCATCTGTTGCAAACGTAGCGGAAGCTTCTCAATATGAGAATAAGCGGTTATTCTTTTTTTTATATTTTTGGCTTTACCGACATAAAGAATTTCATCATGCTCACTAATCATCCGATACACACCGGATTTTTCCGGAGCCATATCTATATAACGCAGAAGATTTGCCAAACCTTTTTCTATATCAAACACTTTTATCTCCTTTAGCGTATATATTACCTCTGAACACCTAAAAATCAACAAAAATCCCCTAAATCATTTTACTGATTTAAGGGGCTTTTGCTATTCTAATGACCCTGAAATCCAGATTTTTCATCTCCGGAATTATTAGCCAACTGTTCACGAACTCTGACCCACTCCTGTTCCTTTTTTACCAGAGTAGCCTTAAGCTCTTCATTCTCGGCAACAAGAATTTTATTAGTGCTTCTGAGAGTAATAAGTTCTCTTCTTTCTGTACGAATAATTCTTCTTGCTTGCGCAAACTTGAGTGCGGTATAAACCAAAAGTACTGCCATTATAGCCATTACCGCGAAGATAATAATAAAAATTACTGCTGTCATAATTTAATAGTTATAGGGTTTGAACCTTTAAATTAAACCTTTTTTGACAAAATGCAAGTTTTTTCTCCAAAAAATTTAATGTAGCATCCATTGCCCCTGAGCAATTAATATTTGTGCATACACATAAAAGCCATAACAAATTACCATAAAAGCCCCTTCTGTTCTTGTAACCTTATTTTTAAACATCATAATCGGCAACAACATAAATGAAGAAAACAACAATATCCACATATCAAACAAAATAAATTGATCAGCAATTTTAACATCCGTAATTGTTGAAGTTGCCCCCATAATAAATACAATATTCCAAATATTAGAACCGATCACATTACCTAATGCAATTCCATTTTGCTTTCTGAAGGCTGCCATACAACTGGTTGCCAACTCCGGCATAGAAGTTCCCACCGCAATAATAGTCAAACCTATCATTTCTTCAGACATTCCGCAATATTTAGCAATCTCCACCGCACCATATATTAACAAATCAGCACCATATACTATTGCCACCAACCCTGCTATAGCTATTAGCGCAACCTTTAGCCATCCTTTATTAACCAGTTGACTGGGAATTTCATCATCATTATCATCCTCTTTAGAATTATGATAATTATAAAAGATAAACAACGCCAACATTGCCAACATTACCCAACCATTCCAATTGACCAACTTTCCATTGACAATAAAGAATGCAAAAACCAATGTTACCATAGATAAAAAAGAAAAATCCCGATAAAATGCTTTTCCGCTGCAAGCAACCGGAAAAATCAAAGCGGAAGCACCTAAAACTAACAATACATTTGCAATATTAGATCCGATTACATTACCTACTGAAATACCGGCATTGCCATTCAAGGCTGATTTTAGACTAACCACCAACTCTGGCACCGATGTCCCCAAAGCAACAATTGTAAGACCTATTATTAAAGTAGGTATTTTTAACTTTGCTGCTATAGCCACAGCACCTCGTACAAAATACTCCGCTCCGCCAATCAACAAAATCAATCCTATTATTATTGCTCCTATTGCCAAAATCATTTCATTTCTCCTTTAAAACACAATCTTGCATATAGCATACAACACCCAATAAAAAACTCCAGAGTTTTATCTCCGGAGTTTAATAAGTTCCTGATATTACCTAAGACCGCGTTGTTTCATTTCTTTATCAATCGCCTCAATAAAATAAGCATCATAAGCTTTCGGAAACTTATGAACATGATTATAAAGCATTTTTATACCCAAATCACTATTATTACGCAACCTCAGAAGCATATCTTCAGTCCTTTTACTTTTTTGCTTTTCCGCCTCTTCTCTATCTTTTCTTTCTTTATATCGTTTACAACGATAATAAAAAAAATAGATTAAGCCAACAAGAGCCAAAAGTATTAGCATTGAAATAGCCATAAATGCTGAATAATACATAATATCAGCAGATGAAATTGTAATCGTAAAATCTTCCATAATTATACATTTTAATCATTAATAATAGCTTTCCAAACTTTTTATAGCATATTTTTATACAAAATCAAATAAAAAACTCCAGAGATAAAATCTCTGGAGTTCAACTTAAGAAAACTCATTTTTGTTTTTTGCGTTTAATCTTCACTCCGAAGAAAGCTAAAACGCTTAAAAGAATCAAGGTAATAATCATAAGAACTTTAGTTTAAGTTTTCTTCTTTTGATTTCCTGATTAATGAATTTTTTCTCTCTTCTTTTCACTTTTGACCTGTCTAAGTTATAATAATATACCTTAAACCAATCATCTGTCATCCTAGACAGCGCCTGTTTTCTTTCCTGCCAACAACGCTTTTTTCTTATCATTGCTTTGATAGCAAAGATCATTGCTTTGATAGCAAAGAACAAAACACATAGCAGCACACAAAATGTCATTGCTATGTAAATTAGAACTACTGTTTTCATTCTTGATTATTTAGATGGTTTATATGATGTTTAGCATAACTTGCGAGTATGTCATACATCTTCGCTAATTCCAGATTTTCAGCCTCGTCCCAAGTTCGGTCACGATAATTTTCTGCCTTACGAGCAAAATAAGTTGCTCTTTCTGCCGGATCTTTAAGTCCTCCGAAAAAGAATAGATCCTTTATTACTTTCATGAGCTCTTCTTTACACCTATGCCCATACTGTAATTTTTCCACGACTTCCAATTTATTGCGAACTGAAATCAGCTTATCTACGGCTTTTTCCAATTCCAACAAATTTTCCTCTGACTTTGCTTCACTTGTACTTGACTTCAGATCTTTGATTTGTCTGTTCATACTAAACACAATACAAAGCAATACAATTATTGCAATTACCAAGATAATAATAATACTTTTCATAAAATATAGATTTAATAGTTAATATTCATAATATAAATTCAATTTACCTTAACATATAAAAAGGCTTTAAGCAACAAAAAACTCCTAATTCTTTAAATTAGGAGCTTTCAAATTCACATACTTTCGTCAAAATCACTTTCCGATAAATCCGACAAAAGGGAATTACCTATATCTAACTTTTTCGTATAAAGCCAGATACCTAACACCACTGCTAAAGCAATCACTATGATTACTACCAGCACCAACAAAATAATAGTCCAAACCATAGGTAATAAATTTAATGTGGATTAAACATATATATAAGCACAAATAATATCAATGTATTTTTACTTTATCGTCTTACTGTCAAAATGCAATCAAAAACTTCAACCAATACACCAACAAAAAAAGAGGAAGTTTTTACTTCCTCTTTTTTCAATACTTGTCTAATTATTCATTAGATGTATTTTCCAGTTGAGCTTCAGCCTTAAGAGCTTGTATCTCTTTATCATTTTGAGCAGCTACCTTCTTCAAGGCACGAAGAACTGTACCTGTACCGGCCGGTATCAAACGACCGACGATTACATTTTCTTTCAGACCTTTCAGGGTATCTACTTTTCCTTCTACGGCAGCCTCTGTCAAGACACGAGTTGTTTCTTGGAATGAAGCGGCAGAAATAAATGACTTAGTCTGTAAGCTTGCTTTTGTAATACCCAACAATACCGGATCTGCAGTTGCAGGTTCTTCATTATTGGCTATCATTTTCGCATTTTCAGCTTCAAACACATCCCTGTCAACTTGCTCTCCGACTAAGAATGTTGTATCGCCAGGTGTAAGAATTTCAACTTTTCTCAACATTTGAGATACAATAACCTCAATATGCTTATCGTTAATCTTCACACCTTGCAGACGATACACATCTTGAACCTCTTTAACCAAGTATTCGGCTAATTTTTCTACGCCCAAAACGCGTAAGATATCATGTGGCGCAGGAATACCTTCAACCAAAGCATCTCCTTTCTTAACGATATCTCCGTCTTGAACTGCCAAATGGCGTCCTTTCGGAATAAGGTACTCAATTGGCTGACCTTTTGCCGGAACAACGGTAATACGTTGTTTAGCTTTATAATCTTTACCAAATTCAACCACACCATCAATATCAGAGATAATAGCAGGATCTTTCGGACGACGAGCTTCAAACAACTCAGCCACACGAGGCAAACCACCGGTAATATCTTTTGTCTTAGAGCTTTCTCTAGGAATACGGGCAATAACATCACCAACGTTAACTTCGTCTCCATTATCAACTGATAAAATTGCATCAGCCGACATATAATAACGAACTTCCTTACCATTATCGCCTTTTATGTGTTTTCCTTTAGCATCTGTTAACATAATACTTGGCTTCAGACCTGCACTTGCTGAAGAAGAACGCCAATCTATAACCACTTTAGAAACTATACCGGTAGTTTCATCTGTATTCTCACGAACAGAAACGTTATTAATTAAATCTACAAGCTCAACTTTACCGGCTTTTTCGGTAATAACCGGAACTGTAAACGGATCCCATTCAGCCACTTTCTGACCTTTTTTCACCTTTGCTCCTTCGGCAACCAAAATCTTAGCACCGTAAGGAACATGATGACGAGATTTTTCACGTCCTTGAGCATCTTCAATAACAATCTCACAGTTACGAGACAATATCAAAGCATGTCCTTCCGTATTGGTAACGGTATGATTATTTTCTAATTTCAACACACCGGCAAACGGAATTTCAACAGAAGCTTGTTCAGCACCTTTTTGAGCTGCACCACCGATATGGAATGTTCTCATTGTCAACTGTGTACCGGGTTCTCCGATTGACTGAGCAGCAATAACACCAACTGCTTCGCCTACATTAACCGGAGTACCGCGAGCCAAGTCACGACCATAACAAGCAGCACAAACGCCATCTTTACTTTCACAAGTAAGAACTGAACGTATTTTAACTTGTTCTACACCTGCTGCCTCAACTATTTCCACATGATTCTCATCAATCAGTGTACCTTTAGCAACAAGCATTTCTCCGGTTTCCGGATGAATAATGTCTTCCAATATCGTACGACCGAGAATTCTGTCACCGATGGAAACTACGACATTACCGCCATCAACAACCGGACGAACAATAATACCTCGCTCTGTTCCGCAATTGGTTTCAGTAATAACTACATCTTGAGCTACATCCACCAAACGACGTGTTAAGTATCCGGAGTTTGCAGTCTTCAACGCAGTATCAGCCAAACCTTTACGAGCACCGTGAGTTGAATTAAAGTATTCCAACACGGTCAAACCTTCTTTAAAGTTAGAAATAATCGGCTGTTCAATAATTTCGCCTGACGGTTTTGCCATCAAACCGCGCATACCTGCCAACTGACGCATTTGTGCAGCAGAACCGCGCGCACCTGAGTGAGCCATCATATATACTGAGTTGATATATCCGTTTTCGGTTTTAGAAATGTTTTTCATCATTTCATCGGCAATCTTATCTGTACAAGCGGCCCAAATATCAACAACTTTGTTATATTTTTCGCCTTTAGTAATAAGACCGTTTTGATACTGTTCTTCAAATTCCTTAACTTGTTTTTCGGTATCAGCAATCATATTCTTTTTAGCATCAGGAACAATCAAGTCGTCCTTACCGAAAGAAATACCTGCCTTACAAGCATTTTGGAAACCGAGAGCCATAATGCGGTCAACAAACATAACAGTTTCTTTTTGTCCGCAATGACGATAAATAGTATCAATAATTTCTCCGATTTCTTTTTTACGCAACAAACGGTTAACTAAAGAGAACGGAACATCTTTATGCTTCGGCAACACATCAGAAACGATAATACGTCCCGGAGTGGTTTCTACCAAACCGAACTTCGTCTCACCATTATCATCAACATATTCCATACGGCATTTAATTTTAGCATGAAGATCAACAACTTTTTCGCTCAAAGCTAACTGAACTTCATTAAAATCAGAAAATACCATTCCCTCACCGCTCATTCCTTCTGCATCGTATGTCAGGTAATAAATACCCAAAACCATATCTTGTGTTGGAACAATAATCGGCTTACCGGATGCCGGAGATAAGATATTATTAGTTGACATCATCAATACCCGAGCTTCCAATTGAGCCTCTATTGACAATGGAACGTGAACAGCCATTTGGTCTCCGTCAAAGTCAGCATTAAATGCTGTACATACCAACGGGTGCAAATGGATAGCTTTGCCTTCAACCAATACCGGCTCAAAAGCTTGAATACCAAGTCTGTGCAAAGTAGGAGCGCGGTTCAACAGAACTGGATGTTCACGAATAACCTCTTCCAAGATATCCCAAACTTCCGGACGCTCTTTTTCAACCATACGCTTAGCTGCCTTAATGGTTGTAGCATGACCATAAAGCTCTAATTTTGCATATACAAAAGGCTTAAACAATTCCAGCGCCATCTTCTTCGGCAATCCGCACTGATGCAACTTGAGTTCCGGACCGACAGTAATAACCGAACGCCCTGAATAGTCAACACGTTTACCTAACAAGTTCTGACGGAAACGACCTTGCTTACCTTTCAACATATCAGATAAAGACTTCAACGGACGCTTGTTTGTACCGGTAATTGCACGAGCGCGACGACCATTATCAAACAAAGCATCTACTGATTCTTGCAACATACGTTTTTCATTACGGATAATAATATCCGGAGCGTGCAATTCAATCAAACGTTTCAAACGATTGTTACGATTAATAACACGACGATATAAATCGTTCAAATCAGAAGTTGCAAAACGACCGCCATCCAACGGAACCAAAGGACGTAACTCAGGCGGAATAACCGGTAAGACGGTCAAAATCATCCATTCCGGTTTAGTATTAGATTCAATGAAGGACTCAATAATCTTCAAACGTTTAACTAATTTCTTACGTTTCGCTTCAGAAGTATTATCTTTTAATTCTTCACGAATACTTTTTCTTTCGCCTTCCAAATCAATCGCTGCCAAAATTTCACGAATAGCTTCTGCACCAATTCCCGCACGGAACGCATCTTCACCATATTCGTCAACAGCTTCTTGATATTGTTCTTCAGTCAAAAGCTCATTAACACCTAAAGGTGTCAAGCCTGGCTCAATTACAATATAATTCTCAAAATAAAGAACTCTTTCTAAAGCCTTCATCGGAATATCCGTAATCATAGAAATACGGCTTGGCAAAGATTTTAAGAACCAAATATGAGCAACCGGAGCTGCTAAATCAATGTGTCCCATTCTCTCACGACGAACTTTTGCCAATGTTACTTCAACACCGCATTTTTCGCAGACAATTCCACGATATTTCATACGTTTATATTTTCCGCACAAACACTCATAATCCTTTACCGGACCAAAGATGCGAGCGCAAAACAAACCGTCTCTTTCTGGCTTAAACGTACGATAGTTAATAGTTTCCGGCTTTTTGACCTCACCATAAGACCATGAACGGATCTGTTCAGGAGAGGCGATGGAAATTTTAATTTGATCAAAAGATTCGCCAGATACCTGCTGACCAAAATATTTCATAATATCATTCATATTTTATAAGCTCCTCTGCCTAAACTTCTTCATTCAACAATTCAACATTCAAACATAAAGACTTAATTTCTTTAGTCAAAACGTTGAAAGACTCTGGAATACCGGCTTCAAATGTATCTTCGCCACGAACGATAGCTTCATAAACTTTCGTACGTCCGTTAACATCATCTGACTTCACGGTCAACATTTCTTGCAATGTATATGCAGCACCATAAGCTTGTAATGCCCATACTTCCATTTCTCCGAAACGTTGTCCGCCGAACTGAGCTTTACCACCCAATGGCTGTTGAGTAACCAAACTGTATGGACCAACCGAACGAGCGTGCATTTACTCATCAACGATATGGTGCAATTTAATCATATAAATAATACCAACGGTAACCTTACGATCAAATTTTTCACCGGTACGTCCGTCATACAAATCAATTTGTCCTGATGTCGGCAAACCGGCCATATCAAGCATTTGATTAATATCATCACCGGTAGCGCCATCAAATACCGGAGTAGCCATCGGCACACCATTTTTGAGGTTTGGAATCATTGTTTCCAAGTCTTCCATACTCATATCGGCAATTTCACGCTTATATTGTTTATCTCCATATACATCTTTCAATTTAGCACGCAATTCTTTTTCACTTGCTTGTCCCGCCTTATATTGATCCAACATCTCATTTAATTGTTGTCCCAACTTTTTAGCAGCCCAACCCAAGTGAGTTTCAAGAATTTGTCCTACGTTCATACGAGACGGCACACCTAACGGGTTCAAAACAATATCAACCGGAGTACCATCTTCCATATAAGGCATATCTTGCAGCGGCAATACACGAGAAATCGTACCTTTATTACCATGACGTCCGGCAATCTTATCACCTGATTGAATCTTACGTTTGGTAGCAATAAAGACTTTTACCATCTTCAACACACCGGGCAACAGATCATCGCCACGTTGTACTTTTTCAACTTTGTCGTCAAAGTGTTTTTGAATTTTTGCTAAACGGTTGTCATAAGCATTTAACAAATCTTCAACACTAGCCATTACTGCTTCATCTTTAACAACAATTTTACGCCATTGAGAAGATGGGATATTTTCTAAGTCAGCTTCAGTTATTTCTGCATTTTTAGCTAGAGTACCTTTAGGAGCATCAACAACTTTTTGACCAAGCAACATAGCTTTCAAACGAGCATCCACATTGCGACGAATAATTGCGATTTCATCATCACGGTCTTTTGCCAAAGCAGAAATTTCTTCTTGTTCAATTGAAAGTGCGCGTTCATCTTTCTCAACGCCACGACGAGAGAACACATGAACGTCCACTACAATACCTTCAATACCGGGTTGAACACGTAAAGATGTATCTCTGACATCAGAAGCTTTTTCTCCGAAAATTGCACGCAACAATTTTTCTTCAGGAGTAACCGGGGATTCGCCTTTAGGAGTAACTTTACCCACCAAAATATCACCGGCTTTAACTTCAGCACCGATGTAAACTATACCGGCTTCATCAAGATTACGCAGACCTTCTTCGCCCACATTAGGAATATCACGAGTAATTTCTTCCTGACCCAATTTGGTATCACGAGCCATTACCTCAAATTCTTCAATGTGCAAAGAAGTAAATACATCATCACGAGAAATTCTTTCAGAAAGCAAAATAGCATCTTCGTAGTTCAATCCGTTCCATGGCATAAATGCAACCAGAACGTTTTTACCTAAAGCCAATTCACCCATATCAGTACACTGACCGTCAGCCATAATATCACCGGCTTTAACTTCATCACCGACTTTAACTAACGGCACTTGGTTAATACAAGTATTTTGGTTAGAACGACGGAATTTTGCCAAACGATAAATTTCAACACCGGCATCAGCTGCGTGTTCATCTTTTGAACGAACCACAATACGGTTAGCATCAACGGCATCAACAATACCATCAGCTTTACAAACTACCGTAGCACCTGAATCTTTTGCCACAATGCCCTCTACACCGGTACCGACCAAAGGAGCTTCAGAACGTAACAAAGGCACACCTTGACGTTGCATGTTAGATCCCATCAATGCACGGTTAGCGTCGTCATTTTCCAAGAAAGGAATAAGAGCAGTTGCAACAGATACCAATTGCTTTGGAGAAACGTCAATAAAATCAATTTCTTCAGAATGCGCAAATTCAAAATCGCCTGCTTTACGACAAGCAATCAAATCATCTTCAAAATGCCCGTCTTCTTTAACTTTTGCATTAGCTTCTGCAATCTTAAACTTACCTTCTTCATTGGCCGACAGATATACAACTTCATTTGTAACCACGCCATTAACTACTTTACGATACGGACACTCAATGAAACCGTATTTATTAATACGAGCATACGTAGATAAAGAGTTAATCAAACCAATATTCGGACCTTCAGGAGTTTCAATCGGACAAATACGACCATAGTGTGTCGGATGCACGTCACGAACTTCAAATCCGGCTCTGTCACGACTTAAACCGCCGGGACCTAATGCAGATAAACGACGTTTGTGAGTAATTTCAGACAACGGGTTGTTTTGATCCATGAACTGAGATAATTGAGAAGAACCGAAAAATTCTCTGATTACCGAAGCAATCGGTTTAGCATTAACCAAATCTTGCGGTTTTACATTATTCAAATTCTCAGAACTCATACGTTCACGGATAGCACGTTCCATACGCAACAATCCCATGCGATATTGATTTTCCATCAATTCGCCAACTGAACGAACACGACGATTTCCTAAGTGATCAATGTCATCAACTTCGCCTTTTCCGTCACGTAATTCGCACAATCTTTTAACAATACGCAAAATATCATCCTTGCGCAACACTCCATGAGTATCCGGAGCATCTTCAAAAGGGATATCCATTGCAATATTTAATTTAACACGACCCACTGATGATAAATCATAACGATCTTTATCAAAAAACAACGCATTAAATAATTGATCTGCTGTTTCATATGTCGGAGGATCACCCGGACGCATAACGCGATAAATATCCAACAAAGCCTCTTCACGACAATTATTCTTATCAACGGCTAAAGTATTACGAATATATGGACCGACATTAACTCCGTCAATAAACAAAGCATTTACTTCATTAATTTTCTCAGCAGCTAATTTATCCAACAATTCTTCCGTAATCTCATCGCCGGCTTCAGCTAGTACTTCACCCGTTTTTGCGACCACAATATTGTTAGCCAAGAACTTACCTATCATTTGTTCACGAGTAACTTTATAATACTCTAAACCTTCATCAGCTAATTTTTGTGCAGAACGAGGAGAAAGTTTTTTACCTTGCTCTAAAGCAACTTTTCCGGTTTCGGCATTAATCAAATCAAAAGCAAATTTAACACCCTTCATACGCTCAGGAACAAATTTAACTTTCCAAGCTTTTTTATCGGCAACAAAAGTCTCTGCATCATAGAAGTAATTAAGAATTTCTTCTTTATCCATTCCTTTAATTTCAGCCGGATCAATTTTTTTGCCTTTTTTAGCCAATGCTGCAATTTTTTCCTCTGTTTCTTTAGAATACAAAGAATACAATACAGAAGTAACCGGCAATTTACGACGACGGTCAATACGAGCATAAACCAAATCTTTGGCATCAAATTCAAAGTCCAACCAAGAACCACGATAAGGAATAATCCGAGCAGCAAACAAATACTTACCGCTAGCCATTGTTTTTCCTTTATCATGGTCAAAGAATACACCGGGAGAACGGTGCATTTGAGAAACAACCACACGCTCTGTACCGTTAAAGATAAAAGTACCTTTTTCGGTCATCAACGGGATATCTCCCATATACACGTCTTGTTCTTTAATATCATGAATAGACTTAGCACCGGTAGCTTCATCAGTATCCCATACCACCAAACGTAAAGTAGCTTTTACCGGAGCGGCAAAAGTCATATCGCGTTTGATACATTCATCAACATCATATTTAGGTTCTTCCAATTCATAACTGACAAATTCTAATTCGCCGTTACCGGAAAAATCTCTGATTGGGAAAATTGACTTGAAAACTTCTTCTAAACCAAACTCGCACTTTTCAGCGCCTTGAGCTTGAATGAAACTATTATAAGAACCTGTCTGAACCTGTATCAGATTTGGCATATCGGCAACAGCATCAATACGACCAAAGTTCTTTCTTACACGTCTTTTGCTCGTATAAGATTCTTTCATTGTATAAATATCCTTTTTCTGGTTAAAATCTGCGGCCATACTATCAAATAATTGAATCCCGCGCGCAGAGGGTTACGTTGTACAAACTATAAATGAGATACCTGTCACACCATAGGAAAACTGTTCCTCTTGACAGGAAAAGATAAAATAATTGCATGCAATTGTCACCTAAAGTGACCAAATTCGGGCAGATAATAGACTCACTTTTCCGATTCTTGCAAGCAAAAAATTACATCAGACGAATCTTTTTTATTCCTTAGTCAGACTCGCTTTGAGTCAAATTAAACAATGCCGATACTTTGCCTTATTTTTCCACTTCACAGCTTGACTATTTTTCTTTTTTGCTATAGAAAATACGCATATATATATTATTAATTAACTCTTACTATTATGGACAGATTACAAAAACTTGCAGCCAACATTCTTGAAAAGTCTGTAAAACTTAAAGCCGAAGAAAAAATCTACATTGAAGGTATCGGCCCGAACACACAACCTTTGCTACGGGCATTAATTGAAAAAGCTGTTGAAATGGGCGGTATCCCGTTTTATTTTTACAATGACAGCTCTTTTACCAATGCTCTGCTTAAACACTCAACTGAAGACCAAGTTAAAGGATTTTCAGCCTTCCATGCTCAAATTATGCAGCAAATGGATGTTTTTGTCGGCATCAGAAGCCACAACAACCCTTGTGACGATTCCGATTCTTCTGTACTGGCTAACAAATGGTACAATCAACACTTTGTTGGTCATGTTCAACTCGGCATAAGAGTACCTAAGACACGTTGGTGTGTAATGCGCTTCCCTAATGATGTTATGGCCTATGGCGCAGGACTTTCAAACAAACAGTTTGAAGAGTTCTACTACAAATCATGCCTGGTTGATTATCAACTCATGGAAAAAGCTATGCAACCGCTTGTAGAACTGATGAATAAAACCGATAAGGTTCACATCATTGCTCCAAACACTGACCTTACTTTTTCCATTGCCGGCATCGGATCTAAACCATGTTTTGGTCAACGCAACATTCCGGACGGAGAAGTATTTACCGCACCGGTAAAAGATTCCATCAATGGCTACATCCGCTTCAACACCCCGGATTATCAGAATGGCAAACGTTTTTCTAATATTGAATTAAAATTCAAAGACGGAAAAATCATTAATGCCAAACATGATGGCTCTAAACAAGATCTTATCAATATTCTGAACACTGATGACGGAGCTAGCTATATGGGAGAATTTGCTCTTGGAGTTAATCCGCATATCACTCGTCCGATGGGAGATGCTCTGTTTGATGAAAAGATTACCGGTTCGCTTCACATGGCTATCGGCAATGCACTAAGCGACACCCCAAACGGTAACCGCTCAAGCATTCACTGGGATTTAGTTCAAATCCAAACTCCGGAATACGGAGGTGGAGAAATCTGGTTTGATGATGTTCTTATCCGCAAGGATGGACTTTTCATTTTACCGGAGCTGGAAGCGCTCAATCCTGAAAATTTAAGCAAGCTTTAAATCCAAAAAAACAGGAAACCCTAAGGTTTCCTGTTTTTTATAAAAGAATTACAGTAATCCTTCTTTTTTTGCCAGATCCTCAATCATGTCAATACGCGCAGAAATCACGTCTATTGCCTCAAACCAGAAGTCCGCTTTATCAGGATTCAGTTTAAATGGACGTAACAAGTCGCGATAATCCTCTATACCGGTATTTCGCAACATATCAACATAACGTCCGACAAAGTTTTCCACTTCACCGGAATTATATGCCTTCTGCAGCTGATTAACCACACATCCTGAGAACGCATAATAGCGAACATAGAAAGGCATTCCAAAGAAATGTCCTACTCGCATCCAGCTGTTTTTTGCATCTTCCTCTAACGGAAAACCGAGATACCTCTCCATCTCTTCACAATAGATTTGAGTAATACGTTCTTCCGATAATTCACCTTTTTTGCGTTCACGATAGATTCGTTCCTCAAACTTAGAAAACGCAATCTGCCTGTGTATAGCATTTATCTGCCCGTAGACACAATCAAAAAGCAATGAGAGCCTCTCTTTATTTGTTTCTGCCTGAGCAAACAATTTTGCAAAAAGCAAACCTTCTGCAAATTCTGATGCAACTTCACTCATTCCGATGGTTGTATCATCGCACAACACATTTACTCTGCTGGCTGACAAGAGATGATGTACTGCGTGTCCCATTTCATGAGCAAATGTATTTACTGAATTTGCATCGCCCATAAAATTCAATAGTACAAATGGTTTATCTCCCTGTATTGAAAAAGCCCCTGCTCTCTTACCGATAGCCGGTTTAGCATCAACCCATCTGTTATCTACAACACTTTTTGCGCAAGCATCCAAACCGAATGTTGCAAAAGCAGCATACACCAGATCCAAACATTCTTTCCAAGAATATTTCTTTTTGCTATCCGTTTCTATCGGATTAATAACACGATCAACATATTCAAGCCTGTCTTTTTTCAGCAGTTTTGCCGACAGCTTGTAGAAACGCTGAGAAACTGAAACATAAGTATCCGTTACGGCAGCCGCAACTGCCAACACATCTTCTTTCAGCATTCCGTTTCTGATTGCATCCATCTCCAAAGCTCCATCAAAACTGTCATTCTGATAGATTTTGGCGGTAACAGCCTCATCTTTAAAGATGGTATTAAGCATTGTCGTAAACAGATAACCGTTACGAGCAAATTCTTCGCTTATAATATGTTGTGCTTTCCTACGAACTTCAGGATCAGGATCCAAGTTAGCAATATTCTCTATCTCCGATAAAGAATATTTCTTTTCTTCCATCACAAAGTTCATTTTAGAACAAAAAGTGTTATATTTCATTGGCCAGCACGAAATCACCTGTGACAACTGCTGAATAATCATAGAAACATCTTCATTCTTAAACGGAGGAGCAAACAAATTTACAAGCAACCAGCCCTCATAGTCTTTAAGCTTTTCTGATAAGTAGAATTCAGCCTTCTTCTCGGCAGGCAGCTTAAACATTTCATAGTGAATAAAGGCTAACTTTGCCATTATTTCTGAAATTTCTTCAGAAATTTTCATTTCAAATGCCACCGCTTCCTGATTATCATTCTGCGTGCAAGCATTCAATTGAGCAAAGTTATGCAAATCTCTGACCGCAATCACAATACCCTCAAAAAGACGGATATACTCCAACAGTTCGTAATCTTCAAACTTTGCCAGTTTATCCTTATCTTCAGCCAACTGTTTAACGCCGGCTTTGAGCTGTAATAACGTTTCATCTATTGCCGGATCATCAATACCCGAAAAGAATACCGACAAATCCCACTGTGGAAGCTGATCTGCTACAGATTTAGCCATCCTGTTATTTTTATTCCCCATAATAAAATTATATTAATAGTTTGACATTTGACATAAAAATATTTTTTCGTATTGCATATTCTGCAATTTTGTCCACTGAATGTCAAGAATTATTGTGAAACCAATTGTAAAATATTTAGTATCAAATCCCAAATCCAACCCAAAACCATGATAATAAATAATATGAGTAACAAACTAATACCAAAGTTTTTGTCTTCTCATTATTATTTTATATTGTAAAAAACCTCTTAATATGCTATAATTAAAATGTATTTAAGTATTTAGACTATTAGTATGTAATAAGCTTTGCCTATAAAGGTTTATTTTTAAGGATGTTTTCCCGTACTATTTTTCTTTTGCTTAATCAATTTTATTTTTTAATTAACCAAAGGAGGGAACGGGACGTGCAAAGGACACACCCTCTATAAATAAACCCAGATTTATTATGGCAAAGTTTGAAATTTGCAAACACGATGTTGAAGAGACAATCAATGCGTTGAAATCTTATCGTTCAGGATGGGCAAACGACATTCGTGAAGGGTGGAATTGTGGAATGCAAGGCGCTAAAGAAGTTTTGTACGAATTGTATGAAATTTCAGGTACAATCATCCTTGCGCTTGAGAATCGTTTGGCAGGTTCTGGTGTTGACAAGATGGCAATGCACATGACACTTAACAAACTCGAAAAATTTGTTAAGTCAGAGCTCTTTGATGAGTTTTCTGTCCTTGGCGAAGCTCATGCATGTAACGTCGTTACATCCGGCACAAATCATCACATCCGTGTGATGTTTGAGTGCCTAGAAGTCTTGACTGCATAGTTAAAACTTAAATTCAGAGCGAGGAGTAATCAACTCCCGCTCTTTTTTATTTGTCAAATTAATTTTATAATAAATCATTTTCAAAATTAGAAAGCGTCTTTTAATATAAACTGGCGGATGAGGAGGGATTTACTCTTCGCCAAAGCTTGAGTTGCCTCTACGGCGCCAGCTTCTAGCTGCCGGCATACTTCCGTCTGCCTGCGCCTTGTAGTGAACCCCCTTCTATCGGGACTTCAAATCGTCCATCCTCAAATTAAACAAAAGCCCACCACAATGGTAGGCTTTTGTTTAATGGCGGATGAGGAGGGATTTGAACCCCCGATACGAGTTACCCCGTATTCACGATTTCGAGTCGCGCGCATTCAGCCTCTCTGCCACTCATCCAATAAATTTTACTTCCTTGTTACTAATCGCTTTTTTGTGCTTTGGCAAGAAGATTTTAGCGCTAGGTAAAAAAATATTGACAAAATTTTAATATTAAGATAAAACTCCAAGCATTGACATATTATTAATAAACAATTAAAATATGAAGACAAAACAAAAAATTTTTAATTATCTCCTTACCTTCTGGTTCGTTTTAGCACTAGTACTTATACCTCTGTTTTTCTTAGGTTATACGTTTTTTCGTGCGACCGGAAACCTTACAATTATAGGAGTTGTGATGGGGCTTGCTGCTGTAGGTCTTGTGGGCGTTATTGTAACAATAATTGCTAAAAACAATCAACGCGAAGATAAATAGTTTATTTTTGTGAATTTAAAGGCTCTGTTAAAATAACAGAGCCTTTGTTTTTTAAATAACTTCTCTTCTCCCTGAATGATCAGCAGGAGTAACAATTCCTTCCTGCTCCATCCGTTCAATTATAAGTGCGGCACGATTATACCCTATACGCAATCTTCTCTGAACATAACTGGTAGAAGCTTTTTTATCATTCTGCACAATCTGTACAGCTTGCCGATACAAATCATCATCACTATTTCCGGCGCCAAAATCACCGCTATCAAACACAGCTGATCCGCCGTTTTTATCAGACAACTCGCCTGCCGTAACAGATTCTACATATTCCGGTTCTCTTTGTGATTTCAAAAATTCAACAATTTGCTCAACTTCGCTATCCTTAACAAACGGAGCATGTACGCGATTCGGTCTTTGTCCTGCCGGCATATAAAGCATATCACCCATACCCAGTAATTGCTCTGCCCCTTGTTCTCCTAAAATTGTCCGACTGTCAATTTTAGAAGTAACCTGAAAACTGATTCTGGTCGGAAAATTAGCTTTAATAGTACCGGTAATAACATCTACTGATGGTCTTTGTGTTGACATAATCAAATGGATTCCGGCCGCACGAGCCATTTGTGCCAAACGTTGAATAGCAGCCTCCACATCTTTACCCGCAACCAACATCAAATCCGCCATTTCATCAACCACAATCACAATATATGGCAAAGGAGTCAAATCAAGCTCTTGTTCTTCATATATCGGTTTTCCGGTTTCCATATCAAATCCTGTTTGTACGGTACGACTTACCTTTCCGCCACTTGCCCGCAATTCTTCCAAACGTTTATTATATCCGGTAATGTTTCGCACATTGAGTTGTGCCATTGCCCGATAACGGTCTTCCATTTCTTTAACTGCCCACTTCAAACCGATAACCGCTTTTGCCGGATCGGTAATAACCGGTGTCAACAAATGAGGGATACCGTTATACATTGTAAACTCAAGCATTTTCGGATCAATCATAATCAACTTACATTCTTCGGGGCGCATTTTATAAAGTAATGAAATTATCATTGAATTTACACCAACCGACTTACCGGAACCGGTAGTACCTGCTACCAACAAGTGAGGCATTTTTGCCAAATCGGCATATACATTTTTACCTCCTATGTCTTTACCTAAAGTAATTGTTAAAGCCGACTTTGAAGTCGCAAAATCATTACTTTCAATAAGCTCCCGCAAATACACAATTTCCCGCTTCGGATTGGGCAATTCAATACCTATGGTATTAGATCCCGGCACAACTGCTATACGTACGGATACAGCGCTCATAGAGCGAGCAATATCATCTGCCAAGCCTATAACTCTTGCACTTTTTGTACCAGGAGCGGGTTCTAATTCATACAAGGTAACCACCGGTCCGGGACGTACTCTGACAATTTTTCCATTAACCCCAAATTCTTGTAATACACCTTCAAGTTCAATCGCTATTTTTTCTAATTCTTTTTGGTTAACATTTGCTGTCTTTTCTTTATTCATTGAAAGTAAATTTATATCCGGAAGTTTATAACCGTCATCAAGTTTTTTCGGCTTTGCAATTTGGATAGTTTCTTTAGGCTTATCATTTTTTTGTTCATCTTTAAGTTTTGGCTCTTTTCTGACTCTCGATTCTTTTGTTTTCTGAGTCGTCTTTTTATTTTTTGCCGGAACTATTTTTTGTAACTTTGCTCCACCGGATACAATCATTTTAAAGAATGCACACAAAACTGATACAATTTTATACAATAACAAATACCATCCCTTAAAAGAAATTCCGCATGCCAAATTAAACGATACAATAGCTATCAAACCAAAACCGCCGACCAAAAGCACGTTCCAATAACCAAACGGATACATTTCATTAACCAACGTCAAAAACTGAGCCGATAAAAATTTTCCTATATTTCCGCCGGTCTTAAATCCTTCCAAATAAGGTATTCCAATACCCAACATTGCAGTCAAACTTATCAAACCTACCCCAACCGCCATAAGTCGCCAATAGATCCGTATCAAACTTCCTGTTCGTAATAGTTCATACCCCCACAATAACGGCGCAACCAAAAACAACGGCAAGGCAATACCCCACCATGTAAGAATTATATCGGCACTTTTCGCACCGTATGCTCCCAACAAATTCATAATCGGACGAGAATTTGCATTATTATATGCAGCATCAAACATATCAAAAAACACACAACTTGCTATAAGACTCAAAGTCCAAATTATCAATACAAGACCGGTCAATCTCCATAATAATACTTTCCATTTTGGTTTATTTTTTTTCTTAGATTTTACCATTATTTTCACCTGTTAAACAAAGAATAATCTAGCGTAATTATAGTTACAAATTATCAATAATATCTTAACAAAACATAGCATAAAAACCTTTTAAAACTTGACATTTTCATCCGCTCATATAAAGCTGAATTGGTTATTTTAATAAATAAGGATAGATTTTAATGACTAAAGCTTTTGTTTTTCCCGGACAAGGTTCTCAGTTTGTTGGTATGGGAAAAGAACTTGCCGATAATTTTTCCTCGGCAAAAGATGTTTTTAACGAAATAAATGAAGCTCTCAACCAAGATTTATTCAAGCTTATGACTGAAGGACCGGAACAAGAACTCACTTTAACAGCTAATGCTCAACCCGCCTTAATGGCACACTCTATGGCTGTTGTTGCTATCCTGAAAAATGATTTTAAGATTAATCTGAAAGATTACGCACATTTTGTTGCCGGTCACTCTTTAGGCGAATATTCTGCTGCTTGTGCTTCCGGAATATTCTCTTTAGCTGATACGGCAAAACTGCTTCGCACCCGTGGTGATGCCATGCAAAAGGCCGTTCCTGTCGGTGTGGGAGGCATGGCTGCCGTTATTGGCGCAAGCTACTCTGATGTTGTTTCTTTAGCCGAAGAATGCACTTTCAACGGCAAATATATATGCGTTGCAGCTAACGACAATGCCGATGGACAAGTTGTTTTATCCGGTCATATTGAAGCTATTGACAAAGCCGTAGAGATTGCCGGAAATTATGGTGCTAAACGTTGTTTAAAACTTCCTGTCAGCGCTCCATTTCACAGTCCCTTAATGCAACCGGCCGCAAATGTTATGGCTCAAGCACTAAGTCAAACCCAAACCTCAGAGCCGCAAATTCCTCTAATATCCAATGTTAAAGCCGTTGCTGTTAACAGTTCCGAACAAATCATAAATAACTTGATTTCTCAAGTAACCGGATCTGTCCGTTGGCGTGAAAGTGTCAATTGGATGAAAGAGCAAGGAATTAATGAAGTTATAGAACTTGGAGCCGGAAAAGTATTATCTGGAATTGTTAAACGTAGCCATAAAGATATTAACACCATTTCAGCCGGAACTGTTGCTGAAATAGAAGAGTTAGCTCAACACCTTACTAAATAACAAAAAGGAAATTAATATGTTTGAATTAAACAATAAAGTTGCTCTTATTACCGGTGCCGCAGGCGGTATCGGCGATAAAATTGCCCGTACCTTACATGCTCAAGGTGCAACATTGGCTCTTACCGACATGAGAGAAGAACCGATGCTAAAACTCAAAGCCGAATTAGGTGATAGAGTTGAAGTTTTTACCGCTAATCTGACCAACGCCGATGACGTTAAAAGCTTGGTTGAGCGTGTAGAAGAAAAACTCGGAAGAATTGATATTTTAGTAAATAATGCCGGATTAACCAGAGATAACCTCTTTATTCGCATGAGTGATGAGGATTGGCAATTAGTTTTAGACGTAAATCTTTCTGCCGGTTTCAAATTGGCAAAAGCGGCCGTTCGCGGTATGATGAAACGACGTTTTGGTCGTATTATCGGTATTGCATCAGTAGTTGGTGTTACCGGAAACGCCGGTCAAGCAAATTACTCTGCTTCTAAAGCCGGTATGATTGCCATGAACAAATGCTTGGCACAAGAAGTTGGTTCTCGTGGAATTACCGTAAACTCCATTGCTCCCGGTTTCATTCGTACTCCGATGACCGATGTTTTACCTGATGATGTAAAAACCGCTTTACTTGCTAAAATCCCTGAAGGTAAATTAGGTGAAGCTCAAGACATTGCCAATGTTGTTGCTTTCTTAGCATCTGATGAAGCTCAATACATTACAGGTCAAACCATTAATATTAATGGCGGTATGGCAATGATTTAGTCTTTGCAATGACCAATAAAAAAGGCAGCTAAGCTGCCTTTTTTATTTTTAAAACAATCCGAAAAACTTTTTTATCGGTCGCGGATTACCAAAATCCAAAATCTTATTGTCGGCATTCGGATTCTGATAACGATATTCTATTCCGTTTATACAAGTCGCAACATCAATATCGTCCCGACACTTCCATTGTCCTTCAGCCACCAATTTTTTATTAATCCCCTCAACACTATAAAGGCTAGCATAAATTTTACCATCCTTTAGATAATTAGTTTGGAAAGCATTAGAAGCTAAAGCTAAACCATCGCCTAAATAAGCCCAACACTCTTTTGTTTCTTGCCAATAGAATGCTCCTTTAATATAAAGCGAAAAATATAGCTCTTTATCCGGCTTTTTAAGATACGGAGGTTTAAGGCTATAAACATCACAATAAATATCATCTTTAAAGGCCACCACAATATCCTCAATACCGGTCTCTATTTTAACATAATCACCGGCATCAATTATTCCTTCTGCCCTTATAAAGACGAGTTTTTTAGTTTCATCACTGTTATTTTGAATAAAACAGTCTTTAAAAACTTCTTCACAAGACCAAAGCACCTTAATAGACACATTAAGTCTCGTGCATACTCCCAGAAGCCTTATATTACGGGTAACATAATCATACCCATAATAAGAATCACCCACACGCCAAATACAATGCCCGCAAGCAAGCTTGATATCTTTTGTCGGAACATCAAACTCATGTATTGCAGAATTTTTCAAAGCAAAAACTTTCAATTTACCTTGAAAATCTTCAACCACGTAAATATTGTGCTTAAGTCCGTTTGCCCAAACGGCATTGATAACCAAGTCCATTGTTTTTAAGGTAGAATCCCAGACATACAAACAGCGACTATTATCATCAGCGCTTACCATATAAAACGTTTTCATAATAAAAAAATTATAATTAAACATAACAATAATCTAATAACCATTGCCTGATTTTAACAAGAATCAGGCAATGTTTACAACTTAAACAGCAGAAAATCTCATAAAAGCTTTTTGAATATACAACGGTGGCAAATGCCCGCCGCTCATAATATAATGTCTTATCGCATCATCTCCTCCTTTAGAAAAAAGTAATTCTAACGCACCATCCACAATATGCAAAGAATGGTTCTTTTCTACCAAGAACAAGACTTCATCAGGTTTATTGCGATTCAGAATACATTCAATTGTTTTTTTATTAGCCCTATAGCAAAGTTTTTGTATTTCTTCCTTATTATTTCTATCTATAATTTTAGAAATAATTTCATCCGAAATTTGGCAATCTGCCAAAGCAGATATTTCCTCTTTACAACCTCTCTGCAATATTTGTATTGCGTATTTATCTTTTACTGCGCAACAAAATCTGGTATAAGAAAGCCATGCTAATATCTCACAGCTTTCACCTCGGGCAAATAAAGCATCTAAAACAGTTTCATCAAACAACTTTCTGTTCTTCTCTGCAAAATAAGCACAAGAAATCATTTTTTTAATTTCTTCGGTATTTCCACGCTCTATAATCTTTACACGAGCTTTTGAGGTATATAGATACTGTTTCCAGAGCAAATCTTTAACCAAATCGGTATCGGCTTTTTCCAGCAATACCATTTCTATTTGCTCTCGTTCCGTATTCATCAGCCAATCCAGCTGCGCCAAATAGCAAAGCTTGTCTAAAGACATTTTACTAAGCTTGGAAAAATTAATTCCCCAAACATCAATCTTTTTTTTCCATAGATTGAAATAAAAATTTCCTGTTTTCATATATATAAAAATTAAATTAATAATAAATAATTAACTTTCATATACCATTATGCAACTTCAATGTCAACCGTCTTCTAAGTGCAACAACATTGACACCGCTATCAACGAAATAATAGCTGTGGGAGTAATAACTGCCAGCCCTACCGGAATATCTCCGTTAATTCCAAATGCATACACTAATTGACTTAAAAAATATACAACAAATCCGGTTGTAATTCCCCCTACAATCAAAAACATAACTCCGCCTTTACGAGTATTCGGACGCAACGCAAACACGGCTGCCACCAACACCATCGCACACAACAAAAGCGGAGATATTAAAAGAGATAAATATCTCAAACTGTGACGCACAACGGAGAATCCTGACATTTCATAAAAACGAATAGTATCAGGCAATTTCCAAAAGGATATAGCCTCCGGTGCCACGAAATTATCTTTAATACGATTTTCATCCAAATTTGTTTTATAATCTAAACTATTTAATGTTTCTTTCGGCATTCCCGCACGATAAATACAAACATCTTTTAACTCAAAACGACCTTCTCGCAAATTTGCCGCAAATGCCTCTAATCTTCTACCGGGTTGAGAATTTCTATCCATTTCTAAAATTGTTACTTTTCTCATTAACAAACCATCGTTTTCTTGGCGCAACGACTTTGCTTGCAAAACCATAATATTGTCATTATCTATTGCCTCCCTGATCCACAATCCCTGATCAGAAAACAATACCGCTTTAGGATTTTTGGTTTCAAAACGATATTCTAAAGTTTCGTACAAATCATACATATAAGCAGCAACCGGATTAACCAGCGCAACATTCAATACTCCGATTGAAAATGTTGCTGCCAAAACCGGTATCAAAAACCCCCAAACCGAAACACCTGCTGCCCTCATAATTACATATTCATTTGTTTTACTGACTTTCCAAAAGGTAGCCATTGCAGCAATCATCATTACAAACGGGAATACCATTTCTATTGTTTTTGGCATTTTTGTAATTGCCATTTCCAACACAAACCAAATATCCGCATCATTACGATCAGATGTTCGGCGCAATATTTCCACTATTTCAAACAGCATTACCACACTTAAGACCATCAGTAACACTGCCAAAAAATTAAACAATATTTGTTTAACCAGATATTTTCCAAAAATTGATGTCGGTTTCATTTTTTTCTTTTTTTATATAAAAAATACAAATTCAAAATATCCTCAAAAATTTGCATTGTCAATTAATCTGGAAATATAATTATTAATTGCATCCGGTAAAATAACCACAATATTTTTTCCGAACATTTCTTTTCTCTTTGCTATTTCTGTAGCCGCATATACTGCCGCACCTGCAGAAATACCTATAGGTAACCCTTCTGTTTTAGCAACATTTTCAGCGGTTTTCCACGCATCTCCATCACTTACGGCCACCACTTCATTTACCAAATCTTCATTATACAAAGGAGGCACAAATCCGGCACCAATTCCGGGAATATCATGTATTTGCGCTTGATTTCCGCTTAATACCGAACTGGCTTTCGGCTCAACAGCCACCACATATAAGTCAGGATTATAAGTTTTCAAAGTTGCTGCTGTTCCAGTAATAGTACCTGCGGTACCGACACTTGCAACCAAAACATCTACTTCACCATGTGTTGCTTCCATTATTTCCATACTGGTCCCAAAGCGGTGAGCATCGGCATTTGCAGAATTATTAAACTGATTCAAAACAATCACATTTTTATTTTTTTCTTTTAACAAGTCAACCTTTGCTATAGCTCCTTGCATACCGTCTTCCTTAGGAGTCAAGATAACATCAGCACCGAAATAGCGCATTAAAACAATACGCTCTTTACTCATATTTTCCGGCATTGCAACTACTAATTTATATCCTTTTGCTGCACAAAGAGCAGCTAATGCAATCCCCGTATTACCGCTGGTAGCCTCAACAAAAATCGTATCTTCCGTGATTTTATGATTTTGCTCTGCTTCTTCCAACATTTTAAGAGCAGCTCTGTCTTTTACGGAAAACAACGGATTATAAAATTCGCATTTTACCGACAATGATGCACTAATCCCTTGCTTTTTTTCCCACTTATTTAATCTGAGCAACGGAGTATTACCGACCATTTCTTCAATTGAATTATAATTTTTTTTCATTTTTCACCCTAATTGTTTATAAGCTTTAAATTATACTGGCAATCATAATTCGCCCTTGATATTATTTCAGAGAAACCAAACTTGCAAGAAAGAAATGTCCAAAACTTATATCACTATAGTATATTTATTTTTTATTTTTATCCGAACCGGTATTGTTTATGCAGCCAGTTTAGACGGATTATACCGTGATATTATTCGTTCGGATAATCAAGGATACCTGCCTTTATTTGTAAAAAACCGAACAGAGCCGGAAATTAACACCTCAAAAGCTTTACAAGATGTTTCTGAACCGCAAAAAGAAACGCTTAAAGATTCAACAACTACACCCATAAACTTAACCAACGACCGCCGTCAAAAAGAAGCCCTTAAAAAAGCCAAACAACTTCGTTGGGAAAACACCGTAAAAGCGATCCAACAGAATAATGTTACACCTCTTGATTTAGAAGAAATAAATTATCGTGCCGGTCTTAACGACACCAAAGCTATAGAAATTTTAGCATGGATGTACACTAAAGGCATTGGCGTTCGCCAAGATTTCATAACCGCATTTAAATTATACAAAAAAGCTGAAACCTTAGGCGTTGCTACTGCCGGAAGGAATGCCGCTCTAATATATAAGGCTATGTCTTCCGAACAACGTGCCGCTATCAAGCACTAGCTTTTTGGTTAACTTCTTTTACCAATTCGCGTACAAACTTTTTCAGCCCTACTTGGCGGACTCTTTTCATTCTTTCTCCGGAAATTATTTTTTGAATCTTGGTTACAGTTTCTTGTAAATCAACATTCACGATAACATAATCAAACTCATTCCAATGACTAACCTTTTCCAAGATAATTCCCATTCTTTTTTCTATCACCTCTTTTGAATCCGTTCCTCTTTTTTCCAAACGAGAACGTAATTCCTTAATAGATGGCGGAAGCAAATAAATCGTTACCACATCAGCACCGGCTTTTTCTTTCATTTGTCTGGCTCCGGCCCAATCCATATCAAACATCACATCCTGACCGACATTAATAAAGCTGTCAACTTCAGAACGTAACGTACCATACCTTGAACCATATTGAGAATCAACAAACTCATAAAAAGCATCTTGCTCTAAAAATTCATTATATTGTTCATCGGTAACAAAATAATAATCAACCCCGTCAACTTCACCTTCTCGTGGCGGACGAGTTGTAACTGACACCGAAAACTTAATATTGCTGTCATTCTTCAGCAATTCTTTTATAACCGTACCTTTACCGGTACCGCTTGGTGCCTCAATTATAAACATTGCTCCTTTACGAACCTTGCGTAACCTGTTGATAATCTCATTCATCTTCTTACTCCTTACTCAATATTCTGCACCTGCTCTCTAAATTGTTCTATTAATGCCTTAAGCTCCATTCCCAATGATGTTAATTCAATATCAACAGATTTAGAACAAGTTGTATTTGCTTCCCGATTTAATTCCTGACACAAAAAATCCAAACGTCTGCCTACTGTATCAGAACTGTTTAGTAGTTCATTTGCGGTTTTAATATGTGTTTTAAGTCGGTCAATTTCTTCTCTTATATCTGCCCTTGTAACATAAAAAACAACTTCTTGTGCCAAACGATCTTCACTAATATTATTATCTTGTAACCATAATTTTAATTGTTCATTTAATTTAGTTTTTATTTTATTTGGCAGCTCTTCCCCAATAATTTCTATTTTATCAACTATCTTCGCAATTTTCTGCAAAATATCCAACAAAACATCTTTGATTTTCAGTCCTTCTGCTTTCCTGTCTTTAGCCAAATTTTGGCATAACTGCTCAAAATCTGCTAATATCGCGGTTTTCAGTTGTTCATTTTCTTCATCAGATAGCGGATTATCAATGACATCAACTACTCCACGCATTGCTAACAGTTCACTGCTTCTTGGCTTTTCCACTTCTCCTGGATGATTAAAGCATAAATCGGTAGCTTTTTGCAAAAGTTCTTCAAGCAATTCATTATTAATTTTTACCTTCAGTTCATTTTGGTTATTTTTAATATCCAAAAATACACTTACATTTCCGCGTTGCAAAAAATTACCGGCAATTTTCTTAAATTCCAAACTTAAATCCTCATACAATAAGGGTAATTTGGTTTTAATATCCAGTTGCTTACCATTAACACTTTTAATTTCCATCTGCCAATTGACAGTACGCAAAGCTGTATGTAATTCTCCTACAGTTCTTGCAAAACCGGTCATACTTGCTATACTCAATTATCTGCTCCTTCTACAAGTTTGAGATTATATTAAAATAAAATGATTAAAAAGTTTTTACTTTGGAGATAAAAAATGGCTGCTTTTAAAAATATTTTAATTACCGGTGCTTCCAGTGGAATAGGTGAAGCTTTAGCCCTATATTACGCACAACATGGAGCTCATAATTTATTTATCTGCGGCCGCAACACTAAACGACTGGAAGATATTGCCAAGCGCTGCCGCAAATCAGGAACTGTCGTGCATAGCAAAACCTTAGATATCACAGACCGTACCGCCACTGAAAATTGGATTAATGAATGCGAAAAGATTGCTCCTTTAAATTTGATACATGCCAACGCCGGAGTTTCTACGGGAGCTGAAACATCCGAAAACATCTATAATACTTTCAATACTAATGTTATGGGTGTTGTAAACACGGTACTTCCGGCAATAGAAATTTTCAAAACCCGTCAAGACAGCAACAAAACAATTGCAATTACCAGTTCCATTGCCGGTTATCACGGACTAATGGCCTGCCCTTCATATAGCGCAAGCAAAGCTGCCGTAAAAGCTTGGGGAGAAGCTTTACGTTTAAATCTGAAACAATATAGAATAAATGTATCCGTCATCTGCCCCGGATTTGTTCGCTCTCGCATTACCGATAAAAATACCTGTCCTATGCCGTTTTTTATGGAAGCAGACCAAGCAGCTCAAATCATTGCTAATCGCTTAGAACGCAACATCGGGCTAATTGCTTTTCCTTGGCCGATGCGCCTTGCTACTTGGCTCGGGTCCATTCTGCCCAACTGTATCAGTGACTTTATCTATTCCCGAATGCCTTACAAGGTCTAGCGAAAGCCCTAAAGAACGTTTTTTTGCCAAATACCATAAAATTCCCAAAGCCGGCAAAGACATCAATGACGTAGCAATAAAAAACATTTGCCAAGAAAGAAACGATACTGCAAAACCAGACGTTGCAGCAAAAACATCGCGAGCAAAACTCATAAATGACGATAATAAAGCATATTGTGTAGCAGTATAATTAACATTGCACAATGCTGAAAGATACGCAACAAATGCTGCCGTTCCCATTCCTCCGGAAATATTTTCAACAGAGATAGTCAATGTCAATACGTAAATATTATTACCTACATAAGCTTGCCAAACAAATATAAGATTTGACAATCCTTGTAATATTCCGCACCAAAGCAAAGATTTAACAATTCCGATACGGTTTACCATCATTCCGCCCAAAAGAGTTCCCCCGATTGTAGCCAAAACCCCATATACTTTTATTATTGTTGCTATTTGAATTTTACTAAATCCCATATCATCATAAAAAGGATACGCCATTGGTGCTATATATGCATCGCTCATCCTATATAAAAAGATAAATATCAAAACCCATAGCCAGTTAGATCGTTTCATAAAATCCGCCAACGGATTATATAAAGCGTTTTTCAAAAAACATTTTCCTCTTTGCCACAAAGTCTTATTTTCGCTATGCAAACATAAAGTATCTATCGTTTTTGCTTCATCGGAGAACAGAATTGTTACGATTCCCACTACAGCACCCAAAGCCATAATCTTATAAACATCACTCCAAGGCATAATTGCGGCCAAAAATAATGCTCCTGCGCCTGAAAACATTGCTCCGATACGATACCCCAAAACAAATATTGCTACTCCTGCACCTTGTTCTCTATTGTTAAAACTTTCAATTCTGTAAGCATCTAAAACAATATCTTGTGTTGCAGAAGCAACTACCGTCAAAAACGCAAAAATCGCCATATGCCACGGATGAAAAACCGGATTCGTTACAGCCATTCCCCATAATGAAAAAAATAACGCAATTTGTGCAAATAATGCCCAACCTCGTCTTCTGCCCAATTTATGAAACAAAGGCAGTTTAACTCTATCCACCAATGGTGACCACAACCACTTTAAGCTATAAGGAGCTTTAGCCAAAGAAAACAAACCTATTGCCGCCAAAGAAACTCCGGCATCCTTCAACCACAAATTAAACGTACCAAAAACCAACAGATAAGGGAACCCACTAGAGAAACCCAACAACAACATTTTAATCATTCTGCGGTCCAAATATACTTTTATTGTTTCAACTAGCTTGCCTGACATAAACTCTCCCCAAAATAACGTCATTATCAATAACACAATAGGTTTAATAAAAAACTAAAACCACAAACATAAAAAAGTACTGGATTTTAAAAATTTTTTCTGTTATATAGTGAACATAAATATAAACAATATTATATGAGCGGGGCAAAAGCCCCGCTCTTTCATTAGGAGAAACCAATTTATGGCTGACATAAATTCAATAGAAAACCTATTATCTCCGATTATTGAAGATTTAGGTTTTGAAGTAGTTAGGATTACGACTATTGGCGTCAAAAATCCAACCTTACAAATAATGATTGAACGCAAAGATCGCCAAGCTCTGATCGTCGATGACTGCGCATTAGTCAGTCGGGCCATATCCGAAGTTTTGGATGAAGCAGATCCTATAGACAGAGAATATTCACTTGAAGTAAGTTCTCCCGGACTTGATCGCCCTCTTACCAAGCTAGAAAATTTTGAACGTTTTTGCGGCTATGAAACCAAGATTGAAACCAAACAAGAGATTAATGGACGCAAACGTTTTAAGGGACGCATTATAAATGTAGATTCCCAACAACAAATTCATTTTGATATGGAGGGAACCGAATACCTGATTCCTTATAATAGCATATCAAAAGCCAAATTGGTATTAAATGATGAATTGCTTGCAGAAGCCGAAGCTTCTCAAACTGAAGAATAATTAACTTACTAATATTTTAACGAGGACAAAAATGGAAACTACCGAAAACATGCCCAGACCAGAAATAATTTT
Organism: Alphaproteobacteria bacterium; assembly: GCA_017457005.1. Classification (GTDB taxonomy): domain Bacteria; phylum Pseudomonadota; class Alphaproteobacteria; order RF32; family CAG-239; genus CAZU01. The sequence continues at coordinate 4,980 of JAFTII010000010.1, read as the reverse complement.
GGTTGCTGATACTGTTGCCAGAGAAAAAAGCATTGAGCGAAATGATGTTTTAGAAGCAATGGAAATTGCTATTCAAAAAGCTGCTCGTTCCAAATACGGATTTGAACATGACATTCGCGCTCACATTGACCGCAAAAGCGGAGCAATCAGCTTAGCCAGATACCGTGAAGTTGTTGCTGATGATGTTGAAATAGAAAATGAATCTTCTCAATTATATTTGGATGAAGCACAAGCTTATGATCCTGACATCAAAGTCGGCGAATTTTTGATAGATCCGCTTCCTCCGATTGACTTCGGACGTATTGCAGCTCAAACCGCCAAACAAGTTATTGTACAAAAAGTTCGTGAAGCTGAGCGCAACAAACAATTTGAAGAATACAAAGAAAAAATCGGCACAATTATTAACGGTACAGTTAAAAGAATTGAATTTGGCAATATTATTTTAGACATCGGCAAAACCGAAGCCATTTTACGCCGAGATGAAATCATTCCCAGAGAAAAATTCAAAAACGGAGATCGTATCCGTGCTTATGTTTTAGATGTCCGCAGAGAAAACAAAGGTCCGCAAATCTTTTTATCTCGTACTTGTCCTGAATTTTTAGCTAAATTATTTACTTCAGAAGTACCTGAAATTTATGACGGTATCGTCAAAATCATGGGCGTTGCTCGTGATCCCGGCTCCAAAGCAAAAATTGCTGTCAGAGCCGAAGATATGACTATTGACCCGGTTGGTGCTTGCGTTGGTTTACGAGGCATTCGTGTTCAAGCAGTTGTAACAGAACTCCAAGGAGAAAAGATTGATATTGTTCCTCACTCTGAAGACCGCGCACAATTTATTGTCAGCGCACTTTCTCCTGCTGAAGTCAGCAAGGTTGTTATTGACGAAGAAAACAATCGTATTGAAGTTGTAGTTCCGCAAGAACAATTCTCTATTGCCATCGGCAGACGCGGTCAAAATGTAAAACTGGCCTCACAACTTTTAGGATGCGATATTGACGTCTTAACTGAAGAACAAGAACAAGAACGCCGTTCAAACGAAAATAAAGTTCGTTCTCAACGCTTTATGGAAGCTTTAGATGTAGATGAAATGATTGCTCACCTACTCATTGCCGAAGGTTTCTCAAAAGTTGATGAAATAGCTTTGGTTAGCCTGAATGACTTAGCTGAAATTGAAGGCTTTGATGAAGATGTTGCTCAAGAACTCCAATCCCGAGCAAAAGAATATATTGCCAAACGTGATCAAGAGTTTGAAAAACAAAGCAAATCATTGGGTATTGATGACAAACTGCAAACAGTTGATGGTTTAGATAGAGATATGCTCTTGACCTTAGCCAATGCAAACATCAAAACCATTGATGATTTGGCTGACTTAGCAGCAGATGAGCTTATTGAGATATTAGGAGAAAACACCATATCTGTTCAAGAAGCCAATAAAATAATTATGAATGCTCGTGAACATTGGTTTGAATAATATTAAATACGGGGAAATCAATTACACGGTTTCCCCATCCGCTTTAAATCAAAATCGCGACATAGGAACAACTGATGAAAACTGAAGAAACAACCAGAAAATGTATAGCAAGCGGTAATCTGCTGAAAAAAGAGCAATTACTGCGCTTTGTTGCACTTCCTGACGGATTCGTTGTTCCCGATTTCAAAAAAAAGCTGGCAGGCAAAGGGGTTTACGTTTCTGTTTCAAAGACTTTACTTTGCAAAGCAATCAACGGTAACTTATTTGCCAAATCCCTAAAGAAAAAAGTGAAACCTGCAATAAACCTTGAATCCATGGTTGAACAAATATTGCGAACTTCTGCTTTACAATCAATTTCTTTAGCACGCAAAGCCGGTTGTTTAATCAGCGGAATGGATAAAGTAACGGAGGCCATTAAAAGAAATCACGTATTATTTATCATGGAAGCAATCGATGCCGGCTCAGACGGAACAGAAAAAATTTCTCGTCTTGCCGGCAACACCCCCATATACAGATTATTTACGACAGAGGAGTTAGACAAGGCACTTGATAAAACAAACACTGTTCATAGCGCTTTTCTTAAAAGCGAAATGTCTAATGCGGTAAGTCGAGAATTTGAAAGATTAAACCAATTTCTTAATTCATAATTAAATGCAAAAATAACGGAGAGTTTTATATATGACAGAAGAAAACAGCAAAGGCAAATTAACATTATCAGGTAAGTCCACGCTGACTTTGAAAGGACTTGGAGATACATCCAAAGGTCATAGTAGAGATGGAAAGAAGATTGTCCAAGTTGAAGTTCGTAAAAAAAGAATAATTTTATCAAACACCCCAAAACCTGAACCTAAAGTTGAGATTGATGAAGCAACCGCAACCAAATTGCGCCTTATTGCCGAAGCTAAAGAGTACGAAAACAAACGCAGACAAGAGGAAGAAGAGCGCAACGCCATTCGTCAAAAACAAAAAGAAGAAGAGGAACTTGAGCGCAAAAAAAGAGAGGAAGCTCAAGCCTTAGCAGAGGAAAAAGCTCAAAAAGAAGCAAAAGAAAGCGTTAAACCGCAAACTACCTCTACATCTGAAACAGATAACGATTCTCGCAACAAAAATAAAGATAAAAAATCATCTCGTGACTACGATGATGACGAAGATGAAGATGACATTCCGTCAAAAAAATACAATCGTCCTGTAAGCAAAGAAGAAGTCTTTGAACAAGAACGCAAAAAGGTTATGAAACGCAGTTTTGAACCTCAACGCCGCAACAACAAAGTAAGCTTATACAATATTTCATCAGATGACGATGATGACGATTACGGATTTGGCGGGCCTCGTCGCAGATTCAAGAAGAAACAACCCAAACCCGTCCAAGCACAAACCCAACCTCAAGAAAAGGTCATTAAAGAAGTTATTATTCCTGAAGTTATAACTGTTCAAGAGTTAGCTAACCGTATGGCTGAAAAGAGTGCTGAAGTTATCAAAAAACTTATGGGTTTAGGTGTTATGGCCACCATAAACCAACCTATTGATGCTGATACCGCTCAATTGATTGTTGAAGATTTTGGTCACAAATTCAAACGCGTTGCTGATAGTGATGTTGAACAAGCAATTCAAACCGTAGAAGATACTGCGGATATGCTTCTGCCTCGTCCACCGGTTGTAACGGTTATGGGACACGTTGACCATGGTAAGACTTCATTATTAGATGCTTTACGTGAAACCAATGTTGTCGCAAAAGAAGCCGGCGGCATTACCCAGCATATTGGAGCTTATCAAATCACTGTTTCTACAGGAGATAAAATCACTTTTATTGATACCCCCGGACACGAAGCATTTTCTGAAATGCGCGCTCGCGGTGCTAAAGTAACCGATATTGTGGTATTAGTTGTTGCCGCTAATGATGGTATTATGCCTCAAACCGTTGAAGCAATTCGTCATGCTCAAGCCGCAGAAGTACCTATTGTAGTAGCGATTAACAAAATAGATCTCCCTGGTGCAGACCCCATGAAAGTTAAAACCTCTTTACTTCAACACGGAATTGGCGTTGAAGAAATGGGTGGTGAATGCCTATGCGCCGAAGTTTCTGCCAAAAAACGTATTAACATTGATAAATTGGTTGAGGCCATTTTATTACAAGCTGAAATGCTTGATCTGAAAGCTAACCCCAACCGCAAAGCAGAAGGTGCTGTAGTTGAGGCCAAAATGGAAAAAGGTCGCGGTACGGTTGTAACTGCTCTTGTCCAAAAAGGAACTCTCAAAATCGGAGATATCTGTATTGCCGGCAAAGAATGGGGGCGTATCAGAGCTATGTTCAACGAACGCGGACAAAAAGTTTATGAAGCAGATCCCGCTACTCCGGTTGAAGTATTAGGCCTACAAGGCACACCATCGGCCGGAGATGATTTTGTTGTCGTAGCAGATGAAAACCAAGCTAAAGAAATAACCGGTTACCGGATTCGTAAAGAACGTGAAGCCAAATTGGTTAAATCTGCAAAATCAGCTATGGAAATGATGTTAGATAAAATCAAATCAGGAGAAGTTAAACACTTACCGCTCATCATCAAAGCTGATGTTCAAGGCTCTATTGAAGCAATTGAAGGCACCATTAATAAGCTTTCTAACGAAGAAGTCAGTGTTCAGATTCTGCACTCTGCCGTAGGTCCTATTTCAGAATCTGACATCACTTTAGCAAAAGCTTCTCACGCCTTAGTTATCGGATTTAACGTTCGTGCAACTCCTCCTGCACGCGACATGGCTCGCCGAGATGGAATTGACATCAAATACTATTCAATTATTTACGATGTACTTGATGACGTTAAAAAAGGTTTGGAAGGGATGCTTTCTCCCGAACTTAAAGAAAAACTTCTTGGTTATGCTGAAATCCGTGAAGTTTATAACATTACCGGAGTTGGTAAAGTTGGCGGATGTATGGTAACCGAAGGCATGGTCAAAAGAGGTGCAAAAATTCGTCTGTTGCGTGATAACGTTGTTATCCACGATGGCTCCATCGGACAACTTAAACGCTATAAAGAAGACGTTAAAGAAGTTAAAGAAGGATATGAATGTGGTATTTCTTTTGAAAACTACAATGATATTCAAAAAGGCGACTTTATTGAATGTTATGAAATAGAAGAAATCGCTGCAAAACTTTAGTTTTCCTATATAAGCTAAAAAGGAGGATACAATATCCTCCTTTTTTATTTTTTCTAAAAATTACCATCCCTGCCAATTACCCCATATATAATTTCATCCTTTCCAAAAAGTTTTATATGTCATACTTCAGCTTGACCGGAGTATCTTTTTTCTAGAGCTTGCCCGAATAAAGCGACAATGACAGTTACCTCTAATCCCTAATCTCTTTCTCTGTCCATCATCTTTAATTATATCTTGACAATTTGGTAATAACAATCTATCCTATAATTAGTGAGGTTTAATTATAGGGGGCGGAGATGGCAAGATTTACCGCTGGTTTTTGGGGCTGTTTGCTCCTGATTGGTTTAGGTATCAGTTCT
>JAFTII010000009.1 GCA_017457005.1 Alphaproteobacteria bacterium | reverse complement strand
TTAACATAAAGATAAAAGTTCGCTCTTCGGGCGACTAATTACAAAAGGGGCGGCGTTGTAAAAATTCATGTACTAATTTGTACACTAGAATTTTTACACGCCGACTTTTGTTTCTATTCGCCGCAAATATCAAACTTTTATTATTGAGCATAATTTTTGAGCTGTTTTTGTAAGCTTTAACCACCGTAGCATGGGGCTTTATCAAGTCCTTCGTTAAACAATAGCTGCTTATATAAAGCAGCTATTGTTTGTTGTGAGGTTTTATAAAAGTTCTTTTAATGTGCTGGTTAAAGCATTAGATTTGTCTTTGCTAAGAGCAAGATTGCGAAAATACAACAATAAAAAGACTCTGGTTGCATAACTGAGTCCGAGATTGGAAGCTTTGCTTTTTTCAATTAAAGAAATTAGTTCGTTACGGTGGATGTTTTCGTTTTTACATGCGTCTTCAAGAACGTTCCACTCCTGACTACAGAGACGGATGCTTGTACGGCGATTGTTTGTATTTATTACTTTATTGCTGAGTTTTGTCATTGTCTTCTGCTGGTATTAGTTTTATGATAACTAAAAGTAGTTATATCATAAATTTTAAAACTTTCAATATTATAAATAATGTTTTGTTGATAGTTTGTTGGCACTTTTTAGACTCGGGATGGACAAAATTTTTGATGCGACTCAAATAGAGTCTGAGTCGGGGTTTGCGAAGATTTAAAAAGTAATTTTTTTTGAAATTTTTTCATTTTTTTTCTTGCAAATTTGTTTGTGGTGTGTTACAAGGCACTCACTATAAGTATTGGGTGGAGACGACTCTACTCTTTGTTTGTAGGGTATAAAACATAACGCGTCTTGTATTATGGCGCTGAGTTTAACTTTTAGGCGGCGGCTTCTAAGGTAGTAGAGTGTGCCGTCTAGTTATAGGAAAAGTATTTAGATATGATGGATACACAAAATATAAGAATTCGCCTTAAGGCTTTTGATCATCGTTTGCTTGATCTTTCTACTAAAGAGATTGTGCATACAGCCAAAAGAACAGGGGCAAATGTCAGAGGACCAATTCCTCTGCCAACACAAATTGAGAAGTTTACGGTAAATCGTTCTCCGCACGTTGATAAAAAATCTCGTGAGCAGTTTGAAATCCGTACTCACAAAAGACTTCTTGATATCGTAGATCCCACACCGCAAACAGTTGATGCTTTAATGAAGCTGGATTTGGCTGCAGGTGTTAATGTGGAAATAAAATTGTAATAACGTTAATGTTGGCTTTTGATTAAATTGAAAGTCAACCAATTAAGAAAAGGAAATAAAAAATAATGCGTACGGGTCTAATCGCAAAAAAGCTTGGAATGTCTCGCATTTTTGAAATGGACGGAACTCACGTTCCTGTTACTGTTTTGCATGTGGACGGGCTTGAAGTTGTTAGCGTCAGAACCAAAGAGAAAGACGGATATTCCGCCGTTCAGCTGGGCTGCGGTAGCATTAAAGCCAAGAATCTTTCAAAACCATTGAAAGGTCATTTCGCCAAAGCTAATGTTGAGCCAAAACAAAAATTAGCAGAATTCAGAGTTTCTGATGATTGCTTGTTGTCTGTTGGCGATAAATTATCTGTAGAACATTTTGTTGCCGGTCAATTTGTTGATGTGTGCGGAACCTCTATAGGTAAGGGTTTTGCAGGTGTTATGAAACGTCACAACTTTGCCGGTTTAGAAGCTTCTCACGGTGTGTCAATCTCTCACCGTTCTCATGGTTCTACAGGACAAAGACAAGATCCTGGTAAGGTATTTAAAGGCAAAAAGATGGCAGGACATTTGGGTGATGAACGTGTTACTGTTCAAAACTTAAAAGTTGTTTCTGTTGATGCCGATAAAGGCTTGATTATGGTTAAAGGTGCTGTTCCCGGTTCTGAAAACAGTTGGGTATATGTTACCGATGCTATCAAAAAGTCTGCAAGCGTTGAATTGCCGATGCCTGCCGGTTTGAAAAAAGCTGATGAACCTGTTGCAGTTAAAGCCGAAGTTGAAACCCCGGCTGATAATGCATAAGATATAAGGATTTTGAATTATGAAACAGGACATCTTAAATTTAGATAATCAAAATGTTGGAACAATTGAACTTGATGAATCTATTTTTGGTTTGGAAGTTCGTGCTGACATTTTACACCGTGTTGTGGTTTGGCAGTTGGCCAGACTTCAATCAGGTAACCATAAAACCAAGGGTCGTTCCGAAGTTGCTTTGACACCGGCAAAACCTTTTAAACAAAAAGGTGGCGGTCGCGCTCGTCAAGGTTCTCGTAAAGGTACTCAATTTAGAAAAGGTGGTGTTGTATTCGGACCAGTTGTTCGTGATCACTCTCATGAATTAACTAAGAAATTTAGAAAGTTAGGTCTTAAGACAGCTCTTTCCGCAAAAGCTAAAGAGGGTAATCTCGTTATTATTGATGAAGCTAAATTGTCTGCTCCTAAAACTAAAGATTTGCAAAGCAAGTTGGTTGCATGCGGACTTTCTAACAGCTTGTTCATTGACGGAAAAGAAGTTGATATGAACTTTGCATTAGCTTCCAGAAATATTAACGGAGTTGATATTTTGCCGACTATTGGTGCCAATGTTTATGACATCTTAAGAAAAGACAAATTGGTTTTGACTAAAGATGCTGTTGTTTGCTTAGGAGAAAGATTGAAATGAGTAAGTCCAGCAAAACAAACAATGTAACCGCAAAAATGTACGATACTCTTGTTCGTCCGGTTATTACAGAAAAATCTATGATTTCTTCTGAAGCCGGTAAGGTTACATTTTTAGTTCCTTTGTCTGCCTCTAAAGATGATGTTAAAGCAGCTGTTGAAGCTATCTTTAATGTTAAGGTAAGCAAAGTAAATACAATTCGTCAATTCGGTAAAGAAAAACGTTTCAAAGGCTATATCGGTCAGCGTTCTGACTTTAAGAAAGCCGTTGTTACTTTGGCCGAAGGTCAAAACATTGATGTTACTACAGGAATTTAAAAAATGGCATTGAAAAATTATAAGCCCACATCTCCTGGACTTCGTCAGCTCGTTATTGTTGATAGAAGCGAGTTGTACAAGGGTAAACCCGAAAAGTCTTTGACTATTGGTTTGTCTAAAACCGGTGGTCGTGATAATTTCGGTCATGTTACCAGTCGCAGAATTGGTGGCGGTCATAAACGCAAATTACGCGTAATTGACTTTAAACGTAATAAATTTGATCAAGAGGCTACTGTTGAGAGAATTGAATATGATCCTAATCGTTCAGCTTTCATTGCTTTGATTAGTTATGAAGATGGCGAGAAGGCTTATATTTTGGCTCCGCAAAGATTGAAAGCCGGTGATAAAGTTGTTGCTTCTGCAAAAGCTGATATCAAACCGGGTAATGCTATGCCGTTGAAAAATATGCCGGTAGGTACAATTATTCACAACGTTGAACTTAAAGCCGGAAAAGGCGGACAATTAGTTCGTTCAGCCGGTTGCTATGCTCAGCTTGTAGGTAAGGATGCCGGATACGCACAGCTTAAACTTTCAAGCGGTGAGCTTCGTGTTGTTCGTGAAGAGTGCTTGGCTACTGTCGGTGCTGTTTCGAACCCGGATAACCAGAATAAATCTCTTGGTAAGGCAGGTCGTAATCGTTGGCTCGGAAATCGTCCGGTTTCTCGTGGTGTTGCGATGAACCCTGTTGATCACCCGCATGGTGGTGGTGAAGGTCGTACTTCGGGCGGTCGTCATCCGGTTACTCCTTGGGGTAAACCTACTAAGGGTTATAAAACTCGTACTAACAAAAAGACGGATAAATTCATTATGAGAAGCCGTCATGATAACAAAAAGAAATAAGGAGATTTGCATATGACACGTTCCGTATGGAAAGGGCCGTTTGTTGATGGCTATCTTCTGAAAAAAGCTGAAGCGGCTAAGGCTTCCAGTCGTAATGAAGTGATTAAAATCTGGTCCCGTCGTTCGACAATGTTACCGCAATTTGTCGGCTTGACTTTCGGTGTCCACAATGGTCACAAGTTTATTCCGGTATTGGTTACCGAGGATATGATTGGTCATAAATTTGGTGAGTTTGCTCCGACACGTACATTCTACGGTCACGCAGCAGACAAAAAAGCGAAGAGAGGTTAATGATGAGCAAATCTAAAGATGCTAGAAGAGTTGCTGCAAATGAGGCTTTGGCCGTTTGCCACTCTATTCGTACTTCTCCGCGTAAGCTGAATTTGGTTGCTGAGTCAATTCGTGGCATGAGTGCTTCTAAAGCCGTTGCTGAATTGAGCTTTTCTAAGAAGAGAATCGCAAAAGTAGCTTTGGCTGTTTTGCAATCTGCAATCGCAAATGCTGAGAATAATCACCAATTGAACATTGATAAGCTTTTTGTTAAAGAAGCTTATGTGGGCAAAGGTTTAGTAATGAAACGTATGCACGCTAGAGGTCGTGGCAGAGGGGCTAGAGTTTTGAAGCCGTTTTCTAACATGACTATAGTAGTGGCTGAGCGTGGGGAGTAAACTAATGGGACAAAAAGTTAATCCTACAAGTCTTCGCCTCGGAGTTAACCGTACTTGGGACTCTCGTTGGTACGCAGATGAAAAATATGCTGATTACCTCCACGAAGACGTTAAAATTAAAGAATTTTTGAAAGAAAAACTGGCTCAAGCCGGTATTAGCAAAATTGTTATTGAACGTCCTGCTAAAAAGGCTCGTGTAACTATTCATTCCGCTCGTCCGGGTGTTGTTATCGGTAAAAAAGGACAAGATATTGAAGTTTTGCGTAAAGAAATTCAAAAAATGACCGACTCTGAAGTTCAGTTGAATATTTTAGAAGTCAGAAAACCAGAATTAGATGCTCAGCTTGTGGCTGATAGCGTTGCTCAGCAATTGGAACGCCGTGTGGCTTTCCGTCGTGCAATGAAGCGCGTTATGCAATCAGCTTTACGCTTGGGTGCAGATGGTATTAAAGTTAGTTGTTCCGGTCGTTTGGGTGGCGCAGAAATTGCTAGAACCGAACATTACCGTGAAGGGCGTGTACCTTTGCACACATTACGTGCTGACATTGACTATGCAACCTCTACAGCTCATACCACTTATGGTGCCTGTGGCGTAAAAGTTTGGATCTATAAAGGAGATATTATGTCTCATGATCCGATGGCTCAGGATAAAAAGTTGGCTGAACAGAAATAAGGTGAATAAGAAATGTTAAGTCCTAAAAGATTAAAGTTCCGCAAACAGCATAAAGGTCGTATTCACGGCTTGGCCAAAGGCGGATCAAGCTTAAGTTTCGGATCTTTCGGTTTGAAAGCTCTTTCTCCGGAACGCATTACAGCTCGCCAGATAGAGGCTGCTCGTCGTGCTATTACCCGTGAAATGAAAAGAGCCGGAAGACTTTGGATCCGTATATTCCCTGATGTACCTGTAACAGATAAACCTGCTGAGGTTCGTATGGGTAAAGGTAAGGGTTCTGTTGAGTTCTGGGTTGCCAGAGTAAAACCTGGTCGTATTCTGTTTGAGGCAGAAGGAATCGATGAAGAAACAGCTCGTTCAGCTTTTGCTTTAGGTGCTGCTAAATTGCCGATTAAGACCAAGTTTGTTAAAAAACTTAATTCAGAGCAAGGAGCCTAGAAATGGTAAAAATTAAAGATCTTCGTGCGATGAGTATTGATGAACTGGAAGCTAGATTGCTGGAATGCAAAAAAGAGCAATTTAACTTAAGAGTGCAACAATCTACTGGACAATTACAAAATACTGCTGTATTAAGAACTGTCCGTCGTGAAGTGGCAAAAATCAATATGCTCCTCGCTGAGCGCAAGAAGAACAGTTAGGAGAAGTAAATATGCCTAAGAGAATTCTTCAAGGTGTTGTTGTTAGTGATAAGCAGGACAAGACAGTTACTGTTTTGGTTGAGCGTCAAGTGATGCACCCTGTTTATAAAAAGTTCATCAAAAAGAGCAAAAAATATGCAGCTCACGATGAAAACAACCAATATAAAGTTGGCGATGAGGTTCGTATTATAGAATCCGTACCTTATTCAAAAACTAAATGTTGGAAAGTTATGTCTTCTGAGGAAGGCAACAACGCCTAAGATGATTTGATGCACTAAGGTCATCAGGAAAAAGGTAAAGGGTATGTTTTACCCTTTACCGAAAGATGATCGGAGTGATCAATTAAAACAAAAAAAGAAAAGGAATTGAAAAATGATTCAAATGCAAACCAACCTTGATGTAGCCGACAACTCAGGCGCTCGTCAGGTGCAGTGCATTAAGGTGCTTGGCGGCTCCAAAAGAATGCATGCTTCTGTTGGCGACGTTATTGTAGTAGCTATTAAAGATGCTATTCCTAAGGGTCGTGTTAAGAAGGGTGATGTTATGAAGGCTGTTATTGTTCGTACAGCTTCTGATATCAGACGCAAAGACGGATCTGTTATCCGTTTTGATAAAAATGCTGCCGTTTTGATTAATAAAGACGGTGAGCCGATTGGTACTCGTATATTTGGTCCTGTTACCAGAGAATTGCGTGCCAAGAAATTTATGAAAATTATTTCATTAGCACCGGAGGTATTATAATGCCTAAATTGAAAATTAAAAAGGGTGACCAAGTTGTAGTTTTGTCAGGTAATGACAAAGGCAAAACTGGTGAAGTAGTAAAAGCTATGCCTAAAGAGAATAAGGTTGTGGTTCAAGGCGTTAATTTAGTTAAACGTCATACAAAACCCAGCCAGACAACTCCGGGCGGAATTATTACTAAAGAAGCACCTATCCACGTTTCTAATGTGGCTTTAGCTAAAGACGGAAAAGCAACCAAAGTAGGTTATAAATTCGTTGATGGTAAAAAAGTGCGTGTTGCTCGTAAAACCGGTGAAGTAATCGATTAATGGGAGAAAAATTTATGGCAAATTTTGAAACATTATACAAAGACGTCATAAAAAAATCTCTTGTGGAGAAATTCGGTTACACCAACCCACATGAGATTCCGAAACTGACTAAAATTGTATTAAATATCGGTGTTGGCGATGCTGTTACCGATAAGAAAAAGCTCAACAATGCTGTTGAAGAGTTAGCTTTAATTGCCGGTCAAAAACCGATTGTAACTAAAGCTCGCAAATCTATTGCTACTTTTAAGTTGAGAGAAGGTATGCCTATCGGATGTAAAGTTACTTTGCGTTCTACCAGAATGTATGAGTTTCTTGAAAGACTGATTAACATGGCTTTGCCTCGTGTTAGAGACTTTCACGGTATTACCGGAAAGAATTTTGATGGCCGCGGAAACTTTTCTTTCGGTATCAAAGAGCAAATCATCTTCCCTGAAATCAACTATGATAAGGTTGAAAATATTCGTGGTATGGATATTTGCATTTGCACTACCGCTAAGACAGATGAAGAAGCTAAAGCTCTTCTGACCGGCTTTAACCTTCCTTACAAGAAATAAGGGGAGAAAACAATGGCAAAAACAAGTTCAGTTTTTAGAAACTTGAAAAGAGCTAAATTGGCAGAGAAGTTTGCTTCTCGTCGTGAAAAGCTCAAAAAGATAGTTATGGATAAAACAATCTCTCCGGAAGAGAGATTCCAAGCTACTTTAAAATTAGCTGAGTTGCCTCGTAATTCTGCAAAAATCAGATATCGTAATCGTTGCAAATTAACAGGTCGCTCTCGTGGTGTTTACCGGAAATTTGGTTTGTCTCGTAATGAGTTGCGTGATATGGCAAGCTTTGGTGAAATTCCCGGTTTGGTTAAATCTAGCTGGTAGAGGAGATAAGAGATATGTCTATGTCTGATCCTTTGGGCGATATGCTCACACGCATTAGAAACGCACAAAGAGCGAAGAAGAGTGAGACTGTATCACCTGCTTCTCGTTTGCGTGAAAATGTTTTGGAAGTTCTTAAGAAGGAAGGTTATATCTTGGGTTATGAAAGATATAACGTACGTCCGGGTGTTGATGAACTTCGCATTAAGTTGAAGTATCATGAAGGTACTTCAGTTATTACTGAAATTTACCGTGTATCTACTCCGGGTCGTAGAGTTTATTCTTCAGTTAAAGATTTGCCCAGAGTTTATAACGGTCTTGGTATTTCCATTATTTCTACACCGGCTGGTGTTATGAGCGACAATGATGCTCGTAAAGCTAATGTCGGCGGTGAAATTTTGTGCCAAGTATTTTAAGGGAGAAATAGGATGTCTAGAATTGGTAAATATCCGGTTATCGTCCCTGAAGGCGTTAAAGTCAGCATTGAGGGAAATGTTGTTAAGGCAAGCGGTAAGCTTGGCGAGTTGACACAGTCTTTTGATGCAGATCATGTTGCTGTTGAATTAAAAGAGAACAAAGTTGTTGTTGCTCCGAAAATGGAAACCAAACAAGCTCGTGCTTTGTGGGGAACCACAAGAGCAAATATTAACGTCATTGTAAAAGGCGTTAGTGAAGGTTTTAGCAAGAACTTAGAGTTGGTTGGTGTAGGTTATAAAGCTCGTGTTGAAGGTTCAAATAAATTAGTGTTATCTTTGGGCTTTTCTCATGATGTTCCGGTAGTTGCTCCGGCAGGAATTAAAGTTGCTTGCCCAAGCGCTACTCAAATCACCATCTCTGGTGCGGATAAACAACTTGTTGGTCAGTTTGCGGCTGAAATTCGCAAGTTCAGAAAGCCAGAACCTTATAAAGGTAAAGGTGTAAAATATGAAGGCGAATATATCCGTCGTAAAGAAGGCAAGAAGAAGTAAGGAAAATTTTAAATGAGTACACCAAGAGAATTGTTTGAAAAGAGAAAAGATCGTGTTCGGTCTGCTCTGAAGAAAACTGCAAACGGCAAAATGAGATTGTCTGTTTTTCGCAGTAATACACATGTCTATGCTCAAATTATTGACGATGCAAAAGGTGTTACCGTTGCTTCTGCCTCCACTCTGGAAAAAGAAGTTCGTGATAACATTAAAAAGTCTTCTAATGTTGAAGCTGCAAGCTTTATCGGAAAATTAGTTGCTGAACGCGCTATCAAATCCGGTGTTAGCGAAGTGGTTTTTGATCGTGGTGGTTATATCTATCATGGTCGTGTTAAGGCTTTGGCAGATGCAGCTCGTGAAGCTGGTTTGAAATTCTAGGAGTTTGAAAAATGGCACAACAAGCTGATCGTCATAATAAGACAGAAAAGAAAGAAGAATTAGTTGAGAAACTGGTTCATATTAATCGCGTAGCCAAAACTGTTAAGGGTGGTCGCACAATGTCTTTTGCTGCAATCGTAGTTGTAGGTGACCAAAAAGGTCGCGTAGGCTATGGTTCAGGTAAAGCAAGCGAAGTTCCTGAAGCTATTACTAAGGCTACTAATGAAGCTAAAAAGAATATGGTTCGCATTCCTTTGCGTGAAGGCAGAACTCTCCACCACGATATTGCCGGTCGTTATGGCGCTGGTAAAGTGTTCTTGAGAACTGCCCCTGCCGGTACCGGAGTTATTGCCGGTGGTCCGATGCGTGCAATCTTTGAAGTTTTGGGTGTTCAAGATGTGGTTGCTAAATCTTTGGGTTCTAATAACCCTTATAATATGATTAAAGCTACATTTAATGCTTTGCAGGCTATTAATTCTCCTCGTATGGTTGCTGCTAAACGCGGTAAGAAAGTTGGAGATATTGTTAGTCGTCGTGAGAACACCGGTTCTAAACTTAGTGTAGAGGAGGCATAAGATTATGGCTAATAAGAAAACTATAAAAGTTACTCAAATTAAAAGCCCTATCGGTCGCCCGGCTGCACAAAGAGCTACTTTAATCGGTTTAGGTTTGAACAAGATGAATAAAACTTCTGAATTGGAAGATACACCATCTGTTCGCGGAATGATTAAGAAGGTGGCTCACTTGGTAAAAGTCGAAGAATAATATAGGGGGATTTGCAAAAGAGCTGTCATACTTGAAAATTTTTTCCTTGTGTAGCTAGTTGTACACGGCGTCAAAAATTATCTGCGCAGCACAGCTCTTTATCAAACCCATAGCATATTTTGTTTAGGATAAAAAAGATGAAACTTAACGAAATTAAAGATAACCAAGGCGCAAGAAAAGATCGCAAACGTGTTGCTCGCGGTATGGGATGTGGTTCCGGTAAAACTGCCGGACATGGTCAAAAAGGTCAAAAATCTCGTTCAGGCGTTGCTATCAACGGTTTTGAAGGCGGTCAAATGCCAATTTATCGTCGTTTGCCGAAACGTGGTTTTAATAATCCGTTTGCTAAAGAGTATGCAATTGTTAACTTGGATACTATCCAAAAAGCAGTTGATGCCGGCAAATTGAATGCCGATGAAGTTTCTGTAGAATCTTTGAAAGCTGCAGGAATTGTCAATAAGACTTTAGACGGTGTTCGTTTATTGGCTCGTGGCGCTATTACATCTAAAGTTAATGTTACTGTTAACTCTGCTTCTAAGGCTGCAGTAGCTGCAGTTGAAAAAGCCGGTGGTAAGGTAAACTTGGCTTAAGATTGTTTTAGGTAAATAAAGAAAAAAGCTGTCTCAATTTGAGGCAGCTTTTTTGTGTGTTGATAGCGGATTTGTAATGTTTGATTGTTAAAATCTTATGGATAAAGATAAATTTGTTGAATAAAAAATTTTTTAGTGTATTAATATCTTAGCTAAAAGGGATATATGTATCCCTAATTGTTTGTTTTAAATAATGATAAGGAAATAAAAATGGTTTCACTGGCAGAAAAAATGGCTGCAAATATGGATATGTCAGTCTTTGGAAAAGCTGAAGAACTTAAAAAAAGATTGTGGTTTACAGTTTTGGCTTTAATTGTATTCAGATTAGGTACGTTTATTCCGTTGCCGGGGATTGATTCTGCTATTTTAGCAGAGATTTTTGAGCGTAATTCCGGCGGTATATTGGGTATGTTTAATATGTTTGCCGGTGGTGCATTAGAGCGTATGACAATTTTTGCTCTTAATATTATGCCATATATTTCCGCTTCAATTATTATTCAATTGGGACAATCAGTAATTCCATCTTTACAATCTCTGAAAAAAGAAGGTGAAGCCGGACACAGAAAAATTACTCAATATACTCGTTATCTGACAGTATTAATTACTATTGTTCAAGGCTATGGAATCGCCGTCGGTCTAGAAAGCATGACCGGTTCGGCAGGAATGTCTGCAGTGGTTATGCCAGGTTTTATTTTCCGTTTTACGACAATAGTATCCTTAGTTGGCGGAACAATGTTTATTGTGTGGTTGGGAGAACAAATCACTGTTCGTGGTGTCGGTAACGGTTCTTCACTTATCATTACGGTTGGTATTATTGCTAATATTCCGGTGGCACTGGCTCAAACTTTTGAATTAGGACGTGTCGGCTCTATGTCTGCTCCGATTATTTTAATGTTGATGGCTATGGTTTTGGGGCTGATCTATTTAATCGTATTGGTTGAAAGGGCTCAACGTAAAATCATTATTCAATATCCTAAACGTCAGGCTTTGGGACAAATGTCTTCAGCTTCTAGTTCTCATTTGCCGTTGAAAATTAATCCGACAGGTGTTATTCCTCCGATTTTTGCAAGTTCTTTGTTGTTATTGCCGATTACAATTGCAAATTTAAGCGCTGAGAATGGTCCGATTTGGGTACAAGAATTAAGTCAGATGCTTGGACATGGACAGCCGTTGTATTTGGGATTGTATGCTTTCTTGATAGCGTTTTTTGCATTTTTCTATACTGCTATAGTATTTAATCCGGAAGAAACCGCCGATAATTTGAAAAAACACGGTGGATTTGTAGCTGGTATTCGTCCGGGTAAGAATACTGCCGAATATTTAGATTATGTTATTACTCGTTTAACTGTTTTGGGTGCTGTATATTTGGTTGGTTTGTGTATTTTACCCGAGGTTTTGATTAGCAAACTTTCTGTTCCGTTCGTTTTAGGTGGTACAACTTTGCTTATCGTAGTTCAGGTAACTATGGATTTTGTTACTCAAATTCAATCTCATTTGATTGCATATCAGTATGAATCATTGATTAAAAAAGCTTCTTTAGCAAAACGGAAACGTCGTTAATATGAGTAAAAACGGTCAGGGTTTACATGTGGTGTTAACGGGTGCGCCCGGGTGCGGAAAAGGTACTCAGGCTCGCTTGTTAAAAGAAAAAGCCAATATCTGTCATCTTTCTACCGGTGAGATGTTGCGTGCGGAAGCTGCCAAAACCACTCCTGAGGGTAGGGAACTCAAAGAGGTTCTTGATAAGGGTGGTTTTGCTACTGATGAAATGATTATTGATATGGTTTCTAGGCGAATCGATGAAGATGACTGTAAAAACGGTTTTATTTTGGATGGTTTTCCTCGCACCTTGCCACAAGCAAAAGTTCTAGAAAAGATGTTGGCGGAAAAAGGAATCGTATTAAATGCGGTTATAGAAATTCAGGTGCCGGACGAAATTATTATGGAGCGTATTTTAGGCAGGTATGCCTGTATGAAATGCGGACAAGGGTATCACGACAAACATCTGAAACCTAAAATATATGGGGTTTGTGATGCTTGCGGTGGTACGGAGTTTTATAGGAGAATCGATGATAATCGTACTACTGTACAGAATAGACTCGTTAATTATCGTGCCTTAACTTATCCTACAATTCCTTATTTTGAGAAAAAAGGACTCCTAAAGTGTGTTGATGGGACAGGTTCTATTCCGGCAGTAGCGAAAAAAATTGATGAATTATTAGCAATAAAATAAAAAAATAACGGATGTTTTTGATTTAAATGAAATTTTTTCAAAAAAATCTGTAAAACATTGTTGACACAAACAAAATTTGTCATATAATCCGGCTTAATTTTGAAAAGTGGTGATCAACTTTTTGAATGTAATACTAATATCTAGATAATGGAGAGTTAATTTGGCTCGTATAGCTGGTGTAAATATCCCGACTGCCAAAAAGATTGAAGTCGCTTTGACTTATATCTATGGAATCGGAAGAAAAACTGCTCAAGACATTTGTGCAAAATCAGGAATTTCTGCTGATCGCCGTGTTCATGAATTAAGCGATGAAGAAGTTGCTAAAATTCGTGAAGTAATTGACAACGATGTGGTTGTTGAAGGTGAACTCCGCCGTGAAGTTGGTGTTAATATTAAAAGATTGATGGACTTAGGTTGTTACCGTGGTTTGCGTCATCGTAAAGGTCTGCCTGTTCGCGGACAAAGCACCAAACAAAATGCCCGTACCCGCAAAGGTAAGCGCAAAACTGTGGCTAATAAGAAGAAATAAGGTAGGTTGTTAGATGGCAAAAGCAGTACAACGTATTAAAAAGAAAGAAAAGAAAAATATTACGGCAGGTGTCGCACATATTAATTCTACTTTCAACAATACCCGTGTAACCATTACTGATGCTCAAGGTAATACCGTTGCTTGGTCAACCTCCGGAGCTCAAGGTTTCAAGGGTTCTCGTAAATCAACTCCTTATGCCGCTCAGGTTGCAGCTGAAGAAGCTGGTAAAAAGGCTCAGGAGCATGGAATGAAGACTTTAGAAGTTGAGGTTAAGGGACCGGGTTCTGGTAGAGAATCTGCTATCAGAGCATTGCAAGTAATCGGTTTTACCATTACTACCATTCGTGATGTTACTCCTATTCCTCATAATGGTTGTCGTTTGAAAAAGAGACGTCGCGTATAATGATTTTTTATGGTTATGAGGTGAAAACCTCATAACCGAATCGTTTTTTCTGAACTTTGCATGTGCAATAATATAAAGAGGACATTCCCGTGATTCAAAAGAATTGGCAAGAACTTATTAAACCAACAAATTTGGAAGTTTCTGCTTTGGAAGGTGGAAATAAAGCCAAAATCGTGGTTGAACCTTTAGAAAGAGGTTTCGGTTTGACATTAGGTAACGCTTTAAGAAGAGTTTTGTTATCTTCTTTACAAGGTGGCGCTGTTACCAGTATCAAAATTGATGGTGTCTTACATGAATTCTCAGTTGTCCCCGGTGTTCGTGAAGATGTAACAGATATCGTTTTGAATATCAAAGGATTGGCTGTTGCTCTTCATAGTGAAGGACAAAAAAATATGACTTTGAAAGCTGAAGGACCTTGCGAGGTTACGGCGGCTATGATTGAGCATGGTCATGATATTGAAATTATGAATCCGGATTTGGTTATTTGTAATTTGGATGCCGGTGCTAAAATTAATATGGAAATGACTGTGGGAACAGGTAAAGGATATGTTCCTGCAGCTCAAAATAAACCGAGTGATGCACCTATCGGTTTAATTGCTGTTGACGCAATTTATTCTCCGGTTCGTAAGGTTTCTTATAAGGTAGAAAACACCCGTGTTGGTCAAGCTACTGACTATGATAAACTTACAATGGTTGTAGAAACAAATGGTGTTGTTTCTCCGGAAGATGCTGTTGCTTTGGCTGCTCGTATTTTGCAAGATCAATTAAAACCATTCATTAATTTTGATGAACCGGAAGTTGAGACTGAAGCAGAAAAAGAAGAGTTGCCGTTTAATCGTAATCTTCTGAAAAAAGTTGAAGAACTTGAGCTTTCTGTTCGTTCTGCAAATTGCTTGAAAAATGATAATATCGTTTATATCGGTGATTTGGTACAAAAAACAGAAGCTGAAATGTTGCGTACACCAAACTTCGGTCGTAAGTCTTTGAACGAAATTAAAGAAGTGTTGGCTAAGATGGGCATTCATTTGGGTATGGATACTCCGGGATGGCCACCTGAGAATATTGAAGATTTGATTCGCAGATGTGATGAACACTTCTAAAATGTTTTGATGAAAGCCCCTTGTGAGAAATTGCGAGGGGTTTTCATTATGCGTATAAAATTTTTATAAAATAGTTTGTTATTAATACAAAAGGATTATATTATAAATTATATAAAAGTTTTGTAATATAAGAAAGGGTTGAGGACTAAATGATAAGAAAAAAGAACTTTATGAGTCTTCAGGCTCTGTTTATTTTGGATGCTATTGATAAGTGTGGTGGAAAAAGGAAAGTTTCTGAAATTTTAGGACTTTCTATTGATACGATAAATAAATATATTTCAAATCTGGAAGATGAAGTCGGTTATGAGCTTTTGATTAATAGCGCAAAAGGCTCTCAACTAACTTTGCGGTGTAAAGATCTGATTAGGCATGCCCATGCAATAGAAGATGTCTTTAATAAAATTTATGAAGATAAACTTTCTTCAAAAGATTTAAAAGGCGATGTTTTAGTCAGTATGCCTTTAAGTGTTTCAACGAATTTGATTCCTGAAGAAGTAGGCGATTTTTTTGAACGGTATCCGGAAATAAATTTGGTATCACGAACGTTTATTGATAATACAGATTTTAGCACAATGGATTCAGATATCGGAATTACATTTTTGCCTCCTAACAATACAGATATTGTTGTTCTTTATACTAAAAAGGTGGAATGCGGATATTTTGCATCTCCGAAGTATTTGGCGAAATACGGTTATCCTAAAGATTTTGATGATATGCTTAATAATCATTGGATTATTACCAGAATCCAGCTTCAGGATTTTTTGAAAGAATGGAAGCATGTCGTTAAAAAGGCAAAACACACCAGATATGTAACAAACTCAACTTATGCGGCAACGGAAATTGTCCGTTGTGGAGGCGGAATCGCAATAATGCCATTGCGGTATAGAAGGATAGATGGATTTGTTTGTTTGGATAATTTTAAGTGTGAACATGCGCCTACGGTATATTTGGTTGCAAAAAAGAAATCAAAAGATATTCCTCGTGTCAGGGCTACTATAAATTTTTATAAAAATTTATTAGAAAAGATGTAACGAAAAATAGGCATTTTTGATAAATTAGCACATTTACATAATAGTAATAATTTGTATTTCATAATATTAGGGGGATGGAACTAATATTAAAAGGATATTTATGAAAAAGTTTTTATTAATATTGTGTTGGGGATGTGTTATTTCCGGTTGGGTACACGCAGAGCAACAGCCTTATTATTTTAGTGATGAACTAAAAAATGCTATTAAGAATTGTACGCCTTATATAGAAGATATATATGAAAAAAATCCGAAAATGAAGAAACGGGCAGAATCGTTTTTGAGAAGATTTGTTGATAAATTAGATTTATCTTCGGCCAAGATGATTTTAGATGTTAAAGGAATGTTGGATGGCAAATGTCATGTTTTTATAAAATATGATTATATAGAGCCATTTGCCCAAGAATATGATTGTCTTTTGCCACAAGAAGCTCAAGATAAATTAGTTGAGGCATTTAATGAAACATCCTCTGAAATTAAAACCGAAAACTGGAAGAATGATTCTGTATCAATGACTATGACAGCTCAGGGGTTTGATTTGGCAATGACTGAAATATCAAATAATTTTTGTAAACTTGTAGAGCTATCTGAAGAAGAACTGGCAAAAAAAGACGCTGAAGCAGAAAAAAATATGCGTAAGATGATGTTGTTTTCTGATAAATTTAAGGAATCATTGCGAAATTGTGAGTCGGATATAGAAACACTTGAACTTATGGGAGTGGATGTAAATAAAGTGGAAATTAAGGGCAAGGAAAAAGATAAATGTCATATAGTTGCACATGGGTTTCATTTGCTGTTGAATGAGAATGAGTTGACGTTGTCCGGTTTTGATGAGTTGGGCAATTTATTATCTGATGAAAAAAAAGCTATTTATCGTCCGTCTTATAAATATAGGGGAATTCTTTTTGCTTTGGGAGAATGTGAGCAAGAAAAATCTTATAAGGATTGGGAGGAGACATTATCAATCGGAGAGATAAAAATTAATCAGGCAGTAAAAGGGATATATAAAAACAATATGTGTCAAATATTACTTTCTTTAACAATGGAACGAAACGGAAGAAGTGAAGATTATTCTTTGCGTTGTGATGTTGACGATACAAATGTGTCTGTATATATCAAACCATATTTAAATTTGCTCCAACAGTACGCACCTAAAATGTCACAATCAGGTACAAAGTTTTCGTTTTCCGGCGGTAAATATACAAATAAAGTTTTAATAGCGGATAAGGAACTTTTGCTGAAAATGTATAAGGATGGAAGATGTAAAAAAGTTGAGTGATTTGTTTTATGTAAAGACGGTTTGATGGTTTTTGCTTGATATTGTTTGATTTTTTGTTTATAAACACTACCATAAATTTATAATTATGTCAGAATTATTAATCAAATAAGAATTATTGCGTATGAAAAAGTTATTATTTATGTTTATCGCATTAAGCGTTATGTTGCCAAGTTGTTCTTGGTTTGACAGCGAGCCGATAAATCCTAAAATTATCGGAACGGGAAATATTCAGTATGATACAGAAAGTGAACTTTGGTATGTTGTTGTTGATTCATCTCAATTTACGGTTACTCGGGTAACTATTCGGGATAATAATCCTCATACATACGGTACGACTCAAGAAGTAAGCCCTGTTGAGGGAATGCTTGTAACAATATTTACCTCTGAGAGAATGTTGGGGTTACAGGTTGTTACCGGAAGGCAATCTGTTGAGCAAATTGAGGAACTTTATTATACGAATGATACCGGAGTTGTAATTATTTTAGGCTTTTTGTTACTTTGTATTGTAATGTGCTTAACTGGTGTCAGCATTTCCAGAAAAGAACGGGAAAGAAATTAAGTTTTTACTTCAATTAATTTTAATACCTCAAGTTCAATAAAACTTGGGGTTATTTTTTTGGAAGAAGATTGTTCGCTAGTATTGGATTGGTCTATAAGCGAGGGACGTCCTTTAGAATATTCTTGTTTGCCATTACAAAAATTTGTCTGATTTGAAAATAGTCATCAATATCTTTGAAGTCATTACTTTTTACGATAGCGCCGGCTTCTTCGGCAATAAGCACTCCAGCAGAATAATCCCACGGAGAAAGCTTAAATTCACAGAAATAACCTATTCTGCCACATGCCAAATTACAAAGTTCTATGGCTGCCGATCCACAACGTCTAACATCTATAGAAACCTTAAAACATTTTTTTGCATATTCAAAAACGCTATCTATCTCAGATAAGTCATTAACACCGGTTCCAAACGTTACCAGGCTATCTGCTAAGCTATCGTTTGTTGTATGAATATCAGCTCCGTTTAATTTAGCTCCTTTGCCTTTTTCAGCACAAAACATTTCATCCAAATAGGGATTGTAAATAACTCCTAAGATTGGTTTACCATCTTTTAGTAACGCAACAGATATGGAGCTGAATTTACAGCCTTTTACAAAATTTGTTGTGCCGTCAATCGGGTCGCAAACAAAACAATAACCGTCTTTATGGTAATTATGCTCGCCTTCTTCTCCAAAAAAAGAAGCTTGAGGCAAAATTTCTTTTAATTGTTTTTGTAAGATTGCTTGTATTTTTACATCATATTCTGTCAGGAGGTTTCGTCTGTCTTGATTTTTAAGTTCTACATGTTGTATTTGCGCGTTTTTAATGATTTCTCCACACTCTCTGACAATGTCTATAATTTTTTGTAACATCCGCTTCTCCTTATAATGGCTAACAATATTTTAAGTATAAAATAAAACAATAAAAATTATGCTTTTATACTAATGATTGTTTTTTGTTCTTATTCTGGACTTTATAATGAAACAAAAGTCCAACCATGTCAATAATTGATACACCTATCGGGTAGATTAAAATAACTGAACAGGTAAATAGTGCGTAATAGTATGCAAATATCAGAGTGAGTTTTATGATTATAATGGAAAGTTAAGGTATAAGTTAGAGTTGGTTCCAAAACAGGATGATATAAATAAAGAAGTTTTTTAATTTGTTAGCAAAGTAATTCTGTTGTGTAAATTTTAGTAATTATACGATACAATGTTTAAAAATGTTTCAAAAGGGACAAAGATGGTTTTAAAAAACAAATTAAACATTAGCAATCAGATAGAGCTTAATAAAGCGGAAGAAAAAATTAGCAAAGAAAAAGCAATTAAGCTCTTTGATAGCGGCAAGATTGATAAACTTAAAGTTGGAACGATTAATGGATTGCAACAAATACATAAATTTTTATTTGAAGATATTTATGATTTTGCCGGTAAAATACGTGATGTAAACATATCTAAAGGTAATTTCCGTTTTGCTCCCATTATGTATTTAGAACAATCATTAAAAAATATAGATAAAATGCCGCAGTCAACTTTTGATGAAATTGTTGAAAAATATGTAGAGATGAATATCGCGCATCCTTTTAGAGAAGGTAATGGACGAGCTACCAGAATTTGGCTTGATTTAATTTTAAAAAAAGAACTAAAAAAAGTTGTTGATTGGAATAAAATTGATAAAGAAGATTATTTATTGGCTATGGAAAGAAGTCCGATAAAGGATATTGAGATTAAACATCTTTTAAAAAATGCTCTGACTGATAAAATTAACGAACGAGAAATCTTTATGAAAGGCATTGATATCAGCTATTATTACGAAGGTTATGATGAGTATGATATTCATAAATTATTGCCTTAATAGGCGTAAATATGTTTGTAATTATCGGATATTGTGATAAGAAGCTCAACAAACAAAAAAAAGCACCTTTCAAGGTGCTTTTTATAAAGGTATGATTACAATGCCTTCAGAACTTCAATCATTTCTTTTAGGTCTCTATGCTCTTCTTCTGTTCCGTTAGCCTTAACAACTTGTTCAAAATTCTCCATTTTACCGATTAGGTTTAAAGTCTTTTCTTTGTTAGGAGCTGCTAGAAGTTGTTCGTAAGCTGATGAGAACATCCAAAGACGGAATGCAATCTCTCCTTGTTTTTTAAAGTATTTACTTTTCATACTTTTAAAATTTATAGGCATACACTTTTTTATATACTTGCCTAAGGTATATAAAAACAATAAGAACGAATAATATTTTACAATATAAATTATATCACTTTTTTTGAGTTAAGTCAATAAATAGAAAATATTTGATAAAGAGTGAAAATAATCATTATTTGCAAGATAATCTAATTTTTGTTTTTTAATTTTTCACGCTAAAACAAGAGTATGGAAAAAGAATAACGGTTGATGTTATGCAAATATCAGAGTGAGTTTTATGATGATAATGAGCGGTTGGGATATAAGTTAAATGTAGTTATAAATAATTTAGATTATTTGTTTAAGCCGCCTCTTTGAAGTTGTACTTGTTTACAATAAGCAAGATGGTTAGATTTAGCTCTTTTAACTGCTTCTTGTAACATTTCATTATAATTAGGTTCATTATACATACGATATTTAAAATCTTCTTTTTCAGCTTGTTTTTGGGCTTCAATTTCTTCTTTTGATGGTGTTTTTTTTGCTCCGAACTTAATTGTAAATTTTGTTGTTCCTGCGTCTTTAGTAGGTTCCTCTTTTTGAATATTTCTTAATTTACGCCAAGCATCTTTTCTGGCTTGTATTGAGGAATAATCACAAATTTTATCTTTGTGTCCATTAATTTTATACCACATATCTCGTAGATTATATTTGGTAAGTAATACACATGAATTATCATTTTCTTCTGAAACAAAAGGGTTTCTAACGTCTTCTTGCTGTTTGGAATGATTAATGTCAATTTTATATTCAGGTAACAATAATCTTAAAAAATCTTTCATTTCTTTACGCATATCTTCTCCATGAGAGTCGTGATAATAGATTGTTTTGGTCTTATTATCAACCGCCATAGCAACAGCGTGATCTCCGCAAAAACACTCTTTTGAAGGTATTGTAACATGATATAAATTGTAATGATTTTGTTGGTCATTAAGTAATATAGTACCCATATCGGATAATGCCCTAACATTAATTTTACCTTGCGTAGATTCACCTACCACATAGCTACAAAATAATCTTTTAGGGTAGGCGCCATTTTGTTTAAATAAAATATTATCCAAATCTTCACTTTTTTCATTCCAAGGAAGATGGGGATTTAACACATTATCTTCTTTATATTTTGCAACCATATTTTGTTCTCCGCTTATCAAATATATTAAGAATAATATCATATTTTTATAAAAAATGAAACACTAATGATAACCTAAAAGCAAGAAGTCTGATAGTTGATGAAAAATTGCTGTTTTCGGGAACGACACAATCGGATTTTGCGAGAGGTAGCCCAAAAAAAACAAAAACCGCCTGCGTTGAGGCGGTTTTATAAACTGGTGCCGCTGGCAAGAATCGGACTGAAAATTATGATGATTTTAGACAATTAGCTTATAAAATAGAGTTATTTATATAAGCTCTTGTTGGAGAAGATTATTAATTGAATTTAATGGTTATGTCTGCTATAATTACTTTAGATAAAGGAATAGTTGATATGCCTCATATAAATTACGTACATTCATTTGATGATTTTTTGCAACTTTCACCCGATACTAAAGATATGGAATTTCAAACAGGTAAAGATGATAATCATGTTTGGAAATTACATGTTTTTCTTGATCAGGATAATAAAACCGTTTCAGATCCTATAATCAAAGATACTGCAAAATTTCTCATGGATAATGAAGTTAGTTTTAAGATGGGAAATGGTGGAGACGGAGGGAAAGTTTTTACTATATATATCGGAGAATATGATAAAGCACAATTTATTGCAAAACAACTAAATAATCAATTTGGTGATAGGTATAAAAAAGATTTTCCGCAAGGTGGAGTAAAATTTCCTGAAGATATGCATGTTTTCAATAATATAGGAATGAGATTTGAAGGCGTAAAAGATAATTGGTATGAGCAAAATAAAGATTCTGCTTTCTCTTATTATGGTCATGCTGGTGTTCCTTCTCTAAATAGAAATTTAATATTTAACGAAATAAATGATACTCAATTGTCCTCACTGGCCTGTCATATTTTTTTAGCAGAAAAATGTGGTGCTAAATATTTAGGTAAAGATTATGAAAAAAATCCTTGGGCTAATAAACTTTTTGAAGATTTATCGACAAAATACACATATCAAGAAGTTCAAAATTATGTATCAAATGCATTAAATTATCTAAAAGCTACACATCAAGAAAGATTTATTCATAGCAAAAATTTGGTTCCACGGGGGGAAGGAGTAGATTTGTATATTAATGATATTATACCATCATTTCAGCAATCAAATTCCTTAAATAATGAGATATCTGTTGATGTTAAGGGTTTAGAAATCATGCCTAACGCTAACAATATAACTATTTATAAAAACAAATTTGGCAATGACATTATGGAATATAAAAAAGATAATAAATTGTTGGCCAGTTGTTCATTAAATGCTGATGAACATCTGATTCGTTTGTACGCAGATGATGGGACTTTTCAAGAATATATAACTTCACCAAATGGTAGAACAAAACAAATGAGGGGAGATGTTTTATATCCTATTACTAATCCATCTTTAGAATGTAGAATTGATAATATAGCTTCATTAAGTAAAGTTTTAGGTAAATGCTACTTAAGAGCTGGAAATGTTAGGGGAATACAATCTAAAACCAATCAGTCCAAAATCAATAAAGGAAGATAATTTTTATAGGACAGGGATTGGATTTTTCAAAATGATTGATTTTTAGCTTTTAGGTCCAAAGTCCGATAGTTATGAAAAATTGTTATTTAGGGAAACGAAACAATCGGACTTTGCAAGAAACTTGATTTACATAACAAAAACCGCCTGTGATAAGGCGGTTTTATGAAATGGTGCCGCTGGCAAGAAAGGGTACTCCCGCTCATTTATTCGCGGGTCCTCCTCGTGTCGTAAGGTTCAAACATCGTACAAAACTAAGCTATTCGCTAAAGTTTTGCACTTATTTTCACCAACTATCCACTCCGGACGTTGCTTCGCAAGCCCGATCCCAGCCATTGGCAAATACCATTAAAAAAACCTCCACAAGGGAGGTCTTTTTAATGGTGCCGCTGGCAAGAATCGGACTTGCGACCCCGTCATTACCAATGACGTGCTCTACCACTGAGCTACAGCGGCATAATAATACGAAATTTGGCCAAATATATTGTTGGTGCTGCGTCATTGGCCAATGACGTGCCTTAGGCATCTAAGCTCAATGCGGTCGTTTCACTTCCCTGTTTCGCTAAGATGTTCCAAAGAACTTGCAGACAAAATTGATACATCAGTATCAATTTTACTTAGCGTTACCACTGAGCTACAGCGGCATAATAATATTAAACATGGTATCCATGTGGAAGGTAACATACAGAAAGATTTTATAAAAATCAAGAGTTGTTTTGATTTTTTTGAAAATATTTTTTATGTTGTTTATAAAATAGTGATTGTTAAGTAAAAACTCTTGTTATTAGTATTTAAAATTGCTACCCTTGCAATAATTGGAATTTATGGAGCATAATTATGAAAAAAATATTTATAGTTATAAGTTGTATTGTCGGAGTGCTTTTGTTGATGTCTTTTTTGCCGTCATCAAAAAGCGAAGCTAAAACGCCTATCGGTAGGGAATTTATATGGAAAGATGCGCCTGAAGGTGTTGAAGTCAGTTTAGGTTTTGGCGGACAGGAAAATCGCTTTTTCGGACAAGCTCCGGTTAACAGATATTTTGGTTTTTATGATGTTACCAACAATAAATTAACCCTTACCGATATGGGAACAACAATGATGATGGGACCTGAGAACTTGATGGAATTAGAACAACAATATCTTAAAGATTTGGCAAGTGTTAAGAGATATGAGTTTAAGGATAAACAACTCTATTTGTTGTCAGATGATGGGAAAAAACTTATTTTTAATGAAATTCCTGCTCGGTTTTATTAGGACTTGCGGATTATGACTGCCTGTGAACAAAAAATGAAGCAACCATCACGAAAAGACATAAGGTTTGAACGTGAGGCTAAGGCTTTGCAAAAAAATCTACTTAAGCGTAAACGCCAGCAAGAATTGATAAAAGAAAAGAAATCGGAGAATAATAATGGATAAAATTAAAATACACGGTGGCAAGGTTTTAGAGGGAGAAATATTTATCAGTGGTGCTAAGAATGCAGCGCTACCTCTGATTTGTGCAAGCTTGTTGACTGATGAAACCGTTACTCTTACCAATATGCCGATGCTTTCTGATATTAAGGCAATGAATAATCTTTTGGAACAATTGGGTACAAAAATAGATGACTTTGATGATTTTGCAGATAATCATCCGGCAAAAACGTATTCGTATCGTACAAAAGTGGCTACAAGTTTGGTCGCTCCTTATGATTATGTTCGTAAAATGCGAGCCTCTTATTATGTGTTGGGGCCGTTATTGGCTCGCTACGGAAAATGTGAACTTTCTTTGCCCGGAGGATGTGCAATAGGGGCCAGACCGATGGATATTCATTTGTCGGCGTTAGAGCAAATGGGTGCTAATATAGAAATCAAAAACGGCTATATTCATGCAGATGCAAAAGGACGTCTAAAAGGTGCGCATATTATTTTTCCGGGTGTGTCTGTCGGAGCAACATGTAATGTTTTGATGGCAGCTGTTTTGGCAGAAGGGAGAACAGTGCTTGAAAATGCAGCCAAAGAACCGGAAATAGGCGATCTTGCTAATATGTTGAATGCGATGGGTGCTAAAATTGAAGGAATCGGCACGGCCGTTCTGACAATAGATGGCGTAGATAAGCTTTATGGAACAAGGCATAAGGTTATTGCAGACAGAATTGAAGCCGGTTCGTATGCGGTTGCGGCAGCAATTACCAGAGGAAAGATAGAACTCATAAATGCGTTGCCGTCAACTTTGCGCCGTCCGTTGCAAGTTCTAAAAGACATGGGAGTTAAGGTTACTGAAACCGAAAGAGGAATTTTGGTTGATGCTAAAAATTGTAAGTTGGTCGGTAAAGATATTATGACAGAGCCTTTTCCTGGTTTTCCTACAGATTTGCAAGCCCAGTTTTTGGCATTGATGTTGACGGCGGATGGAGCAGCAATGGTAACAGAGACTATATTTGAGAATAGATTTATGCATGTGCCGGAATTGTTGCGTATGGGTGCAAATATTAATGTTCATGGGCATGCTTCCGCTATTGTTCGCGGTGTTGGTAAGTTGTCAGGTGCGCAGGTTATGGCTACAGATTTAAGAGCTTCTTTTGCGCTGGTGTTGGCCGGATTGGTGGCAGAAGGAGAAACCGTTGTGAACAGAGTGTATCATTTGGATAGAGGTTATGAAAAGCTGGAAGAAAAACTTCGTGCGGTCGGAGCTGATATTCAAAGAATTAAAGAAGATGATGAATAATCGTTAAATTTGTTATAACTTTTTATTTATGGAGATTTATATGTTTAAAGGAATGCTTTCTGAATTTAAAAAATTTGCGATGCGCGGTAATGTGATTGATATGGCTGTTGGTATTATTATCGGTGCCGCTTTTGGAAAAATTGTAGATTCATTGGTTAAAGATGTGATTATGCCACCAATAGGATTGTTGTTGGGAAAAGTTGATTTTACAAATTTATTTGTTGTAATGAAAAGCGGGGTTACTCCGGCTCCATATCCTTCTTTGAGTGCGGCACAAGCAGCCGGTGCTGTTACATTAAACATAGGCTTGTTTATTAATGCAGTTATCAGCTTTTTGATTGTTGCTTTTGCTGTGTTTATTTTGATTAAGGCAATTAATAAGTTACAAGCCAAAATTGATGCAAAAGAAAAGAAAGAAGAAGTCGCAACAACGAAAAAATGTCCGTATTGCTGCTCTGAAATTGCAATTGAGGCAGTAAAATGTCCTAATTGTACTTCTGAATTAAAAGCAGAAAAAAATAAAAAATAAAATAATGCAAAAAAAACAAACCCACTTTTATAGTGGGTTTGTTTTTTTGAAGGTATTATTTAGTTACAACAACCATCGCTTCTCGTAAAATTCTGCCATTAATCATATATCCGGTTTGCAGTTCAGCTATAATCGTTCCGGCAGGTTTGTTTTTATCTTCAACTTCTTGGATGACTTGATGGAAATTAGGGTCAAAAACGGTTCCCATAATTTCCATTTTGGAGATACCGAATTTGCCAAATACTTTCATCAGTTCATTTTCAGTCAATTCTACGCCTTTTTTTAAGGCACCACAGTTTTCATTACCTTCATTGTTGTTAACAGCATCAATTGCACGATGCAAATTGTCTGCTACGGATAGTAGGTTCTTTGCGAAATCAGCTATAGCGTATTTGTTGTTTTTTTCAATCTCTTGAGCGCATCTTCTTTTAGTGTTTTCTGCGTCGGCAAAAGCACGAAGAAAATCCTCTTTAAGTTTGGCGTTTTCTGCTTTTAGAGCTTCTAATTCTTCTGCTAAAGAATTATTTTCCTGTGCTTCTTGAGTTGTTTCCTCTTCATTAGGAAGAGTTTTTTGTTCTTCAAATATCTCTTCAGTTAAAGTTTCTTGTTGTTTTTTGTTTTTAGCCATGTCATTTTCTCTTTAAATATTGTAATCAAATGTGCATATATATGGAATTTAGTGACTAATACTTGACAAGTCAAGTGCTATAGTTTTTTAATAGGCATATACAAGGTCATTTGGCCACGCATTAATTATTTTTGAAAGATTTGATATGAATATCCCTGATCAGCAAAAGGGCTGTTGCGCTCTGAAGTTTTTAGCTAAAGAATTTAATAAAAAGAAATTTAATATAAATTATGTTGTTACTACAAATCCGTATATTCAGGAAATACAAAATTTAGCAAAGAATCAGTGTTTGAGCAAAAATCCGTGGCCTAAAATAAATAAAATAAACGGATGGATGGTTTCTGCAGAAACAGCTACCTTTATGAAATGCGGCGGTTTGGGAATGATAGCTTCCGAATTGCCGGAAGCGTTTAATCGGGCTTATTCGTCTAGAGGGGAGTTTTTGACGGTTGTAACTCCATTGTATTTGGGTAATACCGGAAAAAAGAAAGCAGAATTTGCAGATGGTGTCTATTGTGGTGCTGAACATAAAAAAATAAAACTTAAACTCTTGAAAACCTTAGAAGTGCCGTTTTTTGCGGATAAAGGAAGTTTGTCTAAAAATATGGTTGATGTATATGTGGGGGATTTTCAAGGCTGTAAATATGTCTTTTTGGCGAATGAAAGGTTCTTTTGTATAGATCCTCATCCGGAGAATCCTCCGGCACAAGGAGGATGTTATGTAAAAAATAAATATGCCGTAGATGAGGTTGAGCGATTTGCTTTTTTCTCTAAAGCTGTTTATGTGTTGGTAAAAGATATTGCAGAAAATAAAATTGCAGAAATGAGTTTGCCTAATGTCGTAGTAGCAAATGATTGGCATAGCGGTGCTCTTTCCGGATTGTTTAAGTATTTTACGGTGGCGCAAGAATGTGCCGGAATAATGAAGAGTGATTTGGTTGAAAAAATAAAGCAAATACCTGTGGTTCATATTGCTCATCACCTCGGATATCAGGGGTGGGATTATAATAATACGGCAAAAATTTTGAATTCATTATATGAACAAACGGCAACAACAGTATTTAAAAATGCTAAGCCTATTAAAAACAGTAATCCGCGAGCAACAAATACTCTAATTGTACATGATTGTTATAATCAGGCTTCTTGTAATTTCCATTTGGCAGATAGAGTTGTTACGGTTTCTAAGAATTATTTAGAAGAAGTATCAAAAGAGTTAGGGTTCGGTTTTGATTTTCGTGATATTTTAAAAATTCGTAAGGATCATCGCAATTTTTATGGAATAGTTAACGGATATGAAAAAAACTTGATTTCGCCTAATGCCGATAAAATTGCTGCGGTTAATAAATATTTTGAAGATACAAATTTTGTGACTTTTGATGAAAATAATTTGGAAGGAAAACTACATAATAAATTTGAATTTATTAAGCTTATTTCAAAAATAGCCGTAGATAATGAATTTAAGAATAAGGTTATTCCATTAGTGGATATATATAAATTTGAAGATATTTCAAAGGTAATTAAAGATCCTGCTAAAACACCGATTGTTTGCGCAACCAGTAGGTTGGCTGAGCAAAAAGGTTATGATATTGCAGCGCAGGCAATTTTGAATATTTCAAAGAAATATAAAGATATTAAAAGGGAACATCCGGTGTTTGTTTTGGGCGGTGCCGGAGATGTTAGTTATTTTGAAATGTTAGCTAAGCTTAAAAAGAAAGTATCTGAAATAAATCCTGAAATAGGACGACGTATTTTCGTTTTTCATGGCTATAAAGACGAATTTGCTTATGCGATACAATTGGCGGCTGATTTGTACATGATGCCTTGTCGTTTTGAACCTTGCGGACTTACGCAAATGGAGGCTATGGCAAAGGGTGCGTTGCCGGTTGCAATGTCCACCGGTGGGCTGGTTGATACTATAGACGATGGAATAGACGGTTTTAGAACAGATGTGTTTTTTACAGGGAATCGTCGTGTGTATGGAAATAACTTGACAGCACAGCGCCTGAAAAATAATGAGAATGCTTATACGGAAACGTTGGATAAAGCATTGTTTGTTTTTTATACCGCACCAAAGGTTTTTGCGACAATGCAAAAAAATGCTTTGAGTAAAGATTTTAGTTGGGATGTTGATGGTGGTTCGTTAAGTAAATATTATAATTTGCTATCAACCGGTCGCTTATAAACAGAAAAAACACACAATTTGCAAATTGTGTGTTTTTTAGAGTTTAAAATGTTGTAAGTTTAGCAGTGATGCTAAATATTTCGGTTAGCCAATAATTATTATAGTAGCAAAATTAAGTTATTGTATTTGAACGATGTTTTTTCTGAAATTTTCAACAAGTAATAACATGTTATTCATTTTTTCTTGTTTTTTGATTTTGTAAAACTATACTTACTTATAGTTAAACGGGGTTAAAAATGAAAAAATTGAAAAATTTTTTAGTTCTTTTTGGTATGAAGTTAAGGAAAATTCCTAACCCAATAATTAATGCTCAAAAATTTAGATTTCGCGGTTATAAAATCGGTTCGGGAACTTATATTTATTCTACGTGTTCTATTGATAAAACTAAATATGCTAAAATAACAATAGGGAAAAACTGCGTATTGACCGGTTGTACTTTATTGGCTCACGATGCATCGCTGTTTGCTCATGATAAGCCAACCTTTTTTTCTCCGATAACAATAGGCGATAATTGTTTTATCGGTTGGCAATCAATTATATTACCAGGAGTCACTGTCGGGGATAATAGTATTGTCGGAGCCGGGAGTGTTGTTACGCGAGATGTGCCGGCTAATTCGGTGGTTGCAGGTAATCCGGCAAGAGTTATCAAATCTGTTGATGAATTACTTGAGAAGCGTTCAAAGTTAAGTTAGTTGGTAGTGGTAAATCTAATAAAAAAAGCGACCTTAATGGTCGCTTTTTTTATTATTGGCGGAGAGGGTGAGATTCGAACTCACGGAGGGGTCGCCCCCTCGACGGTTTTCAAGACCGCTGCATTAAACCGCTCTGCCACCTCTCCAAGGTGTGTGCATAATAATTTAGGAGAAAACCGTCTGTAAAACTTCGTTTTACTTCTCCGGTTTGGGCTTTCAGCCATCTGCGATTCCAAGATCGCTTTATTAAACTGCTCTGCCACCTCTCCAGAATTATTATTCTGAAAACATAAGTCTTTTAGCTCAAACCATATAAAAGGTCAAGATGTTTTTTATAAATTTTGCATAAAAAAAGACTCTGTAAAAAACAGAGTCTTTTTTGTGATTTTAGTGTTAGATGTTTGCAGAATCTACTTTTACACCAACACCCATAGTGCTGCTCAAAGAAATCTTCTTCATGTAAGTTCCTTTAGCTCCACTTGGTTTTGCTTTAATGATAGCGTCAATAAAAGCTTTGGCGTTTTCAAAGATTTGCTCTTCACTAAAGCTTGCTTTTCCGATACCGGCATGTACGATACCGTTCTTTTCTACACGATATTGTACTTCACCGGCTTTGGCTTTTTTAACAGCTTCAGCAACATCAGCAGTAACAGTACCTAATTTTGGGTTTGGCATTAAGCCTTTAGGACCCAAAACGCGAGCAACGCGACCTGCCATACCCATCATATCAGGAGTTGCAATGCAACGGTCAAAATCTACTTTTCCTGATAAAATGGAATCTACCAAATTTTCTGCTCCGACAATATCTGCACCGGCAGCTTTTGCTTCATCAGCTTTTTCGCCTTGAGCAAACACTGCTACACGAACAGTTTTGCCTGTTCCGTGAGGAAGAGAGCATACACCGCGAACCATTTGGTCTGCGTATTTGGGATCTACACCTAAGTTAACAGCAATATCAATGGTTTCATCAAATTTTGCAGTAGCATTAGCTTTAACAATTTTAACAGCTTCATTTAAAGCATAAGCTTGATCTTTGTTAACAGCTTTATAAGCATTTACGATTCTTTTACCCATGATATTACTCCACAACCTTAATGCCCATAGAAATAGCTTGACCTTTTACCATGTTCATAGCGGCTTCAACTGTAGAACAGTTTAAGTCAGGAAGTTTGGTTTCAGCAATTTCTTTAACTTGAGCTATTGTTATTTGTCCGGCAACAACTTTGCCAGGTTCTTTAGAAGCAGACTGTACGTTTGCAGCCTTTTTCAAGTAGTAAGCAACCGGCGGAAGTTTGGTAATAAATGTAAATGATTTATCTTCAAATGCTGTAATTACAACAGGAACAGGAATTCCCGGTTCCAATTTTTGTGTTGCAGCATTGAATGCTTTACAAAATTCCATAATATTCAAGCCTTTTTGACCCAAAGCAGGACCAACCGGAGGAGATGGGTTAGCCTTACCAGCTGGGATCTGAAGCTTGATTAAGCCTAAAATTTTCTTTTTAGATTTAGCCATTTTCATATCCTTTATAATTTAGGATCGTGGTCCGAACAATGGCTGTTCTTCCACGAATGTTAAGACAATTTAAATTTTAAGATTTTTATGCTTAAAATTCAGCTATTTCTATAGCACAATCTTTTTATTTTGCAAGCGTTTTTATTTGAGTAAATGTTTTTTTGTCTAAAAATGGTTGTCTTTTAATTTTTTTTGTATTATGCTGTCAACATAATTGATAATTATTTTTATATTATGAAAACTAATGAAGGATTTGCGTTAGGTATAAGTTTTGTATATCAAGCGCAGGTTAAAGTCGTAAAAGACAGTTGTGTTACGTTTTCGGTGCTTTCAACAGATTTGGATGGTGTATATTATCTTCCTAAGCGTAGCCAAATTAATCCTCACGTTATATTTAAAGTGGGGGAATATTGGCTGGTGAAAGTTGTTAAGCTAATGAAACGAATGCGTAAGAAAGAGTTTGGCTCTTATACGGAAGTGTATGTTGATGTTGTTCCGCAAAATTTTCCGACAGATGATTTTATTGAAAAACATCCGCAAGGAAGTATTGTTACAGGAGAAGTCAAACACCAGTATCATTCCGGAGATTGTCAAATATCTCTTGCTCCAAAAGTTGAGTGTGTTGTGAAAACGTGTCGCACACTCACAAAAGGACAGAAAGTGTCTTGTAAAATAGAGAGTTATAACCCTCTAAAGAAGAAAATTTTAATCAGCTTATGTTGATTATAACCCCGTTGCGATGGCTGCGGGGATTTTTTATAACTTGAACTTTTTGATTGCATTTGTGAAAAAATAAAACTATAGTTCTAGTATTGCTAAATTTTTTAGAGGACTACCAGATGAAGTTTATCGGCGTGATGACCGGCAACTCCCTAGATGCTGTTGATGTTGTTTTAACCGATTTTAATAATGAGCAAATTAAAGATATATGTGGTTATAGTCTGGCTATTCCTGAAGAAATATCTTCTCGTTTTTTATCATTGAAGCAAAAACTTGCTCTTGAAAAAGGAGACATTGAGAAGGTTTGTAATGATAATCGTCTATGGCTTGAACAATTGCATGATGATTATATTCGGTTAGTTGCACGAACAATTAACGAATTGTTGGAAAAGCATAATATTGATATTTCGGAAGTTAGAGCCATCGGGTTTCACGGGCAAACTTGTCATCATTTCCCTCCGTCAATTGCCGGAGAAGAAGAGGCTTCAACATTGCAAATCGGATCCGGACAAATGTTAGCAGATTTGACCGGGATACCGGTGGTTTTTGATTTTCGTTCTGATGATATTATGAACGGAGGAGAAGGAGCGCCTTTAGCTCCACAACATCATGTTCATATATCCAACCATTTGAGAGAAAAAAATATTTTTCCGGTAGCCTTTTGTAATGGAGGAAATACTGGCAACATATCTATTGTATCTGAAGATATAAATACCAAGAATCTTAAAGTTGTCGGATGGGATGTGGGACCGTTTAATCATTATGCTGACTATTTGGCAAGGAATGAGGCGGGACAATCATGTGATTTTGATGGCAAAATAGGAAAAAAAGGAAAGATAAATTTTAATCTTATGGATAAACTTTTTTCTTCTGCGGTTATAACTGCTAAAGGAGAGAATTTTTTATATTGTTATCCTCCAAAATCATCGGATCCGGCTTGGTATAAGATTATTCCTGAACTTATTGATAAATCAGTACCTTTAGAGGATCGTATTTATACGGCAGAATGTTTTGCTGCAGAAATATTTGTTCGTTCTTTGGTTCATATTCCTTTTAATGTCGGACAACCTAAATATTTTTTATTGTATGGCGGAGGCTGGAATAATCCGGTTATCAGAGAGCATTTTGAGAAAATATTAACTAATAAAACGATGTTTTCTTCTTATGCGGCTAAAGTTTCTAAATTTTTATATAGAAAGGATGCAATCGTTGATAAAACGGATGTTTTTGGTTATGATTCAAAATATATGGAAGCACGAATTTTTGCGGATATGGCAAAATGTTTTGTAAGCAACGAACCTTTTACAACTCCTGATATTACGGGATGTAAATCTCCTACAGTTTGTGGAATTATGGTGTGTCCAAAAGGTAATAATACGCAACTTTGGTCTCGTGCTGCTAAAGGCTGGAGTAAAAAATAAAAAAACCACCTGAAAAGGTGGTTTTTTGTTGAATAATGAGTTTTAGAGGTTGGAATTAATCCAATTTTCCAGTGAAGATTTTGAATTTAATCCGACTTTTACATCAATTTGCTTACCGTCTTTGAACAAAAACATTGTCGGAATGCTACGGATACCATATTGGGAGGCGGTATTTGGAGATTCATCAACATTCATTTTGCACACCTCAACTTTATCTGCCATTTCTTTAGAAACTTCTTCAAGAATTGGTAAAAGTTGACGGCAAGGACCGCACCATTCTGCCCAAAAATCTACCAAGACAAGACCTTTAGCGTTAAGTACTTCTGTTTCAAATTGAGCATCAGAAATGTTTTTCATTATAAATCCTTCCATATATAAAAATAAGAGTTAAGTTATAAGTATAATATAAGCATTTTTTTGATAAATTAAAGTTTATTTTATAGCTTATATATAACTTTTATTCTATTTCCATTAAGTGTGCCGTATTAGTCCATAAAATATATGTTTTTATTTCTTTATCGGGATATATTTTTGCTATTAAGGCTTTGTATGCACGTAATTGCTTATAATATGACAAAGGAACATCAGTTAAAGTTTTTGCTGCGGGGCGATTGGTCTTATAGTCTATGATAGCTATTTGATCGGGTAAAATAACCAAACGGTCTATTTGTCCGGATATTATTTTTCCGTTGACTTCTCCCATTATAGGAACTTCTGCTTTTGAAGTAGAACAAAAAAGATATGCAAAATGAGAGTGATTGAGCAGGTATATAATTTCGGAAATAATTTTTTGTTGTTCGCCGGCAGGTATTTCCGAATATTGTGTTTTTAAATATTGTTCAGCAGTAGAAATTCTTTTTTCTGACGGAATGTCAGGTAAGATTTGTAAAAGTTTATGGATGATAATGCCTCGTTTAAAGTATTCCGGATGATTATCGGTTAGGGGGGAAGACATTAAATCTTCTTCATCATCTGCTTTAGATGGGGCTAGAGGTTTGGCAAGGGGGGATTCTTCTTTTGCGGGGGTGTTTAACCAAGAAAATAATATAGGCTTGTCGTTTTTTAAGGAATCATGTTTTATTTCCGGCAGAGGAATTTCTTGCTTAATTTCATAGACATCTTTATCACTGTCTTGAGTCATGATACCGGAAAGTGCATTTTTGCATAATTGGTACCAGGAATCGGCACTGATACTTCCTTTTTGATAGCCGCAAATGTATAACCGTTCTTCTGCTCTGGTTAGAGCTACGTATAACAAGCGATGATATTCTTCTAAGGATAATCTTTTTTGTTCGCTCTTTATTTGTTTGCAATAATCTTCATATTCAGATGAACTGAACGGATATAAGAACAAATCTTTGTCCATTAGAATTTCTGCTTCATTGCGAATAGCTTTTACTCGTACGGTATCCGGTAAAATAACTATGGGGGCTTGTAAACCTTTAGAGCCGTGTACGGTCATGATACGTACTGCGTCGGCTTGGTTTTGCTCTAGCTCTCTTTTGATTTCTATATCATCTTGCTCTATCCATTCTATAAATAATTGTAAAGAAGGGATGTGTTCTTTTTCAAAAGCAAGAGTTAAGTTGATAAATTCGTCCAGACCATCATCAGCTTCGTGTCCTAAACGGGATATAAACTTTTGCCGACCTTTTAAGATAGTTAAAATGTAATTGAAGAATTCAAAAGGACGAAGATTGTCGGTTAAATTTAAGATGGATTGTAAATCTTGAACGGTGTTATGGTAAGATGAAGATTGTTTTAGTCTTTGCCATAAGCTGGTTTGTCCGCGATTATAGCAAAGTTTCAATAAGTCATCATCGGTTAAAGCAAAAATCGGAGATTTTAATGCTTCGGCCAAACTTAAATCATCTTCAGGAAGTAAGGCAAATTTGGCTATAGAGATTAGATCTTGTACTGCGATTTGTTCAGAAAGAGTTATTTTATCTGCTCCGGCAATATTTACGCCTAAATTTTTGCAGGCACGAACCAGTTCTTCAACAAAACTGTTTCGGCGCTGTACCAAAATCATATAATCACGGTAGCAAATAGGGCGATTTTGAGAAGTCAGTATTTCTTTGCCGCTTACTTGGCGGTAAATGGTTTCGGCGATTAAATTTGCTAAGCGAGAACTTGTAGATTCAGCTTTTATTCTTTCAACAGGAGGTAACCAAATATTGGGGTTTTCATCTTTTTTGGCTTCTATTAAAGGCCATATTTCTACTCTTCCGCCTTCTCCGATACGTGATGGAATATGACATACTGTTTGTTCGGGCAGAACCACACCTTGTTTTGCTTCCGGAGAT
Source organism: Alphaproteobacteria bacterium (assembly GCA_017457005.1). Classification (GTDB taxonomy): domain Bacteria; phylum Pseudomonadota; class Alphaproteobacteria; order RF32; family CAG-239; genus CAZU01. The sequence goes on along the minus strand of JAFTII010000009.1, from coordinate 44,033 downwards.
GAAAAAACTTGGTTAACAACATCCATAATTGCAGAAGTTGAGCGAAAAGAAACATCAAGGTTAATTTCTTCAAAAGGTGAGGAAGATGATGATTTTGAGGCAAAATGTTGTTTGCTGTTTTCAAATTCTTGGGGATCTGCTCCTTGAAAAGAATAAATAGATTGTTTGCGGTCGCCAACAGCAAACACAGAACCTTTTTTACTTTTACTGCTGTTGCCATAAAAAAGCTCATTAGTAACGGATTTAATAATTGACCATTGGGTTGGTGATGTATCTTGGGCTTCATCTATTAAAACATGGTCAATGCCGCCATCTAATTTATAAAGAACCCAGTCGGCAACCAAAGGATTGTTTAGCAGTTGTTCAGTTTGAATTATTAAATCTTCATAATCCATTTTAGAATGAAGTTGTTTGAATTCGGTGTAGCAGTTTAATAAATCTTGTGCTAAATATAGTACAGCAGATGTTGAGGCTAAAAGTTCACTTGCTGCGATTTTATTATCTGTTGCAAGCAATCGCATAGCTTCGTTATAAGCAAATCCTTCAGCTTCAGGAAAGATTGATAAAACTTTTTTGGTTGCAGGACTTTTTCTGGGTTCATTTTTATCGGTTAAGAATATTTTGCGGTAGTCATTATAATTTTGTTTTTTTACAGATGAAAGTAACATTAAAGATTTGCTTTTGTCTTTATCGGATCCGATTTGCATTGCTTCTGCAAATTTATTTATTGTTTCGGTGTCTGTTTTTTGCCAGAAATCTTGTAAGATATCAAGACAGGTGGTGTTTGGAGATATTTTTAAACGTTGCGCAAGTGTTTTTATAAACTCATCAGAAGACGAATAATTATTTAGAATGCGTATAATTTTATTACGATTATTTGTTATGGAATTCATTAATTTCGGAAAAGTGTTTTCGCTTAATTTGGTCGTAATATAATTTAGTGCCTTTGCAGTTTTGCTGTCAGGGGCGCTTTCTATTTTTTGAAATAAAGATGTTTTTATGTTTTCAAGGGCTTCTTTAGCTGTTCGGTCATCCATAACTTCAAAATAAGGTGAAATTTTAGCTTCTAAGGGAAAACGCTTAAGTATTTCTTGGCAAAAGCTATGAATGGTTTGTATCTTCATTCCTCCGGGAGTATCTAACACCAAAGCAAATAAACGTCTGGCTTGAGTAAAAGTTTCAGAAGGAATATTTTTGCTATTGAAGAGTTTTTGCAAATCAGAGCTTAAATCTTGGTCATTAGCTACGGTCCATCTGCTGAGGCGGTTGCTAATGCGATTATTCATTTCTACGGCAGCGGCTTTGGTGTATGTCAGGCATAGTATTTTTGAAGGAGGAGTCCCGTTTAATAAAATGCGCAAAACACGATCTGATAAGACCTTGGTTTTGCCCGTTCCGGCAGATGCTTCTACCCAAACAGATGTTGTCGGATTAGCGGCTTGTTGTTGTTGGCGAGTGGCTAAGGATATGCGGTTCAATTTTTCTGTTTGTAAATCAGTCATCTTCATCCTCGTTTATATACCACTCTTTAATGCGTGCCAAATGTTCGTAGTCAGAATATTCAGGAACTCTTTTAGGGTTTGGGTTGCATGTGTATGGAGTTGTTTCAAAATCAAAAATATTAAGTAATTCTTTGATGTTTTGTCTGTTATCAGAAAGAATTTGAGATATTTTATCTTCAATAACAATATCTTTGCGTCCGAGTTGCCAATATATAAGTTGATTAACCTCTTTGGCTTTAATGCCTTTAAATCCTCCGGATTGAGCAATCAGTCCTTCTATAGGTAATTGAGGAGCAAAACCTAATGATACTTCTTTTACCGAGCGAGATTTTCCGGTTTTGTAGTCAATAATATTTATCTTGCCGTCTTTGGTCTCATCAATGCGGTCAGCCTTTGCGGTTATGGTAAATTCTCCGTTTGGCAAATCAGAAATTGTAAGCGAACCTTCAACTTCATTATGAATTTTTTGGATTGTCGGACGATATTCTTTTTCCAGTAATGATAAATGTTCAATCATCTTAGAAAATTTGGGCCACCAAAAAGATTTTTTGTTTTTTAATTTGGGATCGGAAAAGAAAATTTCTTTGCCGATTTTTAGGAGCTGTTCTAAGCCGTCAGAAGGAAATTCTTGAGAATATTTGTTGTTAAATTCTTCAAGAATCTTATGAATGATACTACCAAAGTCTGCTAATGTGGGTTCTTGAGATAGATCTTTCAAGGGTTTTAATTTCAATATATATTTGGCAAAAACACTATAGGGATCTCGCATAAGGAGTTCTATTCCACTGGCTGAAAGCTGCCGGGGTCTGTAGTTTAAAGGTGGTCTGGGGGTTGGTGCTGATACTTTAGAAAAAGAATCCGGTTCATCAATATTTTTAGCGGTATATTGATATGCGGGGCAATCTAAAGAGGATAAAGGAATGTTTAATGCGTGAAGAACAGTTTCTAAACGCATTAACCAGCGAGATTTTAGTGTGGGAGTTCCATCAACCTTTTCGGATCTGGTAATAAATATTTCTTTAGCTCCCATAAAGCAACTCAAATCTAGTCCTAAAATGCCAATTGATTTTTCGGGCAAAGGAAAACCGAAATCTTTTTTCATAGGACGTGACATCCAAGGGTCTGCGGTTGTGCTTTGAGGCCATATTCCTTCGTTAAAGCTGCCTATTATTGTAATATCAGATAAAGTTAATCTTGCTTCTATGGGACCCATGATTTTTAACCGAGGATGAGTTCCGTAACGACTGCGAACAGATATTTGAGAACAAAGAGATTCAAATAGGCCTAAATATTCCTTCGGATCTATTTCCGGTAGAATATTTGCACAGGATAATATTTTATTGATGAAATTGGCTCCGCTGTTTCCGGCTTCTCCTTTCCATAATATTTTATCGCCATCAATTGAGGCAGTTGTAGCTAATGTTTCAGCAATCCGAATATGTGTTTGAAGCAGTTGGTTTAAAGATGCATTCGGTTGATTGTATAGCTCAGTTAGAGGAGTAAGGTACTTTTGCAAATTCTCCAATAAGGAGTTTTCATCTGATTGAGGAGCATCAGATCTCCAAATGTTTTTTTCTAAGTGACGTGTTTGAAAAAGGACTTCTTGAGGAGTAAGTTTTAGTCCGCATAGAGGGTGTTTTAACAAGGAAAGAGTCGTTTCTTTGCTTGCCTCGGGTTGTGAGGCCGATATAATCAGTCTCATAAATATACCCCAAGAGGTTAAAGATAAAGGAACACCTGCGGTATCATCAACATTTATGTTCCACCGTTTTAGTTCAGAAGAAACTCGTCGTGCAAGGTTGCGGTCCGGAGTGATTAAGGTTGCTGTTTTTTCCGGAGTTTCAAGTGTATGACGCATAATGAGGGCAATATTTGCAGCTTCTTCGCGTATATCTGCACAGTTAATGAGGTGAATTCCATCAGAATTAATCTCATCTTGTTGCATAGAATGAAGATTTCTCCAACTATCGGTTTGTGCTGCCGGACGCATTATTTCGGAAATAAAACGCTCTCTGGCAAGATTCTTTGGCGCAATGATGTCCGGTATATTGTCACGCTCTATTTCCAAATATTCTAATAATTTCTTTAGCTCAAATTGAGGATGAGATTCATCTATAGCCTTCCAAGCATTAGTGTCTAATAATTTATCTAAACCATAAAGAATAATTTCTCCTTTAGGGAGGTGATATATGGTTTTAGCAAGTTTTTGCATGGATGGGTAAGTTGCTGTTGAAGCAGCGATAATAATATGTTTTTGAGGTTGTGTCTGTTCCCAAAGCAGAGCTTGTTTTAAAAGAGCTCCTTTTTTGTGTTGACTGGAATCAACAACTCCTCTTTCTGCAAGTATTAATGGCCAATTTTTGGTAATGATTTCTAAAAATTTTAGAGTTTCTTGCCAATGAGTTGCATATTCTTCAGGAACAAGATGTGCTAAATTGGAAAAATCTAAGTCTTCAAGTTGAGCAGTATCTATTAAATGTCCGAGTTCTTGAGCAAGAGAACAAGCTTGATAAAGAGATATTTTTTCAGCACCGAATTCTTGCGGACGTGAAAGAATTATGCGCATAAATAATAATGTCCGTTCTAAAGGAGAAATGGCTGGCAATAAATCTTTTTCTATGATATTGGCAGCATTGTAGCCGAAATATACTTCATCTTCGTCAACATCGCCTAAAGGGCGCATTTGCGGTAAAAGGGTGGGCGCCATTCCTTGTTGACGAATGAAGGCATTTGCCATTGTTTGGCAAGCTCTACGATTGGGAAGCAGTAATAAAACATTTGATAGCTCCAAGGGGGAATTCTTATATTTTGAAAGGAGCCTTGAAGCTAAAACGTCGGCAAAGCTATTACTTGCTGATATGTTATATATTTTAGACAGTTTTAAATACCTCGCTGATAAATTTTTGCAAAGCCAGTCCGCGGTGTGATAAAGAAGCTTTTTGTTCCGCACTCATTTCTGCAAAAGTTTGATTATATCCTTCAGGTATAAAAATCGGATCAAATCCAAAACCGGAAGTTCCTTTTTTTTCAAATGAGATTTTTCCATTTACGCGTCCTTCAAAAATTCGGACAGATTGTTGAGGAACTTTAAATGCCAAAACGCAAGAAAAATGAGCTTTTCGGTTTGATGATCCGCTATCTGATATTTCTTTAAGAAGATTTTCCATAGCAATATCAAAATTACGATTTGGAGCGTAACGTGCAGAATATACACCGGGACGCCCATTAAGAGCATCTACACATAATCCGGAATCATCAGCCAAGCAAGGAAGAGATGTTATTTTTGAAAGAATCTCAGCTTTGAGAGATGCGTTTTCCGCAAAAGTTGTTCCGGTTTCTTCAACATCAGGTAAGTCTAAATCTGCAGCAGACAATACTTCTATGTTATAAGGAGAAAGCATTGCTTTGAGTTCTGTTACTTTATTAAGATTGTGAGTGGCCAAAAGTATTTTTTTAAACATTTATTTTATTCCTAGTGCCTCTTTTTGTTTTTTTATGATTTGTTTGATTCCTTCTTTGCCGAGAGACAGCATTTGGTGGAATTGTTCTTCACTAAAAGGTTCGCCTTCGGCAGTACCTTGTATCTCTACTAATTTTCCACTTTCTGTAATTACAAAGTTCATATCTACTTGTGAATTTGAATCTTCAAGGTAATCTACATCTAAAATAGCTTGCCCGTTATAAATATCGCATGAGACAGCGGCAATAAATTCTTTTATCGGGTTGGTTTTTAGTCTTTTTTGTGATATGAGATTTTGAATAGCGATATAAAGAGCTACAAAGCCTCCTGTTATTGAAGCAACTCGGGTTCCTCCATCTGCTTGAATTACGTCGCAGTCAATACAAATAGAAATATCTTTAAGCTGTGATAAATCTACAACTGAGCGTAAAGAACGTCCAATCAGTCGCTGTATCTCTTGGGTTCTTCCGGAGGGTTTTTTGCTTTCACGAGGAATTCTTGTTTGAGCAGAGCGTGGCAACATAGAGTATTCTGCAGTTATCCAGCCTTGATTTTGTCCCTTTAGCCAAGCAGGAAGTTTTTCTTCCACGCTGGCAGTGCAGATGACATGTGTATTGCCATATTTTACCAAACAAGATCCTTCAGCATAAGGGTTAAAGTGAGGAATAAGTTCTATATCTCGTAAGCAATTATTAGGGCGATTGTTGTTGCGCATTTTTTGATTCCTATTATTAGTGGTAACTGATAAGATTAGAGGTTTTATTTATGCTAGATGTTAAACGTTTAATATCTTCGGTTCGGCTCATGTTTTCAAAGACATATAAAGCATCATGAAAATATTCTAACGCTTCTTCCAAGTCATCTTTACTGGCTTCTTTTCGGCCTTGACGAAGATATATGTCGCCAATTTTTTCTTGAATTTGGGCCCATGTAAAGGGATCTCTTTTTTCGGTAATAATCTTTTGTTGATTTTTGTAAGCGGCAATAGCCAGTTCGGCAATTTCGTTGCTTAAGGCAACATTGCTTAAGAGAGTCAGCAAATATCCGAGTTTTCCTTGTATGTGTGACCAAAAGTCAGGAAATAGTGCGTAAGTAAAAGTTTTCTCGGTTTCGCGAAGATGAAAAACGGCATCTCTCAAAGCTTGAAGATCCTCTTTTTGCCGCCAATAATTGTAAAAAAGATCGGATAGTTTATATGAGATTTGTCCGTAATCGTAAGGATAAGTGTATTTTCCTAAATATTTTTGAGCTAGCCGAAAATTTGTTATTGCCTGACGATATGCGTTAGCCGGTTTTTTTGCAAAGTGAGAAGCGGCTAGAGAGTGCATTTGACCAAGATGTAAATATATGCAGCCGAGATGCAGAGGTGTGTTTATCAGATTATTGTGAGCTAAGGCTGTGTCTAACAGGTTTTTTACGATTTTGAGATCTTTTTCCTGCGGGTGTTGTCCACAATAACTGAGGTAAATCAATCCGAGAAAATTCATAATATAGGGTAGGTATTCTACAGAAAGGTATTTGGAAGAATTATCTGCAGATAAACTTGCAATAATTTTCTTTAAGAGATATTTTTTTTGTAGTTGGCGTGTTTTTTCGGTAAGATTTAAAGAGCTGATAATTGCACCATATAGCAACATCAGTAAAGATTGATGATTTTTTTGATGTTCTTCAAAGAAGCTCATAGGAAGATATAAGCTGTCTAACAATGAGCAATATCCGTCTCCGAATGTTTCGTATTGAAAAGGTGTTTGAAAATTAAGTCGGATTTTGCCGCCTTCTCTTCGCCCCCAAATAAGAATGTCAGCATTACTTTTATCTAAAATATTTTGTCCTTTATCTATCAAGTCAAAGAGAGTTCTGCTTTCTAAATTAAGAAAGCTCTTATCAAAAGGTTGATCAAAATAATATGCAGATATACCTTCACAGGTTTTGAGGTATTGAGTTAGTTTTTCTCCTCCTGAACTTTCAACATTATCTGCAAATTCTGTTACGATGACCCTAAAATTTATTAACAAGGCTTCTTCCGGAGAAATGTCTTCAGAATTAACCGATTTCGGTTGTAAAAATATGCGCTTTAGGTACTCTAATAACATTATTTTTTTTCATCCGTTTTGTTGAAAGACTTTTTTAGAGTTGAAAGGTTGGCGGTAACACTATCGGCAATTTGTTTATTAGTTTCTTTGAAACTTAAAGTAAATTGCTGCCAATTAATGAGGCGGTATTGTTGCCAAGCTATAATAACTGCACATATAAACCATAAGGAATAAGGTGAGTTTCCGTATAGCTGGAAGCACGCAAAAATAGTTTGGAGTAATCCGATACGGAAGCAGTAGGAAAGAATAGTCTTTTCAGGCAGTCCGGCAGATAAGGCTTTGCCACAAGCGGTATTTAGTTGAATGTTTTTAAATTGGTCAAGAAAGGTTATTTTTTGAATTAAAGCAAAAACAATCTCCATAATAGTAAAAAACATCAAAATCATTACAGAACCAAAGCTATATTCGGGGATGCTGCAAATTATGAAATACCCTAAAAGAAAGCCTAAGCAATCAGCTCCGGTATCAGATAATCTGAGTTTTGGAAAAGAATCTGTTTTAATAAAACAGGCAAGCGCAGAGCCTCCCATAAATAAAGCAGATATTCCAAAAATTTTCGGACTTGCACCTAATAAGGAAAGCACAAAAAAGCTAAAGCCAAACATAATCAGAGTGCAGTTAATTTGGTTGGTTAATCGGTTGGTAATATAAAAAGTAAGGGTAATAAAAGACCATATTAAAACGCCAAATATACGGTTTAGTTCCGGTGAGAGTAACGGAAAAATTTTTATATCTAGTTTAAAACCGAAAATGATAGAAGAAATCAGAATTATAAATGAAATATATTTTAATAAACGGTTGATCGGTTTGCGGTATAAGAGTGCTAATACACAGGCGGACATGAAGGGAATTAGATATTGGCGGATATTAAGGTTAGAGATGAAGTCTTGTGTATCAGAAAGTGGTAAGGCATAAATTAAGGTAAACAAAAAGGTAGAGGCTGTTATGATTATTTCGGGCGAGCATGTTTTTTGCGCTTTGATACAATATTGAATGATAAGTATTGAAAATACAAAGCAAAATATGAAACATAATAAAGGAAGAAAATAACTCAAATTCATAAAAGCATCCTCTAATCAAATAAGATACTTTATTATACGTGTTTTAGATGTTTCTTCAAGTATGTTTGTGCGGTTATGCTATAATTTCTTGATTATTTGTTGAGCAAGATTGTAAATGCAAGGATGACGTCTATAATCCGGAGAAGAACCTGAAAAAATTAGAGAAATTATTTTTTCCAGATGTAGGCGTGATAAATCTTTTCGTTCGTTAATGTCGGTATATAGGTGTTCATTAAGTGAATATATCGTGTTGAGGACAGTATTTTTGTTCAAAGTTATGTTGTTTTGTGAAGCTAAATTCATAAATTCTTTTAAGCAGGAATCGGCAGATTGTTTGATATGTGCAGATTTCATCAGTGTTGAAACCGGTTTGTCATACACGGTTTCAAATAAAAATGCCAAAGCGTTGGGAACCAACCATTTCCAAAAGTTTTCGGAACTGTTGGTGCTAAATTTAGTATCAATCCGTTCTTGCGGAAAAAGAGTTAAAAGCTGTTTTGTTTCGGTATCTTCGTTTGGAGATACGGATATATCCAAATAATGATTATCGGACAGTAACGAAACAGTGTTTTTGTGACGAGTAATCCAGCCGTTAAAGTACCCGTTTATGACCGAGTGGTGTAAAATTTCAGAAGTAAATCCAAAAGGAAAAACAGGTGTAAGATTTAAGATAAATGTTTTGATTAAATTTTGGGGGTTAATAAGCAATAAATCACGGCGTATTGATGTTATATCTGAAGCAATAATCAAGATTTGTGTATGCGGTGGAATTTCATGGCAAAATTTGAAATTGCAACGTTGGTTTTGGAGTTTGTGACTGTTCTTTATAATAATATCGGTTGCGTTCATTTCGTCTGCTTCGGTAGGAGAGCATATAATGCTGACGTTATGTCCGAATAATTGTAGAATATGTGCTAAATATAATCCTGTTGCCGAGGCACCTAAAATACAAATATATTGCGGGTTTGCGGTTTTAGTTTCTTGTTTGTTAAAAAACATTAGTCCCTCTTTTGTAAAATTGCGATAAAGAATCCGTCTGCTCCACCTAAATCTTTAAGGTGTGAGGGTAGAATACGAATCCATCCTTCCGTAGTTTGTAAAGATTTAAGTTCCGGCGGCAGATGAGGTAAAACAGTTTGAAAGTTCGGATGTTGGTGTAAAAATTCAGAAATTTGTTGTTCGCCTTCTTGTTTTGATAATGAGCAAGTACAATAAATAAGCAGACCATCAGTTTTCAGTACTGAGGGTATATTATTTAACATTTGTTTTTGAATTTTGGTCATTGTATCAACATCTTTGATATTTTTTATATGTACTAATTCAGGGTGGCGGCGCAAAGTTCCGGTAGCGGAACACGGTGCATCAAGTAAAATTATATCAAACTTTTCGCCTTCGTAGTCTTCTAGCCATTTTATGGCGTCTGCACAAATAATGTTTTCCGGTTGAAGTTGTAATCGGGTTAAGTTTTCGGTTAGTCTTTGTAAACGGGTTGGCGAAACATCAACGGATGTTACTTTAGCTCCTTCAGATATAAGTTGTGCGGTTTTACCTCCCGGAGCAGAACATAAATCAAGAACTTTTTTGTTTTTAAGTTCGGGAATTAATTTTACGGGAAGAGCCGAAGAAAAATCTTGTACCCACCATTTGCCTTGCGAGTAGCCGTCAATTAAAGTAATGTTGCCATTGTTTGAAAGGCGAACAGAGCCTAAAGGAAGTGTTTGAGAATCGGGAATTGTGACGCCTTTTTTTACGGTAATATCTAACATAGGTTCTTTGACAGAGGCTTGCTCAATGGCAGATACAGTATTTTTGCTATATGATAAATTTAATAATCTGCGAAACTCTTGAGGAAAAAAGGCATTGCAATCTTCTTTACGGAATCTTTCTTTTTCTGTACATATCTTACGTAGAATCGCGTTTATAAAGCCGGCAATATATTTATTAAGATTTTTTTTGATGATTTCCACGTAGCTGTTAATAACCGCATAATCGGGTGTGTTAAGATACAGGACTTCAGTTGTTGCAAGAATTAGAGCATAAGATGCTTCTTTGGCATTTGCAGGAAGCTTTTTGCGAATAAAGGTTTTGATGATACTTCGGATATATACCAAGTGTCTTAAACTTGTTTGAACCAACATGTTTATAAAAGCTTGATCGGGGCAATCATGCGGAATGATTTTAGACTTTGCTTCTGAGGCAAAAATTTTGTTTTCTAAAATAGTTTGCAGTAATAAAATTGATAGTTCACGCGAGTTCTTCATTGAAATAGCTTTCCGATAGGTTGTCAGTCTATTGTAATGATTCTGCCAATAATTACAAGTATGAAAAATCTATCTTGTCAAATATATTAAATTAGGCTAGTTTTTAATAAGATTTCTGAAATAATCAGTTTAGTTTTGAAATTAAAAAAATGATATGAAGCTGAATGTATAACAAAACAGGATAAAAAAATGAACAATAGCAGATATGACGGAAAAAACAGTTTTGAAGAATGGCAAAAAGAATGGTCTTTGGAAGATCGTTATAATTTTAAAAAAATAGAAAAAAAGTGGCAGGCTATTTGGGAAACTGAAAAGGCCTATAAAGTTGAAATTGATAAAAATAAAGAAAAATTTTATGCGTTGGTGGAATTTCCTTATCCGTCAGGTGCCGGATTACATGTCGGGCATCCTCGTTCATATACGGCATTAGATGTTATTTCTCGTAAGAAGAGGATGGAAGGTTTTAACGTTCTTTATCCTATGGGGTTTGATGCATTTGGTTTGCCGGCAGAAAATTATGCCATTAAAACCGGTGTCCATCCGGAAATTTCTACAAAAGCAAATATTGAAAACTTTACCAGACAGCTTAAGGCTTTAGGTTTTAGTTTTGATTGGGACAGATGTATAGATACCTCATCTCCCGAATATTATAAATGGACACAGTGGATGTTTATAAAATTTTTTGAAAAGGGGTTGGCGTATAAAGATAAAATAGCAATTAACTGGTGTCCGGTATGTAAAGTAGGGCTTGCAAATGAAGAAGTAATTAACGGACATTGTGAGCGTTGTGGGGCGGAAGTTGTGCGCAAAGATAAAGAACAATGGATGATTGCTATTACCAAATATGCGGATCGGTTAATTAATGATTTAGGCGGACTTGATTTTATTGACAGAGTAAAAGCTCAACAAATTAATTGGATCGGACGTTCTGAGGGGGCGGAATTAGATTTTTCTTTCGGAAATGACCGTTTGACAGTTTTTACAACTCGTCCGGACACTGCTTTTGGAGTTACATACATGGTTTTGGCTCCAGAGCATAAATTTGTTCAGAAATATATGGAACAATTTACGAATCAATCTGAAATAAAAGCTTATATTGAAGAGACTGCTAAAAAATCTGATTTACAGCGTACGATGGACGATGCAAAGACCGGTGTTGAACTGAAAGGAATGATGGCGGTTAATCCATATACCGGCAAAGAAATTCCGGTGTTTATTTCAGATTATGTTTTAACCGGTTACGGAACAGGAGCTATTATGGCGGTACCGGCGCATGATCAAAGAGATTATGATTTTGCAAAAGTGTTTGATTTGCCTATAATTCCGGTTTTGGACGGAGGAGACATTTCAGAAAAAGCATGGGAAGAAGATGGTGTTCATATTAATTCCGGATTTTTGAACGGAATGAATAAAGAAGAAGGAATGAAGGCCGCAATTGACTATGCCGAGAAAAATGGTTTTGGGCATGCAAAAGTTAATTTCAAATTGCGTGATTGGGTTTTCTCTCGCCAAAGATATTGGGGAGAGCCTATCCCGATGGTGTATTGTGAAAAATGCGGATGGCAGCCTATTCCGGAATCTGAATTGCCATTAACTTTACCTCAAGTTCCGGATTATCATCCGAATGATGAAGGAGAGTCTCCGTTATCTAAAGCCGGAGATTGGTTAAATACAAGTTGTCCTAAATGTGGCGGGCATGCCAGAAGAGAAACCGACACCATGCCGAATTGGGCCGGATCATCTTGGTATTTCTTACGTTATTGTGATCCTCATAATGATAAAGAATTTGCATCTAAAGAGGCTTTAGATTACTGGATGAATGTAGATTGGTACAATGGTGGAATGGAACATACCACTCTACACTTATTATATTCTCGTTTTTGGCATAAGTTTTTGTATGATTGCGGATTGGTTCCTACCTCTGAACCATATAATCGTAGGACCTCACACGGAATGATTTTGGCTGAAAACGGCGAAAAAATGTCTAAATCAAGAGGAAACGTTATAAATCCTGATGATATTGTTGAGGCATACGGAGCTGATACGTTCCGTTTGTATGAAATGTTTATCGGTCCGTTTGATCAAGTTGCGATGTGGTCAGATGAGAGCCTGATGGGCGTATATCGTTTTGTCGGTAAAATTTATAATCTGTTTAAAAAAGTATATGCTGATATTAAGCCTAGTGAAGCTGATTTAAGAGCAATGCACAAATGTATCTTGGAAGTTGGAGAAAGAATTGATCAGATGAGATTTAATACTGCGGTATCATCTTTAATGACTTTTGTTAATTACCTTTCAGGAAAAGAGAAAATTGCTCCGGAGTTGTATAGTAATCTAATTCGTTTGTTATGCCCCTTTGCACCACATTTGGCAGAGGAAATGTGGGCAAGATTAGGATACGATACTTTAGTTGTAACGGAAGCTTGGCCGTTTGGTGATGCTAAATTGGCTGAAGATAATACCGTTATATACGCAGTGCAGATTTGCGGAAAAGTTCGCGGAACTGTTGAAATGCCTAAAGATGCTTCTCGCGAAGATGTAGAAAAAGCCGCTTTGGCTCTTGAAAATGTTCAGAAACAAATTGCAGATAAAGAAATAAAGAAAATTATTGTTGTGCCAAATAAAATTGTAAATTTAGTGGTATAAAAAGGATACGATAATGAAAAAATTATCTCTATGTTTTTTGAGCATGATGGTGTTTGTTTCTGCGTGCGGGTTTGAACCACTCTATGTTCAAAGAGATAAAACCGGATCTTGGTATTTTGGTGGAAAAAATGATACTTCCATAATATCAAAAATGGCGGCAATCAAGATTGAACCCATTGAGGGACGATTTGGGCAAATGATGAAAAATTCTTTGCTGGATACATTGACTCCTAAAGGGACTCCTAAAAATCCTAAATATAGGTTGATTGTTAATTTACAAAGCAGAAGCATTGTTCAGCAAGCAATGCGACGAGATATTACCGCAACAAATGAACGTGTTGCATATAAGGTTGTTTATAGGATGATGGGAGAAAACAATAAGCAGTTATTAAACGGTGATAGTGTTGCTTATGTGAGTTATGATATTATGGATAATCCTTTTTCAACTACAATGGCACAAAAGAAAACAGAGGCGGATGCCGCTAAAATTATTGCCGATGATATTGCTTTGCGTATAGGTGCATATTTTCATGCTCAACAAAACAAGAAATTAAAGGATAGGTCTTGATATATAAGTCAGCACAAATTGAGAGTTTTTTGAAGAAACCGAATCCGGATATTAAAGGTTTTTTGGTGTATGGCGGTAATGAAGGTCTGATTGCCGAATATGTTCGTGGTTTGATTGCCACCGTATCTAAAGATTTATATGATCCGTTTTGTGTGGCTTATTTGAATGGTTCGGATATTAATGCCGATGTAGGAATTTTATCTGCGGAATATAATAGCCAGTCCTTAATGGGCGGACGTAGAGTGGTTGTGGTAAAAGATGCGGATAATAATTTGACTAAACATTTAAAAGCTTTGTTGGAAAATAATCTTTCAAATACTTTGTTGGTTATATATTCATCATCTTTAAATAAAAAATCATCATTGGTTATGTGGGCAGAAAAAGAAGATAAGTTTGCTGCAATTGCATGTTATGATGATAGAGATGAAGATGTTTTTGCAACGGCAAAAACAAAATTGATAGAAGCAGGAATTACAATTAATAATGAGGCGTTACAGTTGCTTTGTTCGCGTTTGTCGGCGGACAGAAAAACTAATATTGGAGAGATAGATAAACTGATAACTTATATCGGTGATAAAAAAAATATAACAACAGATGATGTTCAAGCTTCTATTGCTGATCAATCTTCTTCTTCAGGAGAGGATATTTGTTATTTTGTTGCCGGAGGATATGCAGAAAAAGCAATGATTGCATTGCAAAGATCAATTAATGAGGGGGAAGAGCCAGTAACTATTGTGAGAGCCTTAACTTATCATTTTAGTAAATTGTTGAGTTGTTTGGCTCAGGTTGAAAAAGGCGAGACGATTGATTCTGCTATAAATAAATTAACGCCTAAATTGTTATTTTATCGTTTATCGTCTTTTAAGCGGCAGTTGGCAATTTGGTCTAAAGACAAACTTTTTGGGGTTATGGAATTGTTATATAATTGCGAAAAAGATTGTAAGACCACAAATGTTCCAAATTTTGAAGTTCTTAGTTATGCATTGCTACAAATATCATCGGCAGCAGCCAAATTGGCAAAAAAATAATAAGCACTATCTGATAACAGATAGTGCTTATTATTAGAGATATGTTAGTTTGTTGTTTTGCGATTTAAAGCTTCTTTAACAGAACACATAGGTACAAAAATCATTGCTAAAGCGGATAAACCAACCAAGATATAAGTAATACGGCTTAATACGCTGAATGGTCCGAATAAAAAGGCTACGAGGTCAAAGTCAAATGCACCGACGAGTCCCCAGTTTACACCACCGATGATGGTTAGAACAAGTGCCAAATTTCTCCAAAACATTTTTTATCTCCTTGTAAAAATATCTAATCCATTTATGATATAGCTGTTTTGATTCGGCTTTCAAGTGAGTGAAATAAAATGTTTAGTGAAAAAGTTTCTAAATTTATAAAATGTTGGATAGATGATTTTGCTATTGCAAGAACAATAGATGAGAAAGTTTGTGAAGATAAAGACGGTAATCCTATTCCTTGGTACACATATCCGGCAATAGAATATTTGAGCCAATTTGATTATAAAGATAAGAAAATTTTTGAATTCGGGTGTGGTAATTCCTCTAAATATTGGGCAGAAAGAGCGCTGGAAGTGATTAGTATTGAAGATAATCCGAAGTGGTTTGCAAAATGGCAAGAAGAAATGAAAGCTGAAAATCTGACTGTGTTATGGCGAGATGAAGGCGAAGGTTATGAAAATGCTATTTTGGAAAATGAAACCAAGTATGATGTGATTGTGGTTGATGGTAAGCGGAGAGAAAAATGTTGCGAAACAGCTTTAAAACGAATCGCAAAAGGTGGAGTAATCATTTTAGATGACAGTGATAGAGTTAATACCAGTGAGGAATATCGTAAATCAATTAATGCACTGCGTTCAGCAGGATTATTGCAAGTTGATTTTTATGGATTTTGCCCAATGAATAATTATCCGAAAACTACATCATTGTTCTTTTGTCGGGATTTTGATTTTAAATCTAAAAATGTAGTACAGCCGATTAACGGAATCGCTAATTTATGGCGTAAACCGAGAGCCGAGCGCAAAGAATTTGTTCGCAAGTTTGTTGTGGCTGATTAGCTATATTTAGCGAGAAGCAGCTTTCATAATGTTATAACGTAATTGATGTTGTTTTACTTGCTGTTGGTAATTTTTTAATTTGTTACCTTGTTTGTCTTTAAAGAATTCTTTAGGATTATAGTTGTTAAGGTGGGTGCGGAGACGGTCTTCTCGTTGTTCTCGGGTTTGGTGGGCATCTTTTTCCGAGCCGTATTGAAGATAAAATTCTGTGGCTTTGTTTAAAGTTTCTTTATATTGGTCTTTAGCGGAACTATAGTTTTGGTAAGCAGGGTTTTTATTTAGATTTTGTTTTGCTTGTTCTAAAGTGTTTTTGGTGTTTTCGGAAGGCGAATTTTTGTGTGCTTCCCAAGCTGTATTATAGGCTGTGGTTAATGTAGAGTAGTCAGGATCATTTTCCCAAGCAGCTTGTGTAGTAGCCAATGCTTTGCGAGAAGCATTTAACTCTTGTCTAAGCTCTTTACGATTTTTCTTTATTAGTTCTTTTACTATTTCTTTAGCTTCGGGAGAATTTTCAACTTCTTCATTAGAAGGGACATTTCCTGTCGGTTGAAGACCTTCTTTTAAGCAAGCAAGATAAAGACGAGTGCGGTATTCAGGGTGTTCTTTAAATTCTCCGAAATTGATTGCGTCTTTACCGAGTTTTTTGGCTGTACGAGCAAGTTGGTCAAAAGCTGTTTGGTCACCGGCTACTCGGCAATGATTTTCATCACTGAATTCGTGAGAGTTACCTTTGTCATCTTTAAAAGTAAGAGGAGCGCTTTTATCATTAGTTTCAACTTCTTGGAAATTATTGCCTAATTCTTGGTTGGCTTCTTTTTCTTTAGCTCTCACTCTGGCTCGCCAATCTTCATTTTGGTCAGTTTCTTGAGGCTTTTCATCTTGGATTTCATTGACAGTAATGCTATTTATTTGTTCATCTACGTTTAATGGTTCATTATTTTTTTGTGTGTCGCTGTTTTTTGTCGGCTCTTGTTGAGAAGTTTCAGGCTGCGAGTCGGTATTGCTTTCTTGCTTTTCTGTGAGAATTATACCAATTTGTTCTCTTGTTTTTTCTGCACTAAGACCTTTTAATGCTAAGAGATCTTCTTCATTCATTTTCTGCACAATAGCTTGTCCTTTTTCAAGCCCTTCTAATTTGGCAAGGATTTCTTGTCTTAAGGATTCTAAGTCATTGTTTGTATTTTTTTCAGCCATTTTATTTCTCCAAGAGATTTATTGATATTTGTATTTTAGCACATAAAAAGTGTTTTGTCTAATATTTTGTCAGCTAAAAAGGTTAAGAAAATCATTTAAGCTTTTAGCTCGTAAATAAGGGTTACATTTTTTTTCTTCTTTTAAACTATACGGACCGGCAGGCAAACCTTTTTGTAAGCGATTTTGAGCTTTTTGCAGGTAATTTTGAATATCTTGGTTGCCATTCAAGAGAGTATATGCCTCAGAAACACCATGAGCGGTATATTCGTGACCGGGATAAAATAAAGTATCATCAGGGAGCTCTTTAATTTTTTGAAGAGAATTGAACATTTGCTCCGGTGTTCCTTCAAACAAACCGCCAATGCATAAATTAAAGAGGGTGTCTCCGGTAAAAAGAGCTTTATCGTTTGGAAAATAGTATAAAATGTGTCCTTGTGTGTGTGCGGAGACATCAATAATTTGAAAACTAAGAGATGATTTATCCATACAAGATATCGGAGATAATTCTTTAGGCGATAATTTGTAGCATTTATCAGGTATGATACCAATTTCAAATTCCGGAATTCTGGAAGAATCGTTAATATTAGCAACTACCTTGCAGTTGTATAAGTTTTTAAGTTCCGCATTGGCATCTGTATGATCAAAATGATGATGTGTATTAAAAATATATTGGGGAATTAAATTTAGTTGTTTGAGTCTTGAAATAATAGGGAATGCTTCTGATGGGTCAATTACGGCACATACAGAATTATCTTCAGAAAAGATAATATAGCTATAATTGTTCATTGAGCCGGCACGGCAAAGGACTGTTTCTATGTTAAGCATTATAAATAGTTCTCCGGAATGACATCATCTATTTGTTCAGGTTCTATATATTGTTTGGCGTATTCCAAATAAATTTGTTTGGTTATGAATATTTGGTATAGGTCAGGGTCTAAGTGTCCGATGTTTTTCATTTCTTGCATAATCTGCAATATTTCAGAAAGCTTTTTGGGGGCCTTATAAGTTCGGTCTCTTGAAGAAAGAGCCTCAAAAACATCAGCTATGGCCATGATTTTTGCGGGAACAGACATTTGATCACCGGTTAGCTGATTCGGGTATCCTTGTCCGTTAACCCATTCATGGTGACAGCCGGCATATTCAATAATTTTTCTCATTTCATCAGACGGAGGAAGGGCTCTGAGCATTTCTATCGTAACGTTGATATGTTCGTTTATCTTTTTTCGTTCCTCGGCATTTATGGTTCCGTGTTCAACTTTTAGGTTATATAATTCCCCGAAGTTATAGTTATCGGTAAGATGATCCGGACGATCCTGTAAGATGTTTTCTTGTGCCGGATGATTATAAAATTCCGGATTGGTAATGGCCGTTTTTTCAGCCCAAGATAAGCCAAGCATCCGGTTAAAATAACGAGTAAATGTTTTTGCGGAAATTTTTTCAAGGCGCTCTTTATCTTGAGCAGAAACCGGAAAATCTCCGGTATTGCATTGGGCGATAAAGGCAAAATCATCTTCAAGCTCTTTTACTTCGGCAACAAATTCAGCTTGTAAGTTTTCTTTATTATCAGAGTTTGCAAGGCGTTTTTGTAGGTATTTTATATGTGCGTCTCTGCGTAGTATTTCAAAGCGATTTCGTATTTCGTGAATGCGATTATTTATGCTTTCAAGCTTGGTGGCTTTTTCTACAATATGTTCGGGAGTTGTGATTTTTCCGCAATCATGTAAATAAGAAGCAACATGCAGAGCATGCCAATCTTTTTCTGTCATTTCAAAGTCCTTTAGAGGACCTTGTTGTTCTTCAACAGCTGCGGAGGTGAGCATTTTTGCAATAATAGGTACGCGTTGACAGTGATTGCTGGTAGAAGGAGATTTTGAGTTTATGGCGCGTATAATAACATCAATAAAAGATTCCAGAAGTTGAGAGTTACTAAGGTTTATTTGTCGGTTTTCAAGAGCAAGAGTTATAAGTTGACAAATTGATGTCATGATTTCTTGTGCTTTGCCGGTAAAGCAGATGCTTTTTCCTTTATCATCTTGAGCGTTTATGAATGTTACTATTCCTAACAGATTTTTTTGTGAACCGACTAGAGGAATAGAAAATACCGAAGATGTGCTATAGTTGTATAATTCATCAATTTTTGCAAATGCAGAAGTGTCAATCTCTTTATGAGTATATATGTTTTCGGAGCTGAATTTTTCTAAGTTACAGGCAGATAATTCCGATGGAGATTTTAAGGCTTTGTTTTTGATTTCGGATAATGTTTTGGAAGGAAAAATCAGAGCCTTATCTTCATAATTGATACGATCTTGTAAGCTTGTAATCCGGAATTTTTCAAGCGACATTTGTTTTTCAGAACTAATATTAAAAAAGAAATATCCGTCTGCAGATACAATATCGGCTGCGACATCTAAGGATTTTTCTATAATATCGTCGCTATTGTCGGATGACGTTAAATTATTGATAATTGAAAATATATCGTCAAGAATTTTATCTGCTGATGTAATCACACTGAACTCCTTAAATTGTTTTGTTCAGTATGATAAAAAAATGTTAAAAAAACGATAAGTTTAACTTATTTTTGATACTAAGTAGCGAATGTCTTCTTCGCTAAGTTCATCGTTATTAGGGGTATATGAAAGAATTCTCTCAATAACTTTATGGGCAAAGTTTTTGCGATTACTTTTGCAACAGTCAAAATGAATCTCATTAATAACTTTTAGAGCAGAAAAAACAGCAGGAAACATTGATTTGGGAATAAAAGCTTTACGTAAAAGATTGCGAACCATAAAATCAGCAGAAGAATTAAACAAGGTTTTTCTGACTTCCAGAATCGGAGTATTGGATAAGTAAACGATTGCATACTCAAAAAATTTGAGGTCGCCCATGCAAATTGAGCGTACAACTAGTGTCGGAGTCAAACGATTGGAGCTGTATAGTTGGTGAACAAGTTCTTCTATTTGCTTGTCTGAACTATAGTCTTCAGATATTTTTAATGCGGCTTTTTCTTTTACTTCTTCTATAATATCTGCGGCTAAATTGTTGGGCAAATTATGAGATAAGATAAGACGTTTTTTTAATTCCTCTGATAAAGAGTTAGCTATTTTTTCAATTATTGAGGTGGGTAACTCAGAACGAGATATCAAGAGTTCGTTAATTTTCTGATTTTGATGATATTTTTGAATAATTGAAGAATAGGTGTGTTCGCTAATATTAGCGCTTTCATTGGTAATAAGAACGCCCACAATCTCTTCCGGGCATTGTTTTACAATGTATTGGGATATTTCTGAAGGAAGGTTTGTTCTTAAGGCGAGGGCTTTTTGTTTGGCAATGCTGGGAATATTAAGAATTTTGTACATATCTTCATTGCTTAGGTTTTGATAATGTCGGATGAACGGTGTGGCAACAGCGTCAGAATCATTGATGATAGATTCAACAATATCGCTAGGCAAAGTATGACAATTCTTGAGAGCTTCAGATAATGCTTGACGTACTTTTTCCTCAACATCTTTTAGCATTATTCTAAAGATGTCTTCAGCCAGTTTGGCACAAACAGGAGCGATATTGTTGCCGTTGTAATAAGTGCTAACTTTTTGGGCAATATCAGATTTGTTTGCTAATCCGGGGTTAGCAGCTAATTTATCAGCATCTTCTTTAGTTATCAATTTATTCTTCATCTCAAAATCTTTTTATTTGTACCCAGTTATTATTATAGCATATTGTGCTTTTAGTATAATATTAAGTTTTTGTTACAAAGTGAGACCTTTTAAGTGTTTAGGTAATTCTTTTGCTATCATTTTACTATTCAAAATTGATTTGTCAATTATATTGAGTTCATAATAAGAAAGTGTGTATTCAAATAAACCGGCGTAGTTCTTCAGTGGGGAGTTCCAGACAAGATAAGGAGCCAATGTTGAACCAAGTAATAGTGTGCGTCTATCAATGACTTGTTGGCGAAAACCTCTGAAATTTTCAAAAGAAATACTGGAATTTATTTTTAGTGCAAACTCTTGCATGGAGGCATATATGTTGGGGTAAGTTTTAATTCTGTAGCTGTCATCTTCTTTTTCTCCGATGGGCTTTAATCCTTCTTTAGTATGCCAAGCGAGAGCTTTATATAGAGAATTTCCTTCTTTTACTATTCGTGAAGTTCCCCAGTTGGTTTCAAGAGCGGCGCCGATAATAAGGATAGATGGAGCCACAACGTGAATTTTTTGCAAAAGTTTTTCAATCAGAAAACTATAACGGTAATCGTCTTTTAAGCGAGTGAAGACATCATATTTTTTTGCTTTTTCTTCAAGAAATTGAATTTGTTTTTGGGTAAGAGAACCTTTATCTTTAAGGCTTTGCGCGACATTTTTAAGTTCTTTGCGTTCATTGATGATTTCGTTGTTTATGCGTAAGGCTATGGGAGCCAAAATTTTGATAAATAGTGCATTACGTTTTTTTTCGTCAGTAATTTGATTAAAATCAGATGGAAAGTAATTACAAAAAATTGGCGGATAATTATATTCGGGTATCATTAAATAGTCTTTTTCGCCGCTGTATTGGTAAAAAGAGAAAATTTCTTCCAGTTGTTTGGTGGTAACCTGACCTATTTCAATGCTTTCTGCCGCCATAGCCGGATTGGTTAATAAGCAAAGAATAAAAATAATCCGACGAAAAAACATCTTATTCTCCTTCAGGAGTTTGATTGCGAACTTCTTTTATTTCGGGAATATAGGTTTTTAGTATTTTTTCAACACCTTCTTTAAGAGTTACCATTGCATAGGGGCAACCTTTGCAAGAACCTTGCATTTCCACATAAACTATGCCATCTTTAAAGTCTAAAAAAGCAATGTCTCCGCCATCTTGTTTAACCGCCGGACGAATGCGAGCGTCAAGAAGCCCTTTTATTTGAGATATTATATCGTTTTTGGATGTTGTCTGAGGAACTATAATTTCTTCTCCTGTTGAAATATAGTCCATGATGGTTGCCATGATTTGCGGTTTTAATATGCTCCATTCGGTATTATCTTGCTTGGTAACAGATATTAATTCAGATGTTATGAAAACAGAAACGATGCCTTCAATATCAAAAAGTTCTTCGGCTAAGGGCGATTTTCGTATGGATTTTGCATCGGCAAATTCGGCGTGACCTGATTTTATCAGTGAGGTAGGAGGAAAGAAATTTATTACATTTTTGTCAGGCGTTGTTTGTGTTTCTATAATCATGAATAAAATCCTTAATTATTAGCAGTAGGCAATTTAGATATAAGTTGTCTGATTAATAAAGATGTTTTAAGGGCATAGTGTCCTAAAACAAATAAGTGGTTGGCCCCAAAAATTGATTGGGGGTTACTGTTTCGTATAATCAACGGGGATAATAGAGAGGCATTTTCAAGAGCTTTTTGGATGCTTGTAAAAATAGGATATAAATTGTAATCTATGAGTATGTTTTTATAATCATTCATTATACCCTTGGATATTATATAGTATCCGAACATTTTTCCTTGAGTATAGTAAAAACTTTCGTCTGATTTTATATCTGTTATGCCGTTATGCTCTCTAATATGGTCTTCTAAATTTATAGCTGTATTGAAAAGATCTTTTCCAACGGCGTTCAGTAAAATACGGAGGTTGTCCGGAGTAACAGAAAAAGAAGCTCTGCCATCTGAAATCAAATCATTATATTTTTGAAGATGTTTGCGAGCTCTGCGGTATTGACTGTTAGATGATGGTGCCAGTTGATTGTTTGCAGAAAACATCCAAATTGTAGGAGGATATTTTAGCAGTTCTGCTGCTGTTAATAGAGGATTTTGTTGTTCGGAAGCTATAACTCCGGTTTGAGTTTGAGCTAAGGCTTCTGCGGTTTTTTGGACTGAGGAGATGACGCCTTGCTGAAATGAAGGCATGTTATCTAATATTGCAGCCGGAAAAATAAAAGGAAGAGATGGAGTCCATGTGTTTTCGTAAACTTCCTGATAAATTAAATGAGACAGTGCAGCTATGCTTGCAGATGTTGCTTTCTCTGTATCCGGTTCATAATTTAAGTCAGTATTTATATTGTGAGTCAGGATAGCTCCCAGCGGATAATATAAAATAAAGAACATTACAAAAATTATTAATATGGATTTTTTCCATGCTTTGTGAGAACGGATATGTGGGATTTTGTTATACATATTTATAAAGTAATCCGATACTTTTTTTATTAGAAGTTTGATTTGTTTTTTTAAATTTTTAAGCATCAGATTTTCTCCGGTTACAAATAAGAGATTTTATTTCTAAAAAATTTATGGTCTTAGTCAGTTTAGCGCTTATTGTAAAAGCTGCAAGTCCTAAAATACAAAGTAAAGTGTAAAAAGTAATTTTGGCGGTTATCGGTAAAAGTAGCCAGTTTGAGTAATATAAATTTAATATAATCAGGCCAAGCTTTATTACGATACCCATTATGAGTGAGCAAACAGTTATTTTGATGATTTGTTTGATGAGAATGTGTGAACAAGACCAAAAGCATTTGTTGTTTAGACCTTTCAGGTATTGTCCTAAAGATACAAATGCTGCAATTGTGGTGGCTGTAGCTATGCCAACATGTCCGAAAGGTTTCATTAGTATAACGGCAAAACTTAAGTTAGCAAATAATGCAACAACACTATATTTTACAGGAGTTTTAGTGTCTCCCCGGGCAAAAAAATTGGGTGCCAGTGCTTTTACCAATACATAAGCGGGAAGACCTATAGCATAGGCAATAACAGCTTGAGCAGTCATTGTTGTTTGTAATGATCCGAATTTTCCGTGTTGGAATAAAATGTTTACAGTCGGTTCTGCCAAGATAATTAAGGCTATTGCTGCCGGAATTGAGAGAAGAGCACCATATTCAAAAGCCTTGGTTTGCACATCATGAGCCTCCTTATTATTGCCAGTTTTAAGATGGCGAGAAAGTATAGGTAATGTGGCGACACTTATCGCAGCTCCAACAACGCCTAAAGGCAGTTGTTGTAAACGATTTGCATAGTATAACCAAGAAATTGCACCGGTTCCGACTAAAGATACTAAAATGGTATCTACAACCATGTTTATTTGATACACTCCAGAACCTAATATTCCGGGGGCTATACGTTTGAAGAGAGTCCTGATATCAGTGTTTTTTAATAATTTTAAAATGTGGAAATCCGGTTTAATCCATATTTGTTGACGATGTAAAAAATACATCAGCCACAATATTTCTATAAAGCCGGCAGTGGTTACACCAAAAGCAATACCATGTGCAACGGTTTCTCCAAAAGGAACAAAGATAAAAACAGAAAGAATCATTGTCAGGTTTAATAAAACCGGAGCAGCGGCCGGAGCGGCAAATTTGCCTAATGAATTTAAGATTCCTGACTGGAAAGATACTATAGAAATAAATAATAAGAAAGGAAACGTAATACGAGAAAGTTCTGTTGCTAATTCTATTTTGCCTTTATCATCAACGAATCCGGGTGCTAAAATTTCAACAACGTATGGCATTAATATTTCTACCAATAAAACGAATAGTCCTAAGATAAACGCTAAAACAGAAATAGCTTGAGCTGCAAAATCAATGGCATCTTGTTTTTTTTCTGAGGCAAGTTTTTGAGACAGCATGGGTACGAAAGCAGATGTAAAAGCTCCTTCGGCAAAAAGAGAGCGGAATAAATTAGGAAGTTTGAATGCTACAAAAAAAGCATCAGAAACTAAACCGGCGCCAAGAAAGTTTGCAAGAACTATATCGCGAAAGAATCCGGTTATGCGAGATAAAAGGGTAAAGCCGCCAAATGTGGCAATGGACTTAAATAAATTCATGTGGTATTATGCTTTTTAAGGTTTATTAAGTTGATTTTAAGAGATTATAGGTTATTATCTGTAATAAAGAAACAATAAAATGTACTTTTGCCTATGATTTTAGGGTTTTGATGATGTTTTTTTGTTGACAAAAGCTTGCTTGCTTGCGATAATAGACAAAAGAGATGAAATTTGTGGAGATAAATTATGACTGAAATTAAGAAGACCAGAGGAGTTGGAGGTCTGCGGAGCGGACTGGAAACTTTTATTAATAAAATTACCGAAAAAGGCTTGGAATTGGCTGAAGGTTCAAAGTGTTTGCAAAGCAATATGCCGGAAACTTACAAAGCTGTGAAAAAAGCCAGAACTTTATATATGGAAAATAAGGTTATTGCATCTGGTAAAAGTAGAGAGGTCAGAGGTAAACCGGCTCATGCACTTGCCTTGGTTGTTGATGGTTTGAATAAGGATGCTTCAAACAAGTTAAATAAGTTGTTAGATAAAATTAATCCGTTTAAGAAAAAAACACCTCAGATTGCGGTTGCCGTAGATAGAAATAAAATCCGATAAAAAATATCAAAATCTCCACAATAAGTTTTGTAAAAAAAAGCTCCGAAATTTTAATTTCGGAGCTTTAAAATATTATATTTCTGCTGGTTTTTGACGACGGCGAGCTATAGGATCAAGAATCCTTTTGCGTAGGCGTAAGGTTTTAGGTGTTACTTCTAAAAGCTCGTCTTCTTGAATATATGATAATCCTTGTTCTAAACTCATTTTTCTTGGCGGAACTAAGTCTATGGCTTCGTCTTTTCCGGCAGCGCGAATGTTGGTTAATTGTTTGGATTTGCAAGGATTTACTTCTAAATCGTTAGGTTTGGTGTGTTCACCGATAATCATTCCGGTATAGACCGGTACACCGGAATCGATAAACATCGGGCCACGATCTTGTAATTTCCACAAAGAATAAGCAATGGCTGTTCCGGTTTCTGATGATATTAAAACACCGTTACGGCGGCTATCAATATCTCCTTTATGAGGTTCATAGCCTTTAAATATGCGATTCATAACACCGGTACCGCGAGTATCTGTTAAAAATTCAGAATGGTATCCGATTAAGCCTCGTGATGGAGCATTAAAAATCAAGCGAACTTTGTTTCCGATTTGAGAAGGAATCATATCGGTCATTTCTGCTCGGCGTTGTCCCATCTTTTCAACAACGGTTCCTGAAAATTCTTCATCTACATCTACTACAACTTCTTCTATAGGTTCTAAGAGTTGTCCGTTTTCATCTCTCTTCATTAAAACGCGAGGACGAGAGATGGATAGTTCAAATCCTTCGCGGCGCATAGTTTCTATTAAAACGCCGAGTTGCAGTTCTCCTCTTCCGGCAACTTCAAAAGCATCACTGGAATCGGTGCGTGAGATTTTGAGAGCAATGTTACCTTCGGCCTCTTTGCAGAGTCTATCCCATATCATACGAGAAGTTACTTTATCGCCTTCTCGTCCGGCTAAAGGTGAATCATTGATAGAAAATGTCATTGCCAATGTCGGAGGATCAATTGGTTGTGCTTTAATGGCTTCGTTTACTTCAAAAGCGCAAAGAGTATCGGCAACTGTTCCTTTAACAACACCGGCAACAGCAACAATATCTCCGGCATGAGCCTCTGTTAATGCTTCACGGTTAAGACCTCGGTAAGCTAATATCTTACTGACACGAACTCGCTCTAATTCTTGGTTGTTGCTATTTAAAACTTTTACAGTATCATTTAAACGCAAACTTCCGGATTGAATTTTTCCGGTTAACAAACGGCCGATAAATTTATCTGCTTCTAAAGTGGTTGCTAACATTGAAAAAGGTTTGTCCGGTTCACAAGCCGGTTCAGGAACATAAGATAATATAAGTTCAAACAGAGGGCTTAAATCTTTCTTTTCATCGCTGAGTTCGTTAACTGCCCATCCGTTACGTCCGGAAGCATATAATACCGGAAAGTCAAGTTGCTTATCATTGGCATTAAGGCTTACGAATAAATCAAAAATTTCATTTAATACTTCATCACAACGAGCATCTGCTTTATCAGCTTTATTAATAACAACTATCGGGCATAAACCTAATTTAAGAGCTTTTCCGAGTACAAATTTGGTTTGAGGCATGGGACCTTCTGAAGAATCCACCAATAAAACAACGCCATCAACCATTGATAATATGCGCTCAACTTCTCCACCAAAATCTGCGTGTCCCGGTGTGTCAACAATATTAATGTGTGTTCCTTGCCAATTAACAGAAGTGCATTTAGAAAGAATCGTAATTCCTCTTTCTCTTTCCAAATCATTGCTGTCCATAACACACGTTTCAACTTTTTGGTTTTCTCTAAAAGTTCCGCTTTGTTTTAATAATCCGTCAACAAGAGTCGTTTTACCGTGGTCAACGTGAGCTATTATGGCAATATTTCTCATTTTCATTTTTGTTTTCTTTCTTAAATGGTCATCATATCATAAGTGATATTTTTATACATTATTTTAAATTCGCCTTACAATACTCTTTTAAAATTAAAATTCAATAATTTAGTGAGAAAAAGAGACTTTTTTCTTTACATTTTATATAATAAGGGTAATTATGTGAATAATAAAATTATAATTAGTCTTATAAAAATATGTAAATTATGGAGAGATTAGCTGTTTTTTTAGGATGTTCTTTAAGTGTTTTAAGAATATCTTTAGTGTATGTGTGTTTGCAAGTGCTTGTTTTTGTTTTGTACGGAATAGTATTGAAAAGAAACAAGCTTAATAAGCAAAATTATCAAAGATTACTGCTGTTAAATGTTGTGTTTAACGTTTTCGTCGCTTCTACGGCAACAATAGCTACTATCGGTTGTAATTTTGGAGCAATGTTATGTATTTCCGCATTTTTTGTGATGATAGCATTTTTTGAGAGCTATACATACTATTGCTGGGTGTTGAAACTTTTTAAGAGGGATGATGTTTAGTCATCCCTCTTTTGTTATCCTTTTTTTCCATAGGATATTAATTTGTTTCTGACCAGTCCGCGTAAAGATACTTCAGGTCTGGCGCCATAATGAGTTATAATTTCTGCAGCGGCAATAGATCCCATCATAGCACAAGTACCAAGACTGCGTTCTTGTGTCATTCCATATAAAAAACCTGCTGCATATAAATCACCTGCACCGGTAGAATCTATAACATTTTCCACAATTTCTGCTTCAACAAATGTTTTTGTTCTTCCGTTTACCACAACAGATCCTTTAATTCCTCGGGTAATGGCTGCGATTTCTACATGTGGTTTGATTAAGTCTAGACTTTTGTAAAAATCAGTTTCGGCAAACAGAGCTTTGATTTCTTCCTCATTTGCAAATAAGACATCTACATGCTCTTTGATAAAATTATATATGGCTTCTCTGTTGCGAATTATACAGGTTGTGTCAGATAAAGTAAAAGCTATTTTACGATGATATTTATGGGCTATATTACAGGCTTTGATTAATGATTGTTGGCAACATTCGGTATCCCAAAGATATCCTTCTATGTAGATTATTTTTCCGGCTTTAATGATGTTTTCATCAATATCATCTTCAGTTAAATGAGTGGCAGCTCCAAGGTATGTAAACATGGATCTTTCGGCGTCAGGAGTTACCAAAACAACACTGCGTCCGGTCATGGGACCTTCGGTAAGCGGAGGTGTGAAAAAATCAACTCCGGCAGCACCAATATCTCTGGTAAATTCCTGTCCCAGTTCGTCTTCGTGAATTTTGCCGATAAATGCAGGAGTTCCTCCTAAAGAGGCTATACCTGCTACGGTATTAGCGGCAGACCCTCCGGGAACTTCTCTTTCCGGAATAATGTCCATATAAATTTTCCCGGCGGTTTGTGCATCCATTAAAGTCATGCAACCTTTAGGAAGATTTCTTTCAGTTAAAAAACCTTCTCCTACCTTAGCTAATACATCTACAATTGCGTTTCCGATACCGACTATGTCATAATATGTTTCACTCATCTTCTTTTTCTTTCCTAAATGGTCGTCATGTCGTAAATACATTACTTCTTCTTTGTAATTTAGTTTAGAAATAATCTTTATGCAATAATAAAAAAAACCTCTCTAAATGAGAGGTTTTATTTTTGTGTAAATACTAATTATTCATTAGCATTAGGGCAAGTTTTTGCATTTTCTGCATTGAACTTGATAGCAGCATCATCAGCTTCATCATCGGTAACGATAGCTTCTTGCGGGCATTCAGAAATACAAACACCACAGCCGATACATGTATCAGGATCAACAACCAATTGAGTATCTGCTTCATGAAAAGCATCTACCGGACATACTTCAACACAAGCTTTACATTTAACGCAAGCATCAGTAACAACAGAAACCATTATATTAACTCCATTTGTGGTTATAAAAAATCAGTCCTAACTTTAGCTAATTTATTAAATAAATCAAGTATAATCTTGCAAAACTTTTAAATGCTACCTAAATTAGCTGTAAATGTTGTATTTTTGGGAGAATAAATATGTCAGATAAGATAAGTTTTCAGGCCGATGTAAGTAAAATGTTGAATATTGTGATTAATTCTCTTTATTCGGAAAAACAAATATTCTTGAGAGAATTAATCTCTAATGCTTCTGATGCTTGTGATAAGCTTAAGTATATGGCTTTAACAAATCCGGGGATAGCAAAACAATCAGGGCAATTAAAAATTAAAATTCATGCTGATGCCGAAAAAAATACTTTAACAATATCTGACAATGGAATCGGAATGAATAAAGATGATTTAATTAATCATTTGGGTACAATTGCAAAATCAGGAACGGCAGAATTTGTTAAAAATGCAGCAGATAACGGTTCTGCAGTGGAGCTTATCGGACAGTTCGGGGTAGGGTTTTATGCGGCATTTATGGTTGCTGACAAGGTGGAAATAATTACTAAAAGAGCAGGTGAAGAGCAGGCTTGGAAATGGGAATCTAATGGAATAGACGGTTTTGAAATATCTTTAGCTGAGAGAAATTGTAACGGAACGGATATTAAGTTGTTTTTGAAAGATGATGCTAAGGATTATGCTGATACAATATATTTACGACAAATCATAAGAACTTATTCTGATCATATTGGCTATCCGATAGTTTTGGATTTGGGGGCTGCCGGAGAAGAAACCGTTAATACGGCATCGGCTCTATGGACCAGACATAAATCAGAAATTACAGAAGACAATTATAAAGAGTTTTATCATCATATATCTCATAATTTTGATGATCCTTGGTTGACATTGCATTTTAAGGCTGAAGGAAATATAGAATATACTGGGTTATTATTCGTTCCGTCAGAAGCTCCTCATGATTTGTTTCAGCCTGATAAGAAAAATGGCTTAAAGTTGTATGTAAACAGAGTTTTTATTTCTGATAAAGTGGAAGAGTTGATACCATCATATTTACGATTTGTAAAAGGGATAATTGATTCCGCCGATTTATCGCTTAATATTTCTCGTGAAATGCTCCAGCATAGCCCGTTGATTGAAAAAATTAAGCACGGGACGGTTTCCAGAATATTAAAAGAGCTGAAAAAACGTATCAAAAATTATGATGATTATATGGTGTTTTGGAAAAACTTCGGTGCTGTTCTTAAAGAAGGCATTTATGAAGATTTTGCAAATAGAGAAGAAATTGCTTCTTTAGCATATTTTGCAACGACCGGATTTGAAAATAAATTAACAACTTTAGATGAATATTTGGAGAGAATAAAAGAAGATAAAAAAGTTGTTTATTATATTACGGGCGATGACGTTAATGTTTTGAAGAATAATCCTCAATTAGAAGCTTTTCGCGCCAAAAACATAGAAGTACTTTTGTTGACTGATCCGGTGGATGAATTTTGGACGCAGGTATTACCGAATTATAAAGGAGCTGCCATAAAGCATATTTCTCAAGCGGATGACATTTTAAAATGGGATAGAAATGAACCTAAAGCAGATGCCGGCAGTTTACAAAAATTGATGGATTTTGTCGGAGAGCTGTTGAAAAGTGAAGTGGGTAAAGTTGTTGCTACCGAAAAACTGACTAAGTCTCCGGTTAGCCTTACGGTAGAAAACGGACAAATGAGTTTGCATTTGGAAAGATTAATGCGAAATAATCAGCAACATACGGCATTTGCAAGTATGCGAATCTTAGAGTTAAATCCGTATCATCCGTTGATTATAAAATTGGCTGATATGATTATGGATGAAAAAAATAAAACTAAAATTGAAGAAGTTGTAAAATTGCTTTTGGATCAGGCAAAAATCGCTGAAGGAGAGCCGGTGGCAGATCCGTCATTTTATAGTGAGAAAATGAGCCAATATATTTTACAAGCATTATAAATAAAATCCCTTTCTGTCATTCAGAAAGGGATTTTGTTTCTTTTTATTTGTTTGTTCTTTCTAAATAGATAAAAAGAAAAAAGACGAAGACCAGCATAATTACAATGCCGGCTAAAAATGCATTACTGAAAAAAGGCAATCCGAAAGCGATTGCTGCGGCCCCAATAATCCATACCATAGTTATTCCCGGTAGGATACAAACAATTAGTGTTGGTACGGCAAGGATGCTTTTCAGTGTTTGGGAGAGCTGTAAATTTCGCTTTCTGATGAAACTTTCGGTAAGAAAGGCAATCGCTAAAATGATTAACGAGCCAACAAAAATTCCGCAAAATTTTGCAGCGGCAACGGCATTGAACTTGAATGCACCATAACAAATTGCCAAAAATACTATAACACAGATAGTGATTTTAAGCAGATTAAAAAACTTTTTCATAATTTTGTAAGTTAATATTAATAATAATTTTTTTCTAAGTCGTCTAATAGCATATTTTGCTTTAAATTTCAATAAAATAATACTTGCTTTTGTAAAATTAGTATGTTAAAAACGCAAACGATTAAAGGGTTCTTATATATTTTGTGTAGTAAGAATCATGGTTTTGATACGGTCTGTATTGCAGGCCAGAGAAAAATGAAAGGAAAATGTCATGAGACACGGTGTTAAACATGTTAAGTTGAATATGGATACAAATGCTCGTAAAGCATTGTTTTCTAACTTGACCGCAGCTGTTTTGACTCACGAACAGATTAAAGTTACTGTTCAAAGAGCTAAAGCTTTGAGAACTTTTGTAGATAATATGATTACTTTAGGTAAAAAAGGTGGTTTGGCGAATCGTCGTCAGGCATTGTCTTTCTTGCGTGATAAAGAAGTTGTAGCTAAGTTGTTTTCTACATTGGCTGAACGTTATAAAGAACGTAATGGCGGTTATACTAGAGTTTTGAAAGCAGGTTTCCGTTATGGTGATGCTGCTGATATGGCGATTATTGAGTTGGTTGATCGTGATGTTAATGCTAAAGGAGCTAAAGATTTGGCTCGTGTTGCAGCTGAAAAAGCTGCCGCTGCAGAAGCTGCAAAATCAGAAAATGCCGAAAACAAATAGTTCTGATCAATAATAAAAAAAACACCGCAATTGCGGTGTTTTTTTTAATCAGTAATTTCAGCTTCATAAGCATAGGTTATTTGTGTGTCTTTTTCGTCTTCTTCGTGGCTTATTTCACAGACTAGAAGTTTATCTGTATCAGCAAAGCAATCAAGTACTTCATCCGGTATATCAGTAAGATTTAAGACATCATCTGCATTTCTGTAGAATACGGCAGATTTGTTTTCTACGGATATTTCAATGGTAGAATTTTGCGGAGCAGATTCTCGCGCATAAAGTAACAGCATTACTTCATCTTCTTCATTTATTAAAAAGTCATAAGAATTAAGGTCTTCTTTTGTCATTGTTATTTCCTTATTTGGTAGCGGGGTGGCGATATCTTATGGGGAAGCGTAACACACACCCCGATAAACTTTAAAAGTTTATGTTAGCATGATAAATAAGAAATGTTGAAGAAGAGTTAATATGGTTGATATTTTTAATTTGCAAGTTATGATGTTTCATATAAAGAGGTAAAGATGAGTTATTTGATTGATAAATTTATTGAACTAATAAAATGGCCTTTGGCAATATTTATGTTATTGTCGTTGCCTGCGTATATTCAATCTTTATATTGTTTTCCTTTTGTAACTTGGAGATATATGGCTTTATTGGCTGGATTTTTTATGTTTTTTATTGCTCGTTCCATGATGGATTCTGCAGTAAAAGCAAACATGGAAATCATTGCTCATGAAATGACGCATGCTTTTTTTGCTTTTATAACTTTTCATAAGGTTAAAGGAATTCGTGTTGAGGGGGATAATTCCGGAGGAGAAATGGCCTTTGAGGGGCAAGGAAATTGGCTTATTGTTATTGCTCCGTATTTTTTTCCTTTATTTGGTTTGTTTTATATGATTGCATTTTCGGTTTACACTTTGTTTGCTCCTGCAAATTTGATTTTAAATGGAGTTATGGGATATTTTATCGGCTATCATTTAGATACAGTAGGTTCGCAAATACATGAAAAACAAACAGATCTACCAAAGGTTTCTTATAAATTTTGTGCGATGTTCTTGCCTTCGGCAAATATGTGGGCAATCGGTTCTATGCTGGCATTTAATTCTAAAGGCTGGAATGGTGTATGGACGTATCAGCGCTTAATTGCATATCTTAATGATAAAAATTTTAATTGGTTTATGGATTTTATCGGTCAAATATTCTAAATTTGAGGAATAAATACTTCACCGCAGATACAGGCATTGGGAACTCCGGTTGTAAAAGAGTAACTTGATGGGATAAGGTTAATTCTTCGGGCTGCCAAAAAAGCAAAAGCTTGAGCCTCAATAGCTTGTGGGTGCCAATTAAAGTCAGAGCTTGTTTTGACTTCAATTTCCGGCAATTGACGACGAATAAATCTTACCAATGTGGGGTTTAATGCTCCCCCTCCGCATAAAACTAAAAGTTTGGGCGGTTCAGGAAGATGAAAAGCTATGGAATAAGCTATTGCTTCGGCAATAAATTGAGTGGCAGTTGCGGCGCCGTCATTTAAATTTAATCCTTCAAGGTGTTCGGATTTTTCGGTAAAAGTGCTTTTATCAGCAGCTTTGGGAGGGTGTTTAGCTAAAAATTTGTGATGAAGTAATTGTTTGACAATTTCAGAATGAATATTGCCTAAAGCGGCAAGGGTTCCGTTGTAATCCATGTGCTGTCCACTGTGTTTTAGAACCCAATCGTTGATTATGTTGTTGCCGGGGCCGATATCAAAAGAAAGCATTTCTCCGTTATTTCCAATCCAAGTCAGGCTGGAAATGCCTCCAATATCAACAAAAACAACCGGTTTGGGTAGAGATACGCTTAAAGCTTGGTGATATACCGAGGATAGAGGAGCTCCTTGTCCTCCTGACAAAATATCTGATTGTCTGAAACGTGATACGGTTTTGATACCGGTGGAGTTTGCTAACATTTGTCCGTCTCCGATATCTAAAATAAAATGTTCTTCAGGTTTGTGAACAATTGTATGCCCGTGAAATCCGATTAAATCTATTTTAGAAGTGTCGGAAGATTGAATTTCTTTAACAATTTGAGTGTGAAATTCTGTTAATTCATTACTTAGGCGTTTTTGTTCATTATTAGGAATTGTCTGATAGTTTTTATGTGCAAATTGTAATTTTTCTCTTAGCTCATCATCATAGGGAATATCTGAAATTAATCCAAAATCAAAGATATCAAAGCCGTCAGTAGTGATTATGGCTGCATTAACACCATCTAATGATGAACCGCTGATTAAGCCCAAAACTTTTTGGGGATGAAGGGTATCCATAGCGAAAAATAAAACTCCTATCTTGCAATGCTCAAATATTATGTTAATATGCGTTAAAATTTAGTTATTAATGTGAGTATGTTTAAGGAAAATAAAATGGCTCAATTTAAATCCCAATTTATTAATATTATGGTTGAACGAGGTTTTTATAATCAGTGTACAAATGAACAAGGCTTTG
Organism: Alphaproteobacteria bacterium; assembly: GCA_017457005.1. GTDB lineage: Bacteria > Pseudomonadota > Alphaproteobacteria > RF32 > CAG-239 > CAZU01. The sequence goes on along the minus strand of JAFTII010000009.1, from coordinate 9,456 downwards.
ATGATTATTTATATGATTGTGAAAAAAGCGGAAAACCGGCAGTAGGATATTTGGGATCCGATCCTACGGGGGATAGTTTGCATGTGGGGCATATTGTGCCTTTAATGATGTTGCGCTGGTTCCAAAAATGCGGGCATAAGCCGATTGCTTTAGTAGGAGGAGCAACGGCGAGAATCGGCGATCCTTCCGGTAAAGATAAGTTGCGTCCGTTTTTGTCTGAGGAACAATTGGAGTTTAATAATGCCGGTTTAAGAAAATCTTTTGCAAAGTTTTTGAAATTCGGAACAGGGGCTAATGATGCGGAGATGGTAGATAATTGGGATTGGTTTAAAGATGTAAATTATCTTGCCTTTTTGCGTGATATCGGAACATATTATTCTGTTAACAGAATGCTTACAATGGATAGCGTTAAATCTCGTTTGGAGAGAGAACAACCGATGAGTTTCTTGGAGTTTAATTATATGTTGCTTCAAGGATATGATTTTGTGAAATTATATCAAAAATATGACTGTAGAGCTCAAATTGCAGGTTCGGATCAGTGGGGAAACATTACTTCCGGAACGGAATTGGGAAGAAGAAAGTTAGATGTTGAATTATTTGGCTTTACCAGCCCGATTATAACTGATTCTAACGGCAAAAAAATGGGTAAGTCTGAAGGTAATGCCGTTTGGATTAATGAAGAAAAATTACCGTCTTATGATTATTATCAATATTTTAGAAATATTGGGGATTCTGAAGTTGGTAAATGTTTGCGAATCTATACAGATTTGCCAATGGATGAAATATACAAACTGGAAGCTTTGAAAGATCAGGAAATTAATGAAGCGAAAAAGATACTGGCTTTTGAAGCTACTAAAATTTGCAGAGGACTTGAAGAAGCTGAAAAAGCTCAAAAAACAGCAGTACAGATTTTTGAGCAAGGGTTTGCCGGAGGGGAATTGCCGCAAATATCTGGTTCTGAAGGGATGGGGATTTTAGATGCGTTTATGGATATTGGTTTTGTGTCAAGTAAAGGAGAGGCACGAAGACTGATTAAACAATGCGGTCTTAAATTAAACGATAAGGTTATTACAGATGAAAATTATCGTTTAATAAAGGAGGATTTTATAGATGGGCAGGCTAAAATTTCTCAGGGAAAGAAAAAGCACGGTATAGTCAAGTTGTAATTTCTTTTTGAATGTCTTACACAAAAAACTTGATTTTTGTCTAAAATGAGTTATGTTATTTTTAGACAAGAATTTTTATTAAATTAAACCCAAAAATTATGATACGTTTAAAAATTGAAGAGGTTGTGGAAAGTAATAAATATTTCACGCTCTTTTTTAAAAAAAGCTTGATTGATAGCGATTTTGAATTTGAGAAAGTAGAAATTTTACGAGTTCAGTTTCAGGGAATAGGTCGTCCCAAACCCGGACAATGTTTGGAGATTGAAAATGCTGAAGGACAATTGATTTGTTATCTTGATGGAGTAAGGCTCGGTTCTCGTAGAAAGGTTATTTCTTGTTCTCCAGAAGTGTTAAAAAAAACAACAAGAACGTAGGGAAGCAGCCTTATGTCGTGTTGAAAAAGCAAAAAACAGGAAGAAAAAGCAATAGCTTTTGAGAGAGTTATTATAAAACCCGAAACAAATTTGTTTCGGGTTTTATTTGTTAAAAGGCTTGATATTTACGTAAATAATCCTTAAATTTAATTAGATTTTTAATGTTGTATCGGAATAAAAAAATGCAAGATAATAATCTGCCGGAATTAAGAGATATTCATTTGCCAGAAGGGGTGCCTGCGTTTCCTCCCGGATATGGTTGGGGGATTATTTTGTTTGCGGTTGTTTTAGTGATAGTGCTTATACATTTAATTATGGTTTTGCGAAGAAAATCAAAAAAAAGGTATGCATTGTATTTGTTAAATAATATATATTGTAATAATACCATATCATCTGTTGTGCAAATGTCTGAAATTTTGCGTAGAGTTTGTGTATTTAAATATAAAGAAGCGGCAGTGTTGTCAGGCGATGAATGGATTGCTTTTTTGAATTCAAAACAAAAAGTGCCACTGACCGGTAAAGCAGCGGAATTGTTAATAAATGCTCCATATATTCCGGAAGAAACAAAGGGTTATTCTAAAGATGATGTAATTAAAGTGCGTAAATTTTGCCGAGAATGGATAGGAGAAAATTTATGACACATTTTGCGTATCCGTGGTTTTTTGTTTTGTTGGGGTTACCTTTTTTGTGGAGGTTTTTATTGCCGCCGGTAAAAGGATTGCATGGAGATGCTTTAAAAATACCTTTTATCGGGGATTTAGAAAAAATATCAATAAAATCCGGTAATGTATGGAAAATCGGTAGTGGAGGAGACAATAACCGATATTCTAAAAATTTTTGGTTGTTATTTGCGATTTGGTTTTTGTTGATTACGGCTTTGGCTCGTCCACAATGGTTGGGAGAACCGGTGAGGGTAAAAGAAGAAAGCCGAGATATTATGCTGGTGTTGGATATTTCAACATCTATGTTGGCTAATGATTTTGTGTTGGGTAACCGTAGAATAGATCGGTTGACAGCAGTTAAAAATGCGGCTGCGGATTTTGTTAGAAAGCGTGCAAATGATAGAGTTGGTTTAGTGTTATTTGGAACACGAGCTTATTTGCAATCGCCACTTACGTATGATAAGCAATCATTGACAGAAATATTGTGGCTTATGGATGCCGGAATGGCAGGAGATTCAACCAGTATCGGAGATGCTTTAGGACTGGCTCTCAAAAACATGGCGAATAAAAACAAAATTTCTAAAAACGGACAAGCAATTGTATTACTTACGGATGGAGAGAGTAATGACGGCAGTTTATCTATGGCTCAAGCAATAAAATTAGCAGAAGCTGAAGGAATAAAGACTTATACAATCGGAGTGGGTAATAAAAATATGTTTTTGGGATTATTTTCAGCGTTGAATCCACAAGTTGATGAAAAAGGCTTAAAAGCGTTGGCGGCTGTCACAAAAGGTCAATATTTCAGAGCAGAAAGTGCAACGGATTTACAAAAAATATATGATCTGATAGATCAGTTGGAGGGGAATTCTGCACAAGGAAGATTTATTAGGGAAGTCAAAGAGTTGTATTATATTCCGTTAATGGCTGCAATCTTAATGAGTATGGCTTTGGCTTTAGTATTACGGAGGGCTTATTAATGGAAGAATGGTTAGTAAGTTTTCATTTCTTAAGACCATGGATTCTGGTATTTTTGTTAATTCCTTTATGGTGGTTAGCAAAAAGTTTTAAAGGTGGAGTAAGTAAGTCTTCTTGGGAAAAGGTAATAGATTCTAAACTGTTGGGTTATTTATTGATAAAGGGGTCTTCTTCTCAACGTCAGATAATGGCTTGGTTGGCAGGAATAGGATTGTTTTTTGCAATTATATCGGCGGCAGGACCAAGTTGGGAAAAACAAGAGATACAAGCTTTAGAGCCGGAGAATCCGTTGATGATTGCGCTTAATTTATCTACGGATATGGAAAATAAAGATGTTTCCCCCAGCCGGTTGGTAAGAGCAAAATTTAAGTTAAAAGATTTATTGGAACAATTAAAAGGTACTCAAAGCGGTTTGATGGTTTATAGTTCGGAGCCTTTTGTTATTTCTCCGTTTAGTGATGATGCAAATATAATTATTAATTTATTATCTGCGGTAGATTTGAATATTATACCACAAAACGGAGACAGAGCTGATAGAGCAATAGAATTAGCCATAACTAAATTTCAGAAGGCAGAATATATTAAGGGAAATATATTATTAGTGACATCAGATGCCGGACAAAGCTTTGAACAAGCTTTGCAACAGGCAAAACAAGCTTCTGCATTAGGGTATAAAGTTAGTGTTTTATCAATCAATCTGCAAAAGAATGAAAAGCTTGAAATGTTAGCAAGACAAGGTGGCGGAAATTATGTTCTGCTTAGCAGTGGTGATGAAGATATCAATACGTTGGTTAATGAATTCAGCAAAATGTCTTTAGAATTAAATAAAAGCAGAAATTGGCAATCAATTTGGTTGGATTATGGTTATTATTTGTTAATAATTCCATTGGTTTGTTGTTTGTACTTTTTTAGAAAAGGTATTTTGATATTAGTGTTTTTATTAATTTCTGCCAATGTTCAAGCTGGTTTCTTTTTGAATGATAATCAGGAAGGATTGCGTGAGTTCAGCAAAGGAAATTTTGTTGGTGCGGAACAGAAATTTTCTATTTCAGAGTGGAAAGGTGCAAGTTTGTATAGGCAAGGAAATTACGAAAAAGCTTATATGGAATTTGCAAAAGGGACTTCGGTAACTTCTTTATATAATCAAGGAAATGCTTTGGCAAAGTCAGGAAAGATAGCTGAAGCAATTGCTAAATATGAAGATGTTTTGAAAATAAGTCCTAATCATGAAGATGCTAAATTTAATTTGGAATATTTGAAAAAACAACAACAAAATCAGCAGAATCAGCAGCAAAATCAACAAACGGAACAAAATGATAAGCAGAAACAGGATGAGCAATCCGGTAGCGGGGGTAATAGTAGCGATAAAACAGAAAATGAGCAAAAAGAACAAAAGCCTCAATCCGGTAATGCGGAAAATGAACAGCAACAGAATTCTGATACCTCAGAGCAAAAAGGAGATGAACAGCAAAATGAAAGTAATAACCAATCTCAATTGACGGGTGAAAATCAGGTTGAAGATAATTTACCGCAAGCGCAAAGCGGCGGGGCTGTTCAGCAAGGTGAAGAGGAACAAGAATATGATGAAAAAATTCAGGCAAGAACACAACAATACAGAGAAATACCGGAAGATACGGGAGGCCTTTTAAGGGCGCTTATACGTAAGGAGTTTGAACTGCAACGATATAATAATAAATTATAGGTGATAAAATGAAAAAATTTATATTTATATTGCTTTTAGGATTAATGATTTCAGGAAAACTGTCAGCTCAGGTTTTGGAAGCGAAGGTAAATCGTTCAGATATTCCTGAAGGAGAGACGTTTTTATTAACTGTAGAATTAAAAGACGGGAAAACTTCAAATGTTCCGGATTTTGCAGTTTTGGAGCAAGATTTTACAATTTATTCGGTATCTAATGCTTATAGAACCCATATAATAAACGGAAGTGTGGAGCAATCTCAGCAATGGAATTTGGTTTTGATGCCGAATAAAAACGGTAAACTTACTATTCCGGTAATAAAATTGGATAATTTGCAGACTAAACCGCTAAATATAAATGTCGGTGAGATTGCTGTTAATCAGAGTAATATTAAGCAACCTCAAAATCTTGTAAAATTTAAAATTGAAGGAAGTGTTGATAATACAAGGCCTTATGTTCAACAACAAATAAATTACACTCTTACAATTTATGATGCCGGAGGTTTGCAAGGAGAAGCTCCGATGTTTTTAACGAACAATAGTGATGATTGGATAATCAAAACTCTTGGCGAGCCGCAGATAAATTATAAAAAAATTGATGATAAAAATTATCGGGAAATTAAGTTTAGCTATGCGTTGTTTCCGCAAAAAAGCGGAAATTTAACAATTCCGGCAGTACGTTTTAACGGGTATTATTTAACTAAAGAACAACGAAGAGACCCATTCCAAGGGTTGTTTGCAGATGATTTTTTTGTTAATGGTTTGGATATTGCCGATGTGTTTGCAACAAGGAATCCGGTGCAACTTAATGCGGATCCGATAGAAATCACAGTATTGCCCGCAGTATCGGAAAATGCAAATAAGTGGTGGCTGCCAGCAGAAGATGTTGAAATTTATGCCGAGTTTGAACCTAAGAATCCGCAGTTTAAAGTTGGCGAAGCAGTCAGCCGAAACATATATTTGCGAGCAGTAGGAGTGATTGACAGCCAATTGCCGGAACTGAAATTTGTTGATGTTGAAGGGGTTAAACAGTATCCGGAGAAACCTTTTACGGAGATGAATATAGATAATGGTAAAATTGTTTCTGTAGAAAAAACAACAAATGTTTATATTCCGAATAAAGGCGGGAGAATCCTGCTTCCGGAAATAAAAGTTGATTGGTATAATGTCATCAGTAAAAAGATGGAAACTGCAATTTTGCCGGCGCAGGAAATCAGTGTTAGCGGTACTGCGGAACAAACATTTATGTCTGAAACCAAAGAAGATAATAAAGATAAAATAATTAATGATAAAACACAGAGCTTGCAAACAATGAAAAATATGGGTGATTATCCTTATGTTATGTATGTAGTAATGTTTGTTTTGGGAATTTTGTTGTGCTTGGCAGTAATGAAATTTGCGAGTGTGCTGAAAAATGTTAAGAGCGCTCAAAAAAAAGCAAAACATGTAATTGCAGCCGCAAAAAAAAGAGATATTCGCTTATTGCGTGATGGTATCTTAGCTTGGGCAATGGCAAAATGGCCGAATGAAAAATTTTTGAGTTTGCAAGATGTTGACGATAAGGTTGCAGACAAAGAGTTTCGGTGTGAGCTTGATAAACTTTCAGAAGCATTATACGCAAAAGACTATGCAGATTGGAATGAAGTATTGTTTATCAGAGTATTTAATAAAATTAATAAAAATATTAAAGTGAAAGCAAAATATAATGAACCATTGCCCAAATTATATGAATAAAATTCTGTATTTATCAGAAGACAAATATCCGTGTTATGATATTCCGGTCTATAAATTGGAAAATGATAGGGTTGCAGAAGTATATGCACAAGGATATTTACCGGAGATTAGAGTTAAGGGAGTGGATATTGGTAATCGTTCTAAAATAGCAATTATTTTAGGGCAAGATAAACATCCGGATAGAGAGGAAAAAGATTTTACAATTCATCCGGCGTATGTCAGGGCGATAATTGAGGCAGGAGGATATCCGCTGTTTTTTGCTTATGATAAGATTGAAAAAGTTCTAGAAAATTATCAACCTCAAGGAATTTTGTTAATCGGTGGTTTTTTCAATTCTCCAAAAGATTGGTATGAATCAGATGATTGCCAAGATATAGATAAGCGCGGGCAAGCTTATTTGAATACTTTGAAATATGCTCAAAAACATAATTTGCCATTGTTGGGGATTTGTGCAGGAATGCAAATGTTGGGTGGTTTTTGTGGAGCCAAATTGGAAAAAGGGCATAAGAATCATTTGATTGGCGGAGATAAGATAGTACATAAAATAAAAATAAAAAAAGGGACATTGCTTGCAAAAATTGCAGAAGATGATGAATTGACAGTTAATTCACATCATAGTGAAGCAATTGTGATAAATAAACCAGGAAAATGTATCATATCGGCATTGTCAGATGATGAAGTGGTTGAAGCTATTGAACCGCAAAATCCGTGGAGTGATTTTGTATTGGGGGTACAGTGGCACCCGGAACGGAATTTTCCGAATAGTGAAGATTTCAGAACAAAATTATTTGGCACTTTTGTTAAAGCTTGTAGTGGAAAATAAGTTTTGTTGTTACCAAAAAGCACTGTTTGGCCAAGAATCGTCGTTGGTAATTTGAGTTTTATAAAACATATAGCGATATGATGTTAAGTTTGATGGTTTAGTAGGTGCAGTGCCTGTTAATCCACTGCATTCGTAGAACATATAACCTCCACTTATTAATGATGATGGTAACTCAGAAATAGTTCCGGTTAAACCGGAGCAACCATAGAACATACGAGTTCCACTTGTTAATGATGATGGCAATGTTGGAATATTACCGGTTAAACTTTTACAACCTTCAAACATACGATATCCTGTTTCTAATGATGATGGCAATTCAGGAATACTGCCAGTTAAACCGGTGCATTTATAAAACATGTTTGTACCATCTGTTATTGATGATGGCAATTCAGGAATACTACCGCTTAAACCAGAGCATGTATTAAACATGTCTTTAACATTCGCTAATCCTGAAGGTAATGACGGAATAGCGCCGGTTAAATTTTTACAACCGTAAAACATGCCACTACCATACTTTAAACCTGATGGTAAGGTTGGAATACTGCCGGTTAAATTTTGACACTGATAAAACATTTCTTGAGCATCAGTTAAACTGGAAGGTAAAGGTGGGATATTTCCAGTTAAATTGTAACATTGATAGAACATACGATCAGCATATGAAAGGCTAGTATTTTCAAGGTTAGAATTATCAAGAGTTCCGGTTAAACCGGAGCAACCATAAAACATATATGTACCGATTGATAATCCTGTCGGCAATTCAGGAATACTGCCTGTTAATCCCGTACACTGGGCAAACATGCTGGAACCATCAGTTAATGTAGGTGGCAATTCAGGAAGATTTCCTGTTAAACCTGTACAGCCATAAAACATTCCCGAACCATCTCTTATCTGTGTATTAACAAGATTAGAATTATCAAAAGTTCCATTTAAACCGCTACAACTATCAAACATATTACTGCAATTCGTTAATGTATTCGGTAGCTTAGGGACACTTCCTGTTAATCCACTACAGCCATAAAACATAGAATAAGCATTAGTTAATTTAGACGGTAACGCTGGAATTTGCCCTGTTAATCCACTACAACTATCAAACATATAACTACCATCAGTTAATGTTTCAGGTAATTCAGAGATTTCTCCTGTTAAACCACTACACTCTGAAAACATATGTAATCCCTTAGTTAACGTTGATGGTAGTTCCGGAATATTTCCCGTTAAACCGCTACAACCAGAATATAATGCATATACCTCAGTAAGATTGGGAGGCAATTTATCAGGAATTGTACCGGTAACATTGCTACAATTCTTAAATGTTGGTGTAGTAGCACTTCTTCCAATAACCGATAAGGTATCTAAATCAACATTTAATATTTTTGTCGGATAACTACTGGTTAATATATCAACATAAAATTTAGGAACATTTCCCGTAATTACGATTTGGTACTCACCGGTTGCCGAGTATGAATGTGTTGATGTTGAGGTATTTGTGTAGGTCTCTATAACTCCATCACCCCAATCAATATTATAATTATTGGTAATTCCGGTATAAATCTTTATCCCTCCACCAGCAGAATTTACTGATAATACAAATGCTATGGCATTTTGTATTTTATTACAAGTTCCATTAGCAAGATAATATCCTGTAGCACATTTGGTAACTTTATACTTTGTAACTCCACCACAAGTTATAGATGTACAATTTCCGTTCGTAGGGCAAGATGTCAATGTATAACCACCGGAAGCAAAATCACATGCAATACAACGTGTACCTGACCAATCATAGCCTGCAGTACATTTGGTAAATTTATATTTTTGCGTACTATCTCCACATCCGACGGTGCAATTAGTACAAGTGGCATTGGCAGGACAAGAAGTCAGTGTATAAGCCGAACAGTCGGTTGGTACACAGGTCTTTCCGACTTCACACTTAGTTGAGCAATCAGACCAATAAGTATCACAACCTAAATCTGTACTATTATCAACACGATTACGACAATTATCCGCATAACATTTTTGACATTTGG
>JAFTII010000008.1 GCA_017457005.1 Alphaproteobacteria bacterium | reverse complement strand
GAATTGCAATTGCAAGAGCAGTTATTAATCGTCCGGAATTGCTTTTGGCAGATGAACCTACAGGCAACGTTGATAATTTTATTGCTCCTAAACTTATGAAGTTGTTTGTGGAACTAAATAAATTGGGAACAACAGTTGTAATCGCCACACATAGTGATAAGCTGATTAATGATTTTGTGTATCCTCGTTTGCATTTACAAAATAGAGAACTTCATGTTTTGTATCCTGAAAACTATTCTGCTTTGGGAGATATAAATGTCTAGGCCTGCTTATATAGCAAGAAAGCAAGAACTTCCCTTAAAAGGGGATAGTACAAGTTTGTTTTTGCAAGTAATTATTGCAATAGCGGTTTTTATTTTTGCGATTACATTGTCCGGAGTGTTGGCAATTAATTCAATTTTAGAAAATTGGCATCAAAGTATTTTAGGCTCAATAACTGTTCAGATTATGCCGGTTAATGATGTCAATCAGGAAAAAGCAACAGCAGAAACATTAGCTTATCAAGAAAAAGCCATTGACTTTTTAAAAGGTGTTGAAGGTGTGGTAAGAGTGTCAGCATTAGATGACGAACAACTCAAATCTTTGGTGCAACCGTGGTTGGGGGATGGCGTTAATATAGAAAACTTGCCGATGCCGAGAATTATAGATGTAAAATTGGAAAAAAATGCCGATATTGATTTTGTAAAATTATCTAAGGATTTGGCCGAAGCTTCACCACAAGCTTCTTTGGATAATCATAAATTATGGCTGAATAAATTAATAAAATTTGCAGATGGCTTAAAAATGAATGCAATGACAATTTTATTATTGGTTGTAGGTATCTCGGCCGGAGCAATCTTTTATACAACTCAAATGAGTTTGGGGTTGCATCGTTATATAATTGAAATTTTGCATATTATGGGAGCTAAGGATACATATATTGCACAACAATATGCTCATAGAATGGCGTTCTTAGGATTGTTAGGTGGGACGATAGGCATATTATTGGCCATTCCAATGATATTTTTTATCGGTTCTTTAGCGACACAAATTGAAGGCGGAATTATCAGCGATGCAAATTTAGGGATAGGTGATTGGATGGTAATATTAATGTTGCCACTGTTTGCAACGGGAATTTCCATGTGGACGGCTTATTATACCGTAAAGCGTACTTTACAGAAGATGTTGTAATGAAAAAAATTGTTATAAATGTATTTTGCTTATTAGGAGTATTTTGGGTAATAGGTTTTGCTTTGTTTGCAGAACGTATTAATGCTTATGAAATTGATGATGAAACGGTCGTTGATGCTGTTATTGCTCTGACCGGAGGAAGAAACCGAATCGCAGAAGCGGTAAAAATTTTGGAGCAAGGTAAAGCTAAGCATTTGTTTATATCCGGAGTAGGGAAGAAAATATCTTGGAAAGATATTAAAAATACGCAAAATATAAAAATTGATAATGATGATAATATTACTATCGGCTATCAAGCACAAAATACAATCGGAAACGCTGAAGAAACAATCAACTGGTTACGCAGTAATAAAATAAATTCTATTCGTTTAGTTACATCTAATTATCATGTTGAACGTAGTTTAGCAGAATTTAGGTTGCGTGATAAAAATTTGAAGATTATCCCTCATCCCGTATATTCAGATAAGGTTAATAAAAAGTGGTGGAGGAGTTGGCATACGTTCTTGCTGATATTTGAAGAATATAATAAATTTATATGCGTATATTTACGCAGTGTTTTTTGAAAAAGGAGTTAATATGCTGTATTTGCGGTCTTTATTGCTTAATGTCGTTTGGTACTCTTTGCTTGCGCTGGGGTGTGTAGTTAATTCCGCTGTCGGAGTATTTTCTCCTAAAGCAACAATAAAAGTGTGGAATTATGGTTTTATTCCGGCGTTGGTTTGGTGTTTGAAAAATATCGGTGGTATTGAAGTGGAAATCAGAGGCAGTCAATATCTTAAGCAGGACGGAGTTATTTATGCCGGAAAACACGAATCTGCATTGGAAACATATATTTTAACAAATTATATTAAGAAGGCTGCTTTTATTTTGAAGAAAGAGCTTACTTATATTCCTATTTTTGGGTGGGCGCAGTATTTTTACGGAATGATTCCCGTTGACAGATCGGCAGGTGCAGTAGCTATGAAAAATATGTTACGTCATGCAAAACAGCGAGTTGATGACGGACGTCCGGTTTTTATATTTCCGGAAGGAACCAGAAAGCAACCCGGACAAGAAACATCTTATAAACCCGGGGTTGCTTTGTTATATCAACATCTGGAATTGCCGGTTGTGCCGGTTGCAACAAATACAGGATTATTTTGGAAAAAAAATTCATTTCTGCGTTATTCCGGAAAAGTTATTTTTGAATTTTTGGAGCCTATAGCAACAGGTTTGGATAAAAAATCTTTTATGACGGAATTAGAGAATAAAATTGAAACAAAATGTAAAGAATTAAATGAAGAAACAATAAAAAATTATCCATATACCAAAGCTCAAATATACAGAGGATAGTTTTCAATGGATATGAAAGCATTAAAAAATAAATTGTTATTAAAGCCAGCCAAAGGCAAGTATCGTGTGTTTTTTAATAAGTGGGTTGTTGTATCCGCAATATTAGCTTTCGGTTTAATGCTGACATTTATTGATGTTACACTTAGCAGAAATGCTGCAATAAAGAGTTTTAAAAACGGAATTGCTACCGTCATAGCGGATTTAAATGAAATCGGACTTGATGTTGCTTATGAAGAAATTGATTTTGATAATGTTTTTGTTTATCCGCTAATGAAAATAAAAAATTTATCTGTTTATAATTTAAAAGGAAAAAATTTGTGGCAGGTAAATATTGAAAATGTTTCTGCAAGACCGAGGTGGTGGGGATGGAAAAAAATAAAATTTGATATTAGCGGAAACATAAAAATTAAGTTTGATGACAAGATCCGCGATATTAATAGTGACAGTGTGAAAATGTTTTTAAGCTTAGGAAAAAAATATAAATTTCAGTCTGTGGAGTTATATTTTAACGAAGTAAATATTAAAGATTTTGCAAAGATTAAAAAGGCAACATTAATTTCAAGGTTGACAGAAAATAAGGGAACTAATTCAATTTTGCCGATGACAATGGAAAGTCATTTAGAAATAAATAACGTTACTTTAAACGGGCTGCTTAATTATCCGCTGACATCCAATATTCGCCGGATTTATATGAATCTTAATTTGTGGGGAGAATTAAGTGATAAAGAAGGAATTTTGATTGGTGCGGAAAATTGGTTGAAAAGCGGCGGTTTTATTGATGTTTCATCAGTAATGATAAGTTGGGATCCTTTGTTATTGGTCGGAAGAGGAGATGTTCAGTTTAATGAAAAATTTGAGCCGAAAATCAGTCTTCATACGTCATCTAAAGCATTGCTGAATTTTTTGAATGATTTACAAGAAAAAAAATATTTAGAGCGTAAGGGAGTTTTTGTTGCAAATATTTTATTAGGTGCAAAAGCTTTTAAAGCTAAAAATGATGACGAATATCTTACGTTAACAACACCTATCACATATCGGGATAATAAATTAGCCGTTGAAAATATTACGGTTAAAAATTTTAACTGATGAAGCGGGCGATGATTATTTTGGCAATTCCATAAATTCTTTCATCAATGATTTGATAATTTGCGGGAATTAGGATGGTTTCGTCTTTATGAAGTTCTATTATACATAGAGCATTATTGTCTAAGTATTTTGCAATTGATGTTAGAGCGGTTACGGTTAAATTTTGTTTATAAGGAGCATCCATAAACAATATATTATATTTATTTTTGAGGATTGGGAGGTGAATAACATCTCCTTTGATAATGTTTATTTTAGATTGTTCTGTAGGAAAAAGTTTGGCATTTTTGCAGACTGATGAAGTATCAATATCAATGGCGGTTACTGACAGAAAACCTTGTGAGATGGCTTCAAGGGAAAAAGCACCGCTTCCGCAAAATAGCTCTATTAAGTTTAAATTAGAAAAATTGTTATTAAATTTTGAACGTAAAATATTGAATATTGCTTCTCTGGTGCGATCTGATGTAGGGCGCACGTTGGGGTTTTGAGGAGATAATAAATTTTTGCCTCTGTATTTTCCGCCGATTATTCTCATAGGTCAAATTTATTTCCTAATTGCTCTTTTAGTGTTTTGGTTGGTACTTCTTTTACTTCTCCTCTTTTTAGAGAGCCAAGTTGAAAAGGTCCGTACGATAGACGAATCAGGCGAGATACTTCTAGTCCGATGGATTTCATAACTTTACGTACTTCTCGGTTTTTGCCTTCCGATAAGGTTACTACGAGCCAAGTGTTAGTACCTTGGGTGCTTTCAATGACTGCGTGTACAGGACCATAATTGATGCCATCAATGGTAGTGCCGTCGGATAGCGATTTTAATTTATTTTCATTTACGATACCGTGGACTCTTACTTTATAACGGCGGATCCATCCGTTGCTCGGTAATTCAAGTTTGCGAGAAAGTTCTCCGTTATTGGTTAAAAGTAATAAACCCTCAGAATTAAGATCTAATCTTCCGACGGATATGACACGAGGAAGTCCGGCAGGAAGATTATCAAATACGGTGGGACGATTTTTATCGTCTTTATGTGAGGTTACAAGACCGGTTGGTTTATGGTATAACCATAAGCGAGTAATGTCTTTAGACGGTAATTTCTCGCCATCAATAAGAATTTTTTCGTTACCGTTTACATTAAAAGCAGGAGAAGAGATGATTTCACCATTAACAGTAACTCGTTTTTGTTTGATAAGTTCTTCTGCGTTACGGCGAGAGCATACTCCTGAGCGAGCGATAAATTTTGCCAATCTTTCTGTCATTTTATTCTTCCCTTTTTGTTTTAGATTTAGCATAATCAAATAAAATTACAACAAAAAAGGAATAGTATGGAAAGAGTAGATTATATGTATAAGGCGCTTGAGTTGGCAAAAAAAGCATATCAACAAGATGAAGTGCCAATAGGATGCATAATTGTTAATTCTAAGAGTGGAGAAATTATAGCAGAAGCTTATAATTTATGTCAGCATGTTGAAAATGCGGTGTCTCATGCGGAAATAAAAGCAATTCAAACCGCTTGTGATAAGCTTGGAACCAATCGTTTATGGGGAATGGATATGTATGTTACATTGGAACCATGTACGATGTGTGCTGCTGCGATATCTTTTGCAAGGATAGAAAATTTATATTTTGGGGCAACAGATACTAAAGGTGGAGCCGTAGTAAGCGGGGTGCGTTTCTTTGAACAAGAAACTTGTCATCATCGTCCTTTTGTATGCGGGGGAATTCTGGAGAATGAATGCGCACAATTACTTAAAGACTTTTTTAAAAATAAAAGAAATACTAAAGGTTTGGGGAATTAAGCTCAATAGTATTATTTTGCGGATTGTATTTTATAGAAGTTTTTCCTTCTCGTAATAATATGGCATGACGACCGAATATATCGTATCTCCATCCTTGAAGAATAGGGTTGTCGGTATCTTTGTAGGCAGCAAAAAGGTGTATGTCTTCATCTGAGGCAATAAGACGAGAAACAACTTTTTCTTGTTGACTTATGATCTTTAGAAGAAGTTTTAACAGTTCGTATAAAGCATTTGACTTGTCAGGTAAGTCTTTGAACTTTGGAGGAACAACGTATTCGCTTTCCGGTATGGTTTGGCAAAAATCAAGTACGGCTAGAATTTCATCGCCAAGCTTTCCTTTAGCGACATCCGGACGCAGGTTGCGAATTTGACATAGTTGTTCTTTCGTTTTGGGGTTGGCAGCGCAAATATTTAATAGCATATCATCTTTGATATAGCTTTGACGCGGTGTGTTTTTATTTTGTGAACGTTTTTCTCTCCATGCTGCAAGCTCTCGTAATAAAGTAAGAAAATGCGCACTGTGAGAGCGATGTTTAATCTTTGTCCATGATTCATAAGGATTGTTTTCGTAAGTGCTTGGAGATAATAAAATATTCATTTCTTCTTTTATCCAATCTTCACGTCCTTTTTTCTTCAGTTGTTGAGATAAATAGCTATATATCTCTAAAAGGTGTGTTACATCTGATAAGGCGTATTGCAATTGAGAATCGGATAGGGGGCGTTTACTCCAATCTGAAAGACGATTGGTTTTATCTAAACTGCGGTGCAATATATGAGTTACGAGTCCTTCATAGCTGATTGCTTCTCCGTATCCGAGAGCCATAGCGGCTATTTGAGTGTCAAATACGGGAGAAGGAATTTGTCCGCTATGATGAAAAATTATTTCAATATCTTGGCGTGCAGAATGAAAAACTTTGATAATATTAGGATTTTGCATTAATGCAAAAAACGGCTTAAGATTTATTTCTTCGGATAACGGATCAATGATGGCACATCCGTTATTTGAACCGACTTGGATTAAGCATAATTGTGCGTAGTAATGATGTTCTCTTAAAAATTCAAGATCTATGGTGACAAATTCTTGGTTTGAAATGCTATTGCAAAAAGCTTCAAGTTCATTTGTTTGGGTAATTAGTAGCATAAGTTTCCTTTATTTTTAATTGTTTATAAAAGCAAATAACCTCAATATCAATAAAAAAGCAAGAGCTTTATCGAATTATGTTAAAAATAACTTGTGTTTTTATAAAAAAGAAAATATATAAGAAGTACTATGTTATGTTTAATATAATAATTATGAATTGAAAAAATTTCCGATTGGTAAATTGTGAAATATTAATTTAAGTTTAACTAAAAATTTAATTATTATGGAAAAAAACCCAAATTGCAGACTTTATGCTATTGTCGATGCAAGTAGCGAAAATTCAATCAGTGTATTGCAAGGGGCTCTCAGGTCTTATAACCCTAAGTACAGAAGGGGAAAGACTATGGTAATCGGAGGGTTCAACGATATTTTGTTTGTTGAATTTCAGAAGCGTGAAGGGCCGATGTTTGACATCATGAAGAATTTGGCTAATACTTATAAGTATTATCCGTTCTATGTGGTGGAAGAAGGGAAAAGTAAGCAGCCAAAGCGTGATAAGTTTGAAAATGCAATGCAGTATCACGTTGTTGAAGCCGCTTTAGCTGATGTTAAGATGCCGACTAAGTATTTTAATGACTGGTTGGCAGATGTCAGAGCTATAGCAAAGGCTATCTATTTGGATGATAGTGTGTATCTTAAGATGCATGCATATCCACGAGAGGAAGATGATACAGTTCATATTCTTCTTGCTAATACCGAAAACACTAACAGACATGCTCCTGACGAGGAGGTGGTACTTGGTGAAGAAGGTTGGAAAGAAGCTGTGCAGAAACTGGCCTCACGAATGGGTTTTGAAGTAGAGTTTAAGATGATTCGATACAAGTATCTGTAATCTACTTTAAGATGTTAAATTGAAAGCAACTGTTTTTGCAGTTGCTTTTTTTTTGAAAAATTAAGATTTAATATTGATTTTGATAAGCTTTAGAGCTAAAACAGGTGTTGAGTTATTAAAAGTTTGATAGAGGATTAATTATGCAAAACTATCGTACACATACTTGTGGGGAATTGAGAGCTTCTGATATTAATAAGGAAGTTAAGATAGCCGGATGGATACATCGTAAACGTAACTTAGGTAATTTGTGCTTTATTGATTTGAGAGACCACTTCGGGATTACACAATGTGTAGTTGATAGTAGTTCAGATTTATTTGCAGAGATAGAAGGATTAAGACCGGAATCTGTGGTTGGATTCAGTGGTGTGGTTATCGCCAGAGAGAGTGTTAATAAAAATATGCCGACCGGTGATATTGAAATCAAGGTTAACGCTTTGGAAATACATTCAAGAGCTGAAGTTCTGCCTTTTCAAGTAGCAATAGAAGATGAAGCTCCTGAAGAATTACGCTTAAGATATCGTTTTTTAGATTTGCGTAAAGAGCGAATCCACAATAATATGTTGATTCGTTCTAAGGTTATTGAAAGATCTCGTCAGTTAATGCGTGAACAAGGGTTTGTGGAATATCAAACTCCGATTTTAACTTCATCTTCTCCGGAAGGCGCTCGTGATTTTTTGGTACCTTCACGTCTTAATGCCGGAAAATTTTATGCCTTGCCTCAGGCACCACAACAATTTAAACAATTGCTGATGGTTTCCGGTTTTGATAAATATTTTCAAATTGCACCATGTTTTAGAGATGAAGATCCGCGAGCAGACAGAAGCCCGGGGGAATTTTATCAGATGGATATGGAGATGAGCTTTGCGACTCAGGAAGAAGTGTTTGCAGTTATAGAACATACTTTAGGTACAATTTTTAATGAGTTTGCTTGGGGAAGAACCGTTGATCAGGCTCCGTTTGTCAGAATTCCTTTTAGAACTGCAATGTTTGATTATGGTTCGGACAAACCTGATTTGCGGAATCCTCTAAAGTGGCAAAATGCAACGGAGTTTTTTGGCAATTCCGGATTTGGAGTATATGATACGAGAGTTAATTCCGGAGATGTTGTTAAAGCAATGGTTGTTTCCGGTGCAGGGGATAAAGCTCGTTCGTTTTTTGATAAATTAGACGGTATGGCTAAAGAAGAAAATATGGGCGGTGTTGCCTATATTGCTTTAGCTCAAGCCGGAGCAAAAGGAATTGCAAAGTTTTTCTCTGAAGATAAATTGGAATTAATAAAATCTAAGCTTGGTGCAAAAGACGGAGATGCAATTCTGTTTATAGTAGGAAAAGGCGTTAAGTTTGATAAGTTTAGCGGTCGTTTGCGCAATAAAGTCGGCGAAGATTTAAATCTTGTTGATAAAAAATCATTTAAAATGTGTTGGATTGTTGATTTTCCGTTTTATGAAGAAAATGAAGAGACCGGAGCAGTTGAATTTTCACATAATCCGTTTTCTATGCCACAAGGCGGAATGGATGCTCTCTTAAATAAAAATCCTTTGGATATCTTAGCTTATCAATATGATTTTGTGTGCAATGGGGCTGAATTGTTATCAGGAGCAGTAAGAAATCATAGTCCAGAAATCATGTATAAAGCTTTTGAAATTGCCGGTTATGATAAATACGTGGTTGATAATAAGTTCGGTGGAATGATCAGTGCATTTAAGTTTGGAGCTCCTCCTCACGCAGGTTCAGCGTATGGAGTTGATCGTTTGGTAATGTTAATTTTGGAAGAAGATGTTATTCGTGATGTAATTCTCTTTCCACTTAATGGCAAGGCACAAGATTTGTTAATGCAGGCTCCTAATGAAGTTACTGCAGAGCAATTGAAAGAGCTTCATATTAAAATTAGTGAATAATTATCAGTCTTAGTGATTGCTAATTTATTGTCATACTCCGGCTTGTCCGGAGTATTTTTTATAACAAATCCCTAATCTCTTTCTCTGTCCACCATCTTTAATTATATCTTGACAATTTGGCAATAACAATCTATCCTATAATTAGTGAGGTTTAATTATAGGGGGCGGAGATGGCAAGATTTACCGCTGGTTTTTGGGGCTGTTTGCTCCTGATTGGTTT
>JAFTII010000007.1 GCA_017457005.1 Alphaproteobacteria bacterium | reverse complement strand
TTTGGGTTGCGATAGCTATTGGCAGGACTGTGCAAGCAAGTGTGAAGTCGGAAAGACCTGTGTACCAACCGACTGTTCGGCTTATACACTGACTTCTTGTCCTGCCAATGCCACTTGTACTAATTGCACCGTCGGCTGTGGTAATACTACTAAGAAGTATAAAATATCTAAGTGTAATACAGGTTATACAAAAAGTGGTAACAGTTGTGTGGCAAGCTCATGCGCAAGCGGATACGCAACTTCTGCAACTAATTGCGGTTCATCTTTCAGTAACGGCTCTTGGACAATAGGAACAAGCTATAGCGGTTATTCCGGTAGTAGCAAATGCTATCAATGCACCAGAACTTGTAATAGTGGTTATGAATTGAGTGGAAATACTTGTGTTGCTTGTAGTTGGGATGGATATACATTGACATCTTGTCCGAGTAATGGTTCTTGTGCAAGCTCAACTTGCGATGGAACTACTAAATATAAACTAAGTTCTTGTAAGAGTGGTTATGCAATTAATCCGGCAGGTACGATTTGTTATAAACAAACTACAGGTGCTATTGAGATAATATTTACAGTAAGTGAAGTTAATTCGTCTTTAAATTTCTACGTGGATGCTGTTTATGGTATAATTGATTGGGGTGACGGAAGTACAACAGAAGTTGATGAAGAAAGTTATAGAATATCTCATACATATACAGCTATTGGAGATTATACTGTAACTCTTACAGGAGATATAGAAAGGTTAGGAACTTTAGTAACAGTAACATTAAATATTAAAGAATTTAAACGACTTAATTTAAGCAGCATTACAAGTTTAGCATATAATGTAAACAGTTCTAGTTTTAATTACGGTGTTTTTGGATATTGTGATGACGCAATAGGTGTTTTTCCTGAACTGCCACCAAAATTAGAAAATGCTGAGTCATTATTTTTAGGATGTTCAAAATTAACAGGACAAGTACCTGCATTACCAAGTAGTTTGCGTAACACATCAAAAATGTTTTTTAATTGTACAGGTTTAAGCGGTAATATTCCTAGCCTGCCTTCATTATTAACTGATGCATCTAATATGTTTTGGAATTGTAGTGGCTTAACAGGAAGTATTCCAACATTACCATCATCATTAAATAATGGTTTAGGCATGTTTCAAGCATGTTCCGGTTTAACAGGAAATATTCCGATATTGCCGGCATCATTAAAAAATGGAATGGCCATGTTTTCAGGTTGTACAGGTTTAACAGGAAATATTCCGATATTGCCGGCATCATTAATTAATGGCTCAGAGATGTTTTCAGGTTGTACAGGTTTAACAGGCACAATACCACCTTTACCATCAGGATTAAAAGGTGCTAGCGAAATGTTTAGTGGTTGTAGCGGATTAACCGGTAATATTCCAACATTACCAACAACGTTACCGGATGGAAGTCGTATGTTTTATCGTTGCAGTGGATTGACCGGAAATATACCTGAACTACCAACAAGTTTAACTATAGCTAATATGATGTTCTATAGCTGTACAGGATTAACCGGAAGTATTCCAGAGTTACCATCAAAATTATCTCAGGGCATGTATATGTTCGATCATTGTTCCGGACTAAGCGGTACTGCTCCTGCAATGCCATCAAGCTTAAACATGTATACAGATATATTTGCTGATACTCAAGTTACCAATGATGGGTCTTGGCCAAGCAATGCTTGGTAAATTGGTAAGGTTAAATATATGCTTGACTCTTAAGACAAATACGTATATAAACCTAACAGATTTTCTAATTAATAAACTGAAAATTCGTATGCTCCAAGGAGCACCGCCAGTCAGCGAGGGTTCGCACACTGGCGCGTTAGAGGTTTAAATTGAAGGAAGTTTGAATAGTGTTTGATAGCTTAACTGATAAGTTAACAGCAGTTTTTAATAAAATCACTTCACGGGGAGTTTTGAGTGAGGATGATATTAATAATACAATGCGAGAAATAAGAATTGCATTGTTAGAAGCTGATGTTTCTTTGCCGGTAGTTAAGGAGTTTATTGCAAAAGTAAAAGAACAGGCTTTGGGTGAAAAAGTTGTTCGCTCTATCCAACCGGGACAAATGGTTATCAAAATTGTTCACGATGAATTACTTAAACTTTTAGGTGATGGTGATACATCTCTTAATTTTAAGTCTAATCCTCCGGTTTGTCTCTTGATGGTTGGTTTGCAAGGTTCGGGAAAAACTACCACTTCTGCAAAATTAGCTAAAAAATTGGCTAAAAACGGTAAAAAAGTATTATTAGTCTCATTAGACATTTATCGTCCGGCAGCGCAAGAACAGTTGGAGCAATTGGCGAGTCAAATCGGAGGTTTTTCTTTGCCGATTGTTAAAAATGAAAAGCCGGCAAATATTACTAAAAGAGCATTAGATTTTGCAAAAAAAGGCGGATTTGATGTCATAATTTTGGACTCTGCCGGTCGTTTGCATATAGATAAGCAATTGATGGATGAAGTTGTTGAGGTTAAGAAAATTGCTAACCCTACGGAAGTTTTGTTAGTTGCAGATTCTATGATCGGGCAAGATGCATGTAATGTTGCTAAGGAATTTAATGAACAAGTAGGTATTACCGGTTTGATACTAACCAGAATAGACGGTTCTTCTCGGGCGGGTGCTGCTTTATCTATGAAAATGGTGGCTAATGTACCAATCAAATTCTTAGGTACCGGTGAAAAACTTGATGAATTTGAAGAATTTCATGCTGACAGACTTGCCGGAAGAATTTTGGGACAGGGTGATGTGGTTTCTTTGGTGGAAAAAGCTATAGAAAATGTTGATAGAGAAGAAACCGAAAAATTAGCAGAACAGATGATGAAGGGCAGATTTGATTTGAATATGATGCTCTCTCAATTAAGACAAGTTCAAAAATTGGGTTCTTTGGGAGGAATTATCGGAATGATTCCCGGATTATCCAAATTTAAAAATCAGATTGAAGCTGCCGGAGTTGGCGACAATTTGATTAAAAAGCAAGAGGCGATTATTCTTTCCATGACTAAACAAGAAAGAAAAAATCCCGATATTATCAAAGCATCTCGCAAGAAAAGAATTGCGGCCGGCTCCGGAGTTGAAGTATCTGAGGTGAATAAACTGCTCAAATCTTATGAGCAAATGTCACTTATGATGAAAAAAATGGGTCGGATGGGCGGAATGCCGAATCCGGCTATGTTGAAAAACTCTCCTCTTGGCAAAATGTTGGGTGGAGGAATGGGAAAATTCCCGTTTTAATAAACTTAATAGAAAGGAAAACAAATGTCAGTACGTATCAGACTGTCTCGTGGTGGTTCAAAAAAACGTCCGTTTTATCGTGTGGTTGCAGCTGATCAGCGCGCTCCTCGTGATGGTCGTTTTATTGAAAGATTGGGTTCATATAATCCGATGTTGCCTCAAGACCATGCAGAACGTTTTATGATTAATGAAGAACGTGTAAAATATTGGTTGTCTAAAGGCGCTCAACCTACCGAAAGACTTGAAAAACTCTTGTCTAAATTAGGTTTGGTAGCTGCACCTGCTTTGCGTGAACAACCGAAAAAGTCTGCTCTCAAAACTAAAGCTTTAGAGCGTATCAGAGAAAAAGAAGAAAAAGCTAAGGCTGCTGCTGAAGCTGCCGCTGCTGAAGCTGCATCTGCTGAAGAAGCTAGTGCAGAATAATAAATTTTTAGGTTACCTGTAAATTTAAGTTTTAGGAATAAGTTATGGCTGCAGTTGCAAAAGTTTGTTTAGGAGCGATTGTCGGGGTACACGGAATCAGAGGTGAAGTTAAAGTTAAGAGCTTTACTGAAAATGAAAATGACCTTACCGGCTATGGTATGCTTTCTGATGAAAGCGGAAATAGGCTTTTTGAACTGAAAATAGTCGGTCACTCAAAGGAATTATTGCGTGTCAAAATTAAAGGTGTTGATGACCGAAATGCAGCAGAAACTTTAATCGGAACCGGATTGTATATTGAACGTACCAAATTGCCACAGACTGCAGAAGATGAGTTTTATCATACTGATCTTATCGGATTGATGGCTCTTACTGCTCAAGGAGAAAAAGTAGGTACTATAAATGCTTTATATAATTTTGGAGCCGGCGATTTGATAGAAATCAGAACTTCTGAGAATCGCCTTGAAATGTTGCCTTTTACTAAGGAATATGTTCCGACTATCAACTTAAAGGAAGGATATATTATTGTTAAGATGATGCAATATGCCGCAGATATAGAGGGCGAAACCAGTGAAAGTTAAGGTTTTAACCATATTTCCGGAATTGTTTCCGGGTTTTTTGGGAAGCTCTTTAACAGGCAAAGCTTTGGATGACGGTAAGTGGTCTTTAGAAACCGTAAATATCAGAAATTATGCTTTTGATAAGCACGGTTCTGTTGATGACACACCAGCCGGAGGCGGAGCCGGAATGGTTATGAGGCCGGATGTATTAGGCGCGGCATTAAAGGAAAATTATTCAGGCGGGCGATTAATAAATATGAGTCCGCGCGGAAAGCCTTTGAATCAGAAAATGGTTCATGAACTGGCTAAAGAGGATAATTTGACTATTATTTGCAGCCGTTTTGAAGGAATAGATGAGCGAGTATTGGAGGCTTATGGTGCGGAAGATGTTTCTATCGGTGATTATATTTTAACCGGAGGAGAGCAAGCTGCACAAATAATGTTAGATGCGATAGTTCGTTTGTTGCCTGATGTGTTGGGTAATGCGGAATCTGTTGAAGATGAGAGCTTTGAAAAGTTTTTATTGGAATATCCGCAATATACAAAACCGGCAGAATGGGAAGGACGCTGTGTTCCGGATGTGTTGCTTAGCGGGCATCATCAAAAGATAAAAGATTGTCGATTGGAACAATCAAAACAGGTAACAAAGGTCAGACGACCTGATTTGTGGAAAAAATATCTTGATTCTGAAAAGAATTAGGTGTAAAAGCAAACCAAATACTTATAAAAGGGTAAAAGTGATGAACATTATTGAAAATATTGAAAAAGAACAGATGGAAAAGTTAATGGAAGGAAAAAATCTTCCTAACTTCAAACCTGGTGATACTTTGAAAGTTCACACCAAAGTAAAAGAAGGTGATCGTGAACGTATCCAAGTTTATGAGGGTGTGTGCATTGCTCGTAAAAATGATGGTTTGAATTCTTCATTTACTGTTCGTAAAATTTCATTCGGTGAAGGTGTAGAGCGTGTATTCCCTCTTTATTCTCCGAATGTTGCTAAAATTGAAGTTGCTCGTATCGGTAAAGTTCGCCGCGCAAAATTATATTTCTTGCGTGCTTTACGTGGCCGTTCTGCTCGTATTGCTGATGATTTGTCTGCTACAGCAAAAGCAAAGAACGATGCTTCTTCAGCTGAATAATCAGTAAAAAATAACAAAAGCCTCTCATATTATATGGGAGGCTTTTTGTTATGTGTTGTAAATCTTATATTTCTAAACGAATTTGGTTGCGGAGTTCATCAATACAAACTAATTCTTTTTTCTCATTTTCAAAGTACCAATAAACCCAACCGTTACAAGCGGCGGCGTTTTGGGCGGCAGCACCAACTTGGTGAATTGATCCTTCCATAATTTCATTTTTGATTGTTCCGTCAGAACGTACAACAGCACAATGTCTACGTGTAGAATCGTACAGAATATCTCCGGGATTAAGCATCCCGCGTTCAACAACAGCACCAAATGGTACGCGCGGTTGTTTCTTTTTGGAGGAATATTCAAGACAGAGTTCGTTTTTGACAGGTTCTACGGCATCAATACGAGCTTGCGCTCCGGCAGCATAACTTGCATCTTTTTCAATACCAATAAAATTGCGTCCTAATTTTTTGGCGACAGCTCCGGTTGTTCCGGTGCCAAAAAACGGGTCAAGAATTGTATCGCCGACCTTAGATGAAGACATAATTACTCTGTAAAGCAAAGCTTCCGGCTTTTGAGTCGGATGCAATTTTTCTCCATTAGCATCTTTTAAGCGCTCTTTTCCGGTACAAAGAGGGATACTCCAATCACTGCGCATTTGAGTGTCTTCATTAAGAGCCTTCATAGCTTCATAATTAAAAGTATAACGAGATTTCTGACTTTTGCTTGCCCAGATTAAAGTTTCATGCGCATTAGTAAATCTGGTTCCTTTAAAGTTTGGCATAGGATTGACTTTATTCCAAATAATGTCATTTAATATCCAAAAACCGAGATCTTGTAAGATATGTCCGACTCTGAAAATATTGTGATATGAGCCGATTACCCATAATGCGCCATCATCTTTAAGAACTCTGCGGGCGGCAGTCATCCATTGACGTGTATAGTCATCATAAGCTGCCATACTTTCAAAATTATCCCATTCCTCATAAACTCCGTTCACATTACTGTTATCGGGACGAGTAAGGGCATCTCCCAGTTGCAAATTGTATGGCGGATCTGCAAATATCAGGTCTATGGAATTTTCTTCCATCTCATTCATAACTTTAATGCAATCGTCAATGATTATGGTGTTAAGTATTGTTTTTTCTTGCTTTCTGCTCATTTTATCAACCTGACACTGGCTAATTAAAATCTAAACATAGCCAGTATGATTGATAGATGGTTATAAATTTATTAACATCATCTAAAATTAAAAATAAATTTTTTTTGTAATGTTAAGCTTTTAGTAAGTTTTAATAAGAATTAAGATTTGTTTTGATTATATATATATGAAATTATTTCAGCGACTGCAGCAAAGGCTTCAATGGGAATTTCTTCGTCAATATTAACAGTTTTGAGTATTTGTAAGAGATCTGCATCTTGGCGTATTTCAATGTCGTTTTCTTGAGCAAGAGCAATGATTTTGGAGGCAATTTCTCCTTGTCCTTTAGCGGTAACAACGGGGGCTTTATCTTGGTGGGGATCATATTTTAGAGCAACGGCATAATCCGTTGTGGAAAAGTCCGGCGTGTCGTTGTTTTTTTGCTGATTTTTGCTATTATTTGTTTCAGACATCAAAAGCTCCGTAAGTAGATAACAGTAATTTATCTCTTACTCACTTAAAAGGCAAGGTCTTTTATTTGGCATAGCTTTTGCATATCTGTTATGTGTGGGGACACATAATTTGTAAATGGGGATTTTATTTATGGATTTGAAAAATCTTACAGTTTTTAATATGGCAAATAAAAATATGCAGTATTTGGCTGCCAGACAGCAAGTTATTGCAGAAAATATTGCTAATGCCAGTACTCCCGGATATTTGGCAAGAGATATTCAAAAGCCATCTTTTGAAGAAGAAATGTCTTCTGCCGCAGTGGCCGGTTTAAAGCTCAATCTTACGAATCCTAAGCATTTGCAAGGTGTTCCTAATAAAAATCAAGGAAGTTATTTGGTATATACTCCCCAGCCATCGGAAGCTTTGACTATTGATGGTAACGGAGTGGTTTTGGAACAACAGATGAATGAAGCCAGTAAAATAAGTAGCGAATATAAGCGTATGATTACCATATTTAATAAATATCGCTCCTTAATGCAGATTTCATCAACAAAAATTAGTGCCTGAGTTTAGGGGAAATTATGGCAGGTAATTTGAACATTAGTGCAGATGTTGCTGCTTCGGGAATGCGTGTGCAAGCTGAACGATTGAAAATAATTGCTCAAAATATGGCTAATGCAGACTCTGTTTCTACGGAACCGGGAGGAGAGCCGTATCGCCGGCAGGTGGTTAGTTTTCAGAACTATGTAGATGCCGAATCCGGTGCGCAAATGGTGCGAGTTGATAAAGTGGTAAAAGATAATGCACCTTTTGAAAAGCAATATGCTCCTAATCATCCGGGAGCAGATGCTCAAGGCTATATTGCTCTGCCAAATGTTAATCCTTTGATTGAAATGATGGATATGAAAGAGGCTCAGCGTGCCTATGATGCAAATTTAAATATGCTTAAAACAGCTAGAGAGATGAATTCTAGCGTCTTGGATATTTTGAAATAATAAAAAAAGGGGATTTGAACTATGGTCAGCAATATTTCCAGCGCGCTTAATGCATATCAGCAAGCTTTAGGAAGAATATCGGCTCAAGAACAAAAAGGAGTTGTTGAAACCGAAAAAACTGAAGCCAGTTTCGGAAATATGGTAAAAAATATCATTGAAGATACTACCGAACTTAGTAAACAAGCAGAAACAATGACTTTGAAAGGTATCCAAGGAAAAGCAGATATTCAGGATGTCGTATTGGCAGTGGCAAATGCAGAAACAGCATTAGAAACAGTTGTGGCAGTAAGAGATACGGCTATTAAAGCTTATAATACAATTATGCAAATGCCGATTTAGTTAAAATGATGAATTATTACTCCTGAATCTGATTATAGGTTCAGGAGTTTTTTTGTAAAATTGCAATAAAAAATCCATCTGTATTAGTGGTAAGCGGAGACATTCTTAGCATATAAGAATTTGAATGCGGATATGGAGTGCCAATTTTTTGTTGCCATAATTGAGATATGTCTAATAAAGAAAATTCAGTGTGATTTTGTAAAAAGTTTGCAATTCGTTCTTCATTTTCAGCTGATAACACAGAGCAAGTAATGTAAATAATGCGTCCGCCAATCTTTGTTTTGGGAGCGGCTAGTTCTAAAAGTTCAGATTGAGTTTGATTCAAATTTTTTAGTATTTGAGGGGTGATTCTATATTTGGCATCAGGTGAGCGACGCCATGTGCCGCTGCCGGAACAAGGAGCATCAATAATAAAACGGTCAAAATCAGTATCTGAAGTTGCAATAATGTCTGTTAATTCAATGTTTTTGACATTTAAGCGAGATAGGCGGGGTTTAATCGCTTCTAAACGTTGTGAGCTGATATCATGTGCGAGGATTTTTCCCTGATTATTTAAAATAGATGATATGGCTAAACTTTTTCCACCGGCACCGCAACAATAATCAATGATTTTGTGTTCCGGTCGGGTATCGCATAAAATTGCGGCAATTTGTGAAGCCTCGTCTTGAACTTCAAACCAGCCGTCTTGGTAGGTTGCAGAATTGTTTACGTTAAAGCGGAGTTCACTTCTGAAACCGTATGGCGAAAATGGTGTAGGATAAGTATTTATTCCTTCTTCTTTCAGGCGTTTAATTACTTCGTTTCGGTTATGTCCATGTACTCTGAAATCTGCTTCTGCCGGTGTATTTAGGGCCTTACAAAATTCAATATCGGAAATTTGATTAAATAACCATTCCGGGCATTCTGCTTCAACGTAGTTCGGGTATGGTGTGTCATTATTTTGATTTAGCAGTTGTTGTTCATCTTCGCTAAGAGGGGATAATCCGTAAGTAGAATTATCAAAGACTTCGGCTAAATTCTCTTTTATTTTCCATAACAGAATCGTGCGAGCATCTTTAGATCCGGAATCAAATTCAAGCTTTAGGCGGTTGCGAATAATATCCCATGTTTGTTCACAAATGAATTTTCTATCTTTGGACCCGATATATTTGCGGTTGCGGATATAGTCATTAATTATATTATCGGCCGGTTTTTTATCCTTAAAAATATCAACAAGAATTTCAAGTATAGCTTGATATCTGGCGCCGGTTTTCATGATTATATACCTTTTTTAAAACCTTGACAGACAAGGTATGTTTCCGGAGAAGTACTGCGGCTTGCATCAGGTTTGAAGTGTCCGACTTTAGAAAAGTGTTTTTTGGCATCAGATAAAAGAGATGCTTCTGCCCCACCTTGAAATACTTTAGCGATAAATATTCCCCCTTGGGCCAGTACTTCTTTAGCAAATTCATAAGCGGTTTCCACCAGTCCGATGGTGCGTAAGTGATCTGTTTGCTGATGACCGGTAGTATTGGCTGCCATATCACTCATTACGATATCAGCTTCGCCTTTAAGGAGTGATTTTAATTCATCAGGAGCTTGCGGTAAGGTAAAATCCATACAAATTAGTGAAGCTCCTTCAATTGCTTCTGTTTCTAAAATATCTATTCCGACAACTTGGCCACTGCCTTTGTTGCGTTGAACCGCCACTTGTGTCCAGCCGCCGGGAGCGCAGCCTAAATCAACAATCGTTTTGCCTTTGCCTAAAAATTTATATTTTTCATCCAACTGAATTAGTTTAAAAGCAGCTCGGGAGCGATATCCTAAACGTTTTGAGGCTGCAACATAAGGATCGTTGAGTTGTCTTTCTAACCATTGGTTGGAAGATTTTTTGCGGTATTTTGATGTTTTTACTTTAACCGTTAATTGATGACGACCAGTTATGGTTTGTGCGGATTTAGTCAGTTTTTTCATTCATAGAATCTTTCTCAATCAGTTCGGCGATGATTCCATCTTTTGCACTTTTAAGAGATGCTGTAATTTTATCAGCCCCCAAATGTTCATAAATGGTTTGAAATATAATGCATGCGGCAATAAAAATATAAGACCGTTTATCTCCGATATAAGGGTTATCGGCCATTTCTGCACGGCTTGAATTAAGAGTATTGATAATAGCCTTATCCATGCTTTCTTTATCCATAACGATGCCGTCTGCCCTATCTCTGTCATAAGTTCCAAAATCTTCAATCATAGATGCGAGTCTTAAAGCTGTACTGGATGTTGCGACAAAGCATACATCATTACGGTAAGTATCTAAATATGATTTTTTTACAAAATTTTCAGTTCTGGCACGAATATCTTGGCGTAAACGATTGGCATTGTCTTCAGAGTGTTCAATCAAGTTAAATGCTTCAGAAGCATTTCTTGCTCCCCAAGGGATAGATATCGTATGTAGAATTTGAGGATTTTCGGTATTGGTAGCCAAAGTGATTTCGGTAGATCCTCCGCCGAGATCATATAGTACTACATATTTGGTTTTATTGCAAACATGGCTTAAAGCACCTTTAAGGTTAAGGCGAGCCTCTTCATAACCGTCTATGATTTCTATTTTGATGTGAGATTCATTCCAAACTTTTTTGATAAATTCATCACTATTGGCAGCCATGCGGCATGAGGCGGTTGCTATGGCACGAATCTTAGATACATTATATTTATCTATCAGTTGTCGGTAATCAAAAAAACATTTAGTTCCACGCTCAATTGCTTGAGAAGTAAAACGTCCTGACTGGTGCAAACCTTCGCCAAGACGCGTAGATACAGTTTCTTTACATAATTCTTTACCGTCTTTGTCACATATTAGTAAGCGACAAGAATTGGTTCCGAGGTCTATGGCTGCATAACACTTATTTGTCATTGGCAAGTTCCTTTAGAAGAGGGGTGATCCGTATAATGACGTTTGTTGCGGTTTCGGTTGAACGGATAACGGTTTTTGGGTTTTTTGCTGCGTTGCGGGTGTTTGCTGGAGTGCATCAAATCCAGTAATATTCCTTCACGTATTCCCCTATCGGCAACCGTAATTTCTGAAATTGGCCAAAATGATATCAGAGATTCTATGATAGCACATCCCGCCATGGTAAGTTCTGCTTTAGATGAGCCTATACAAGGGTGTTTCTTTCTACCGTCATCACCGATACGTTTGATTTTGGCAATAGTGTGTTCAATATCTTGTTTGCTCATAGCAATACCATCTACGGCAGAGCGGTTATAGCGTGGAAGGTTAAGATGTACGGCGCCTAAGACAGTAACAGTTCCTGAAGTTCCGATAATTTGAATTTCTTGATTGGCGATGGCTTCACGAATATGATGTTTATCTTCAAAATCTTTAAGAATCTTATGAGTTCTTTCAATTATAGTGTTGTATGCCAAGTCAGTCATATCTTGAGACGGAAATGCTTCTGATATGGTAACAACTCCATAAGGGAGCGAAATGTAGCCTTCAATAAATGTATTTCCTGAGCTGGTAGTTCTGGCCAAAGATATTTCTGTAGAACCCCCGCCAATGTCAAAAATCAGCGCACGTTTTATATTGCGAGCCAATAAAGGAATACATCCGACTACAGCGAGTCTGGCTTCTTCTTGCGATGATATTATTTCTAAATTTAGGTTGGTTTCTTTTTTTACCTGTTCTAAGAAATTTTTGCAATTAACGGCTCGGCGGCAAGCAGCGGTTGCAACAAAGCGTGAGCTATGAATGGGAGCATATTCAGCTAAAACTCCGGCGCATACTTTAAGAGCGCCAATGGTACGTTTGATTGCCGGACGAGATAATTCATTGTTATTGATTATTCCTTCGCCTAAACGAGTTATCTTAGAAAAAGTTTCTACTATTCTGAAAGATGATGGGGTAGGAGTAGCAATAACTAAGCGGCAAGAATTAGTGCCTAGGTCTATGGCTGCGTAATTAGGACAAAAGATATCATTCTTTTGAGGTTTAATTATTGGCTTGGCAAAGTTTTTTTTATGCCATTTATTCATTTTTATTTTCTACCACTTTAAAAATTATTTTAACTTGACTTATTTATAATCTATAAATCAGTTCTGTACAATATTTTTTTGTGATCGGATATATAAAAACCGAAAGTTTAACTTTCGGTTTTTATATCGGGTTGGTTTTATTTGCTAAGACGGACGGTGTCTTTTGCGATTACAAGTTCTTCATTGGTTGGTATAACAAAAGCTTTAACCTTAGAATCCGGAGTGGTGATTTCAATAGTGTCGCCACGTTTATTGTTATTTTCTTCGTTGACAGCAATACCAAGATAACTTAGGCGTTCCAATACCATTTTACGAATAATCGGAGAGTTTTCGCCAATGCCGGCAGTGAAAACAATAGCATCTACTCCACCTAATGCAGCAATATAACTGCCGATAAACTTAACTAAAGTATAAGCATAAGTATTAAGAGCTTCTATTGCGCGTTGGTCTCCGGCTAAATATTGGGTTTCAACATCACGCATATCACTATAACCGGATAAACCAAGCATACCGCTTTGTTTATTAAGAAGGTTATTTACTTCATCGGCGGTTTTATTTTGATATTTCATAATGTGGATAGGAATATACGGATCAATGTCTCCGCAGCGAGTACCCATAATTACTCCGGCTAAAGGTGTGAAACCCATAGATGTATCTTTGCATTCGCCATTATCAATAGCAGAAATTGAAGCACCATTGCCTAAATG
The DNA here is from genome assembly GCA_017457005.1 of Alphaproteobacteria bacterium. Classification (GTDB taxonomy): domain Bacteria; phylum Pseudomonadota; class Alphaproteobacteria; order RF32; family CAG-239; genus CAZU01. The sequence continues at coordinate 19,591 of JAFTII010000007.1, read as the reverse complement.
GCAAGTAATAATTTTGCCTTTTTTTCCGATTAATTTTGCGCATTCTTCAGATACGAATTGGTGTGATGTTCCGTGCATACCATATCTGCGAATTTGGTGTTCGGTGTATTGTTCCAAAGGCAGACCATAGAGAAAAGCTTCTTTGGGCATGGTTTGATGAAAAGCGGTATCAAATACGGCAACTTGCGGAACAGAAGGTAATGCTTTTTGAACAGCTCTAATTCCTAAAACTCCGGCAGGGTTGTGGAGAGGAGCAAGTTGAGATAAATCTTCTATAGTTTTGATGACTTCTTCGGTAATCAGAACAGAGGATTTGAATTTTTCTCCTCCGTGAACAGTACGATGTCCGACCGCAGATATTTCTTCAAGACTAGAGATAGCTCCGTTGAGAAGCAAATTAAATACTTCACGTAATGCTTCATTGTGAGTAGGTAAATCTATAGCAACAGATTTTTTTTCTCCGTTTGCATATTTTATGCTGACCATTGAGCCTTTGATTCCGATACGTTCGGCCAAACCTTTAGCTATTACTTCATAAGAATCATTATTAACACTGAAAAGTTGATATTTAAGAGATGAGGAACCAGAGTTTAAAACTAAAATTTTCATAGTTTGCAATCCTTTATTTTTGAGTTTGTAAAACAGTTATGGCTATAGCACCAACAATATCTTCGGTAAAACAACCGCGTGATAAATCATTAATCGGGGCATTGAGGCCTTGCAATAGCGGACCATACATTTCGGCTTTGCCAATACGTTGTAATAATTTATAACCGATATTGCCGGCATCAATATTGGGGAAAATTAAGACATTAGCCTCTCCGTTGATGGCAGAAGAAGGAGCTTTTTTGGCAGATACAACGTTATCTAAAGCGGCATCAGCTTGCAGTTCTCCGTCAAGAATAATGTTTTTCCCGTTATATTCATCAGTTTGCAGAGCTGCTTTTGCAATTTCAGTTGCTTCACGTACTTTGGTTACGCTTTCTCCTTTACCGGAGCCGTAAGTAGAGTATGAAAGCATTGCAACTTTAGGCATATCTCCGAATTGAATGGCAGTTTCTGCAGTGCTAAGGGCTATTCCGGCAAGTTCTTGCGGATTGGGATTGATATTTAATGCACAATCAGATAGGTAATAAATTTTTCCATCTTGAGAACGAGCGATGAATACGGCGGATACACCTCTGTCTTTGCGAGCAGATTTGATAATTTGCAGTGCCGGACGAACAGTATCTGCGGTAGAATGGTTAGCTCCGGATACCATTCCGTCAGCATGTCCTGATTTTATCATTAAAGTACCGAAATAATTAGCATCTGCGGCAGTTTTGGCAGCTTCTTCCTCTGTCATGCCTTTTTCTTTACGCATATTATATAAAAGTTCTGCATATTCGGGAAGTTTTGCAGATGTTGCAGGATTAATGATTTGGATGCCGTCTAAACTCCAACCATTATCAGAAAAATAAGAGTTAATGTCTTTTTCATTGCCTAAAATAATGATTTTTGCAATTTTGTTGACTGCGGCATAGTGTGCAGCATCCAGTACACGTTTATCTTCTCCTTCCGGCAAAACAATGGTTTTGTTTAGTTGTTGAGCTTTGGAAATAAGCGTTTGTATAAAATTGCTGATTTGCATGTTTTTACCCTTCATAATATTGTTATTTTGCTTAAATGTTTATACCTTTCATATTCAAAAGTCAAAATATCTTTTGATTATTTACAGAAACTATTATATGTTAAATTAAGTCAGACAATTCGGGAGAGAAAAATGCAGGAAAGAACGTTGTCAATTATTAAGCCTGATGCGGTAACTCGCAGAATTACCGGTAAGGTAAATACGATGATTGAAGATAGAGGACTGAAAATTGTAGCTCAAAAACTTATTCATTTGACCGCTGCTCAAGCAAAAGAATTTTATGCAGAACATGAGGGAAAACCTTTTTTTCCTAATTTAGTTGAAATTATGACTTCGGCTCCTGTGGTAGTACAAGTTTTGCAAGGAGAAAATGCCATCAGCGAATATCGCAAAATTATGGGTGCTACCAATCCGGCAGTAGCTGATGAGGGGACAATTCGCAAAACATTTGCCTTATCGGTTGATAAAAATACCGTACATGGTTCAGATTCTGCGGAAAGTGCAAAAAGAGAGATTTCGTTTTTCTTCAGTAAGATGGAAATATATGAATAGGAGTTAGTAGTGCTTAAAAAAATATTATGTTTATTATGTTGTTTAACTATGGCATTTGAAGCTTGGGCAGCAAATGAGCATTATGCGGTAGAAATCAGTGTGGATGTTACGGATGCAAGTGCGGCAGAAGCACAAAAACGTGCTATGAGTGAAGCAAACAGAGCCGCAGTGTTGGCTGTTGCCAAAAAAATAACAACTTCAGAAGGGGTAGGTCGGTTTGCGGCAATGAATGATGACCAACTGATGAACTTTATTAAAGAAGTTTCGGTTATAAATGAAAAGAGTTCAGCTGTAAGGTATATGGCAAATCTGCGTGTTGTGTTGAATGAAGATATTTTAGTGCAATATATGAAAGAGCGTGACATTCCGTTAATGAACAGGATTAATGAGAAAGTGCTTATTGTACCAATATTCAGAGAGTTTAGTTCTGATGTTCCGCAATTATGGGAAAGTTCCAATATGTGGAAACAAGCATGGGATAATTTTTCTTCCATAGGTGGGGTTAATTTGGTTGTGATCCCAAGTAGCGGTGCAAATTATGCAATTATGGACGGCAAAAAAGCGGAAGTTATGGATGGGGAAGCGCTTGATAAGTTGTTGCGAATTAATAATGCTGATGATGTTTATGTCTTAGATGCTGTTTATGACGGAATAGAAGGCTTGATAGTCCATGCTAAATCTTATGAAGGAGATAATTTTTCCGTACGTGTAGAAGGTGCAAGAAGTTTGGGAATGGAATTATTTGAAAAAGCCGTGGAAAATGTTCGGAAAGAACTGGAAAATCGTGTTTCTAAAAAAAATATGGATAAAGCTGAGACAGAAAATGTTGTTGTAATGTTGTTTTCTTATGCTCAATTGTCTGAATGGGTTAAAGCTGAAAATGATTTGAAACAAATTAATCTTATAAGCAAGCTTGAAGTTCAGGCAATGGGAAATAATAAAGTTCAATTCAAGTTATCTTATGTCGGAGATATGGATAAGCTTTTGCAACAGTTAAAAGCAAATTCATATCGTTTGGTTGAGTATAATGGTTATTTTTCTTTAGAAAAATATTAGGAGAAAGTTTTGATGGTAACAAAACGCAGTAAAAATGGAATGTTTTGGATGGTAATGTTGGCTTTGTTTGCTGTTGCTGTATATGTGTTACGTTCAGTATTAATGCCTTTTGTTGCCGGAATTATAATCGGTTATTTGTTGGATCCTTTTGCAACAAAGTTTGAAAAACTTAAGATGAGCAGGACTTGGGCTACGGTTTTGACAATGTTTTTGCTGGTGTTGGTTGTGGTACCGGCTTTAATTGCATTATTTAGTATTATAGATAGTCAATTGGGGCATTTTTTGGAAGTTTTGCCACAATATTTGAGCGCATTTGCCAAAAAGATAGAGCCGGTAATTGCCGGATTGCAAGATAGATTTCCGGCGCTGGAAGCTGATAAAATTCGTGAGGCAATCAGAGGAAACATGGGTAATGGTCTTAAAGTTGCCGGCAATATTCTCAGAAAATTGGTTAGTGGCGGATTTGCGTTGTTTAATGTATTGTCATTACTTCTTATTACTCCAGTAGTGGCTTTTTATATGTTGCGTGACTGGGGAGCATTTGTTCGTAAAGTTGATGATTTGTTGCCTAAGAACTATAAAAAATCTATAGAAAAACAAGCTAAGGAGATTGATCGTATATTATCATCGTTTATTCGCGGGCAACTTTCGGTTTGTTTGTTGTTAGGATTGTTTTATGCAGTCGGTTTATATGTTGTTGGACTTGATTTAGGAATTTTGGTCGGGTTTATGGCCGGAGTTATCTCTTTTATACCTTATGTGGGGTCTATATTCGGGTTTGTGGTAAGCATAGCAATTGCGTTTGCTCAATTTGATAGTCTGATGCCTATTGCCCAAGTAGTTGGAGTATTTATGGTCGGACAATTTATTGAAGGAAATTTTCTTACACCTAATTTGGTTGGCGAATCGGTGGGGTTACATCCGGTATGGATTATGTTTGCATTGCTTGCCGGAGGTGTATTGCTTGGTTTCTTAGGTTTGATGATTGCGGTGCCGGTGGCGGCAATTATCGGTGTTCTTGTTCGTCATGCAATTGATAATTATAAAGAGAGTTCGTTGTATAAAAGTTAAGTGAGACAAGATTGTCTGAATAACTCGGGCAATGACAGTTAGGGGTAAAGATGAAAAAAACAACCGCTGTTTCTGTTAAGAAGCAGCGGTTGCGGTTTAATAATTATTTTAACCGGATGGATAATCCGATTAAAAGTCTAGCCCCCCAGTGGTTGACGGGGATAGGAGCATCACTATCCTGGAATGTGATGTCCATTTTTCCGTCTTCCAGAGGGATTTCACCTTTTATGGTGTTGAAGTTAACTCGCTTATTTATAAAGTTGCGAGTTCCCTCTAGGGCGGTTGTAAGATAAATCTGTCCACCTAATCGCCAATCAACACCTAGACGGCACCCAACTATAGGGGCAATAGAATTTGGAGGTAGTGTCAGCTTGATTCTGCTTACCTCATCTACGCTAAGGTGGGTACTGGTTCCGTTGAGAAGCAGTTCCACGTTAACTAGAGAGGAATACTGCATAACCCCTCCGGTTACTCCAATATAAGCTCTATGCTTAAAATTTGGATTTCCGGTAAAATTCCAGTATATACCGGCTTGCGCCATACTGGAGTGTTTATTTCCCCAAGAACCTCCGAGGCTCAGGCGGAGACCATAATAGTTATAAACTATTTCAGCTCCTCCGGTAGGGAGAAGATTTTTTCTGGTTATTTCTCCGAAATCTCCGAAATAGTTTGCTCCACCATATAAGCTCAGGAGGAAGTTGTGGTTTCCGTTGTAGATGACGCCTTTGCCATCTACTTTTCTTTCCTGTGCCATTGCGCTGATTGTGGCAAGGCACATGATTATTGAGATTATAATCTTTTTCATGTATTTCTGCCCCATTAACCTTGCGGTCCCACACAGGCAGGTCTGTGGTTATTTATTCCCTCCCGTTGCAAAAAGCATTGGGAGGGGATTGATTAATTTTATTATTTAAATCTTAAGCCGTTGATAGTTACATAACCATTCTCAACTTTACCAACCTCAATAAGTGGATCTGCAAGTCTGTAGTTGATTACATACCACTTAGAAACGGCGAAGAAAGTATTGGTGTCATTCGGGTTGAATGAGCTGATGTCCTGGTAAGCCCAAGAAGCAGCTTTGTTATCAACTCTGATGACATCCAGATACGCTGGTTTAAGCTTTCCTTCCACAGTGCGGAAAGAGAAAATCTTTGATTCATCAACGTTGTTAACGTTGTAATCTTCAATCTTCTCTCCTGTTGTGGCATTTGCACGGCGGATAATGTACTTTGAAGCATCATTATTCTTACGTGCAACGATGGCCAAATGGTTACCGTCACTTACGAGGTCATCATTGCTGCCTTTGTGGTAGCAAGTTGTTATGTAAGCTCCGATGACGGTGTAGCCTTCTATGAGGGAAGCCTGAGGCTTTTCCTTCTTCTGCTGAATTTTCTTATCATCAGTATCAGCGGTGAAACCGTTGCATACGAGCTTGAAATAAGTTGTATTATCGATGATGTTGAAATCAGCATTACTATTGTCTACTCTGGAGATGTTTCCATTGCTTTCAATAGTGAGGGAATTGTATTCTACCTTTACAGTCTGTGTAGCACCTTCATCAATGAAAGATACTGTAGCAGGAGTAGTCACTTTTGCATTGAACGAAATAAGGTTCATTGCAATTGTGTTGTCTCCATTTCTAGCATTCACTGATGCTCCATAGCTGAGAGTGTTCATATTGGAGATAGTCTCCATATTACCACACTCAAGCTCTGCATACCAGTCAACCAAGATGTCAGATTTTGAATCCAATTTATCATCCAAATAAACAGACTTCTCAACCTTAGCCTTTGTTGCGCTGGTTGGTACAGCTGAGCTGTAAGATACAGTTCTTACCGGATCAGGCTGAATAACCGGTTTTGGTTCAGTGGTAAGTACAATCGGGAATTCCTTTTCCTGTTCGCCCTTAACGATAAGGGTTGCAGGGAGGTTTTCTCCATTATACTTTCCGGTTCTGATGCTGATTGCTTCAGGATGACAGCAACCAAGAACTGCTTCTGCTCCTGAGGTTGGGAATGCCGGATGGCAATACCAAGTATCAGTTATTTCCATATAGAGATTATCACACTCAATGAGTTTGACGTCCTCTACTACGGTTGCGTTGGCAATTCTGGCAACTCCATTATCAAGAGTAAACACTCTATTTTCAACGGAGCTGATGCTGTTATACTCAATCGCATTTGACTGCGAGTGAGATACCTGATGCAATGCATCGTAGGCGGCTCTCTCAACTGCTTTGCCATTCTCCAACACGATGCCATTATGGGTATCTCTAATCTGCATTTCGGCAGTGAGAACCTTGCTGGTCTTGTGTTCATGAGCAAATGTATATTCAGGAGATTCCGGCATCATATAAAGCTGCTGAACATCTGTATCCTGAATAATGTTGTTGATAGTTGCTGCTGAGAGGTGATCCCAAGTCAGATCGCTTGAACGATAATAAGCGAGAGACATTGGCTCCCAGTTCTCGGTGAGGGTGTGGTTTATGCTTCTACCATCAGAAGTAACAAATGTTACTTCACGATTGAACTCAACCGTCCAACTGTCAAATACATTATTACCTGCATAATACAGATACGAGAATGTATTATTATTGACAGTAGCCTCATTGTTGGTGAGAGCTGGTGTAGCACCTACGAGGATAGGGTTTCCGGCGGTAAGCTGGAACTTAAATTTTGCAGGAATGAGGTTGGTTTCAACATGCACTCCGTCAACAAAAATAAATTCCGGCAGGTATGCCGTTTCCTTTCCTCCTACATACGGTTTACCATAGTAAGCACCGTCAGGTAAGATATAAGTAGTATCCCTGATGATGACTTCTATTTTTACGGTATCGCGTATGTACACCGGTTTTTCTATCTCAACCTCTACATCTACGTAGAGGGTGTCAGTCTTGTTTACAAATACTGTATCTATTTTGGTTTTTTCAACATATACAGTGTCGTAAACAATCTTCTCTTTATAGACGGTGTCTATGATTGTATTCGTGATGGTATCACGAACATAGACTGTGTCTATCTTAATAACCGGTACGTACTCAGGTACCTTAATGGTATCCCGAATGATAAGTGTGTCGGTCTTTCCCTCTTTTTCAACCACCAAGGTGTCAACCTTGATTATGGTCTCCTTCTGATAGAGTGTATCTATCACAGGGACCATCTTGTACATTCTGGTAACTTCAATACTAGCATCGCCGGTGTTGAAGTCTTCCATCATTTTCTCGCAACTTCCGAAGAAAATCGGTGCGAGAAAGCAAAATGCCATGAGGAAGGATAAAAGCTTTCTCATAAATTTTTGGGTTTGGGTACATGGGAATCTTGGTAGTATCAAGACGCCTTCTCCCTTTACGCCCCGCAAAACAATAAAAATCATTTAGTCACTGAACGCAAAAAATTAATGCAATCATCGGGAAATGGTCCTCACCACAAGCCTTGCTTGTCCCTATCTTTTGGCATAAGAAATTGCTAGAAATTTTCTATGAAACAATGAGTAAATATGTTGATCTTTAATGTTCTTTGGGAATTTATAATTTTACTACAATTTTTCTTTTAATACGCTAATTAAAAGCGGCCGTTATCTTCAATAAAATTAATCATCTATTTTCACAGACATGTTCACGCTAGAACATATTTTATGAAAAAGTTAAATTTATAATTATAGTGATAATCTTATCTAAAGTATAATATGGCATTTTTGATTATAGCATATTTGAGTTTTTTGGCAACAAAAAACGTGTTTAGCGTTTGTTTTTTAGTGCTTTTACGACTTTTTGCGGTTGCGAAAATAGCCAAAATAAAACAAATAAAAGGAGTCGGATGAATCTAGGCGTTTGTTTTGAGAATCTTTATGCGAATCGTTTTTGTCCAGTGAAAAATATGATGGCAGTTTACGACTCGGAAAAATACCCCTTGCAGTTGTGTTGCAAGGGGTGTTGTCAAATCAGATGAAATGTAACAGGAAATTCCATCGTTTCAGATAAATTGCCGTTAAGATCTTTGAATGCCAAAGTCATAATTCCGTTAAGGTAAGGATAATTATGTTTGGTAAATTTCAGATTTAAGGGTACGAGTTCACAGCACTTTAGTTCAGGAGCGGTAAACTCAATTTCAGTACCGTTAGCAGGAATACTGACGGAATCAAAGCTTTCAATTTGCGAATTGACCTCTACTAAGTTAGAAGAATCAATCCTAAAGCCGTTGTCATAAACAAATGCTCGGGTAAGTAAATCTTCCGCTGATACGTCTTTCAGATCGGTAGTATAAGCAACACTATGCGTGATTTCGTACGGATAGTAGTTACTGGTACTGTCGTTGGAAAATTTTAGCCAAGCAAGGTGGACATCAAGAAATTTATAATCGCCGATTTCTGAAGAACTGTCGGTATCTATGCAAATTAAGTGTTCTATTTGAGTCAGAATCACAAAGTGCATTTGTTCCAACTGATAGGTAAGCGGTTGTTGTCCGGATTTGATGACAGGGGCAAAAAGCAAGTTTTCTGCGTTGCAGGCTATCAAACTGACTGCCATAATAAAAATAATAATCTTTTTCATAAGTATAAGGGGGTTATAATTTCATAAAAATATTGTGTTGAGGTAAGTATAAATGTTAAATCTGATTTTGACAAGATTGTTGATAGCTTTATGCATACAATACTTTTTGCTTGTAGAATCGGAATCAATAGTATAACGTATTGACGAATAAATTTTTCGTCGGGTGGGGCTTCCTGCCTGATTTAATGTTAACTTAAAGGAGAAACTTAAACCATGAGTAAATGGGTTTATACATTTGGAAACGGCAAAGCCGAAGGCGATGCCAGCATGCGTAATCTCCTCGGTGGTAAAGGTGCTAACTTGGCCGAAATGAATGTGGTCGGTATGCCTGTGCCTCCGGGATTTACTGTTACAACTGAAGTCTGCACATATTACTATGATAATAACAAGACTTATCCGTCTGATTTGAAAGATCAAGTTCGTGCTGCTGTGGCTGAAGTTGAAAAAATTATGGGCAAAAAATTTGCTGACGCTAATAACCCGTTGCTCTTCTCTGTTCGTTCAGGTGCCAGAGTTTCTATGCCGGGTATGATGGATACGGTTTTGAACTTGGGTTTGAATGATGAAACTGTTCAAGCTTTAGCTAAAGCTTCAGGTTCTGAAAGATTTGCTTATGACTCTTATCGTCGTTTCTTGCAAATGTTCTCTGATGTGGTTTTAGGTGCAGATATTGACCTCTATGAAGAAGCTTTAGAAAATATGAAAAAGTCTAAAGGCTACAAATCTGATACAGATTTGACAGCTGAAGACCTCAAAGAATTGGTTAAAGAATATAAAGAAATCGGTGTGAAATTGGGCAAAGTTGTTCCGCAAGATCCTTGGGAGCAATTGTGGGCCGGTATCGGTGCCGTGTTCGGTTCTTGGATGGCTGCTCGTGCTATCACATATCGTAAACTTAATAATATCCCTGGTGATTGGGGTACTGCAGTTAACGTTCAAACTATGGTATTCGGTAATGCCGGTGATGATTGTGCAACCGGTGTTTGCTTCTCTCGTGACCCTGCAACCGGTGAAAATGTTTACTACGGTGAATATTTGATTAATGCTCAAGGTGAAGACGTTGTGGCTGGTATTCGTACTCCGCAACCGATGGCTTCTAAAAACGATGGTACTTCTTTGGAAGAAAAATGGCCGCACCTCTATCAGGAATTGGTAGATGTTCGTAATAAGTTAGAAGCTCACTACAAAGATATGCAAGATATGGAATTTACCATTGAGCATGGAAAACTTTGGATGTTGCAATGCCGTAACGGTAAAAGAACTGCCGCTGCAGCTGTTCGTATGGCTGTTGAGATGGTTGAAGAAGGTATGCTCACTAAAGAAGAAGCTATTATGCGCGTTGGTGCAGATCAATTAGACCAATTACTTCACCCAATGTTGGATCCTAAAGCTAAGAAAAATGTTATTGCTACCGGTTTGCCGGCATCTCCCGGTGCTGCTGTAGGTCGTGCAGTATTCAATGCTGAAGATGCTGAAGCTTGGGCTAACAGAGGCGAAAAAGTTATCCTTATCCGTAACGAAACTTCTCCTGAAGATATTGGCGGTATGCACGCTTCTCAAGGTGTGATTACGGCTCATGGCGGTATGACTTCTCACGCTGCCGTGGTAGCTCGCGGTATGGGTACTCCTTGCGTATCCGGTTCCAGCGATATTACAATCAACTATGCTAATAAAACTATGACAACTAAAGCAGGTGTTGTTATTAAAGAAGGCGATTGGGTATCTTTGGACGGTGCTAAAGGTCAGATTATTGAAGGCGAAATTCCGACTGTTAAAGCTGATACAAATACCGGTAACTTCGGTAAATTAATGAGCTGGGTTGATGAAATCAGAGTATTGAAAGTTCGTGCTAATGCCGAAACTCCAAAAGATGCTCAAACGGCACGTGATTTCGGCGCTCAAGGTATCGGTTTGGCTCGTACTGAACACATGTTCTTTGATGCAAACAGAATCGGCGATATGCGTGCTATGATTTTGTCTGATACCGAAGAAGGTCGTCGTGCTGCTTTGGCAAAATTGTTGCCTTACCAAAAGCAAGACTTTAAAGATTTGTTCAAAATTATGGATGGTCTGCCGGTTACTGTTCGTTTGCTTGACCCGCCATTGCATGAATTCTTGCCTCATACTGAAGCAGAAATGCAAGAGTTGGCAAATAAATTGGGTGTAAGCTTAGAGCAAGTTAAGAATCGTGCTGCTGCTTTGCATGAAGCAAATCCGATGTTGGGTCATCGTGGCTGTCGTTTGGCCGTTACATATCCTGAAATTGCAGAAATGCAAGCTCGCGCTATCTTGGAAGCTGCTTTAGAATGCCAAGCTGAAGGTGTTAAAGTAACTCCTGAAATTGAAGTTCCTTTGACAGGTTCTAAGAAAGAATTAGACTTGGTTAAAGATGTTATTGATACCACAGCTAAGCAAGTATTCGCAGAGAAAGGTGCTACAGTTAACTACATCGTTGGTACAATGATTGAGTTGCCGAGAGCTGCCTTGATGGCTGAAGAAATCGCTGAATCAGCTGCATTCTTCGGTTTTGGTACAAACGATCTTACTCAAACAACTTTGGGTATGAGCCGTGATGATACCGGTGCTATCTTAGATGAATACAGAGCAAAAGGCGTTTATGTTGCTGATCCGTTTGCATCTATTGATGTTGACGGTGTAGGTAAACTTGTTGCTCGTGCTTGTCGTAAAGGTCGTGAAACCAGAGCCGATATTCACTTGGGTGTTTGCGGTGAACATGGTGGTGATCCGAAGTCAATTGAATTCTTCCACCAAGTTGGTTTAGACTATGTATCTTGCTCTCCATACCGTGTACCGGTTGCTCGTTTGGCTGCAGCTCAAGCTGCTGTTAAATTCGGCAAATCTCGTACTGTTGGTGGGAATGAAGGTGGTTGTTGCTGCCGTAAAGCAAGCTAAAACCGCATATAACAAGCTCATCTAGAGCGAAAATTGCAAAAGGCTGAAAATTCATGTAGGTTTGTCTACACTAAAATTTTCAGCCTTCTTATTTTCACTCTATCTGAACTGTTTTCTGCGATTTTAGGTATACTATTTGCAAGTGTTGTTCATAATTGCTTTCGTAGCATAGGCCTTTATCAAACTTTTTATATGCAAGCTCATCTAGAGCAAAAATTGCAAAAGGCTGAAAATTCATGTAGGTTTGTCTACACTAAAATTTTCAGCCTTTTTATTTTTACTCTGTCTGAATTGTTCTCTGCGGTTTTGTGGTAATGTTTGATTAAATGTAAATTTTTTGATTAGATGATAAAATATAGTATTGACTAATTTTGTCTAAAATGTTACCTTATCGGTAGAAAAAAATTATTTATATTTATTGTTTAACCAGTTTCTCAGCTAAACCCAAGTTATAAAGTTGAGAAACACAAAACCCAAAACATTATGAGAGAAGACATTCCATTAGTGAAGACCGGCTATCTTCCAAGAATAGCAGGTGTCCCACAGATCTCTTGCAAAAAAGAGAAAAAGCTTCCGCATTGGGCAGAAGTTGAGCGCTTTGTTAACGGATATGAGTTGCAGAATTATTGCAATAATCCTGAAAACAAGGTTGAAGATGGATGTATCATGTATGTCGCAGTAACATGTGATGGACTGAGTGTATCTTTTAATCCAAAAAGAACCATGACTTGGTTTAAAAGTCAGAGAACACCTCTTAAAAAAGGTAAGAGAATATTCTTTTCGGCAACCTACTGGTTGTTCTTTAGGAATGGATATTGGCAGACTGAAACGCTTTTGATTGATGGTGATGAGCTTAGTCGTTCAAAAGTGGAGCAAGCGTTTAAGATTATAATTGAAGATCTCCTATTGGACAAAGTTCAGCTTAAGGAGTTTTGTATTTTCGGATGCAAGACAATGGGGTGGATCCAATACGGAAACTATGGATTATGTCTGATTTGCCTGCCTGATAATGGACAGGTGATGTTAGTAGCTCAAGAAGATGTTACTAATGTTAAAGAGCTTACTAAGGAGACTGTCATGACTCCTTATAATGTTTATGACGTCAGAACTAACCTTGAAAAAATTTAGGGAAATGAAACAAAAGGAATTTCCTCTTAGTTTAGAGGACTTTAAGCAGCGTAAATGCTGTTTTGCAAGTTTTGTTACCAGTATAGAAAAGGATAATTCAATTCTTATCGGTAACGAGAAGAAGCTAGTGGAGTTGGTTTCTTCTGTGGCTGAAGAAGAAAAACTTTCAAAATGCAATGCTCATACCATGGTGAGGTGTTGTGCATTGTTAGCAACTCCGGTTATGCAGGAGTGGCTTAAGGAAGGAGCTACGCCGGTAAAAGATATATGGTTAGCTGAGAGGTTGTTTCCGGCTTTGGAACATATCCTCAGGGGAACAATGACATGCAATCATGTAAAGAAGTTCTTGAACGAGAGCTTTACAGAAATTGCAGACGTATATCCGGTTACCGTGAAAACGATACATACGGAAATTCGTATAAGAAACGGAATTTCTAATAAAGTATCTGAAGAAAGAAAGAAGCTGGAGGAGTTTTACAATAAACTTCGTCAGTGGTAATTTAGCAAAAAAGGTTCATCAATTGATGAACCTTTTTTGTGGTTTAAATCTAAAGTAGTATTTAAGAATCGGAATGAAAGAATATTTATTTTTTATAGTTTAATTTTTGAAAACAAAGTCATAATACCGATAAAAATAAGAAAGATGTGTATTTTTTTGGGTTTTGTGGTTTTTATTATTGAAAATTAAATTTTTATTGCTTAAGTTAAAGCTGTATTAGTAATTTTGAAATTACAAATTTTAAAACCCATATGGAGAAAAATAATATGAAAAAACTTTTAAGTTTATTCTGTGCTATCATTGCTCTCTCCGGCTGTTCTGCTTTGAGTGAGAGTTCTTTGTTTGGTGGCAGCGAATGCGAATCTAAAATGGCTCGTGATTTTATGGAAAATGCTGAAGATAGAGTTTTCTTTGCTTTTGATAGCTCTGCAATCAGCCCTGATGCTGCAGAAGTTTTGGATACTCAAGTTAAATGGTTGAAGAAACACCAAAACGTAAATGTTGTTGTTCAAGGTTACTGTGATGAACGCGGTACTCGTGAATACAACTTGGCTTTGGGTGAGCGTCGTGCCAATGCCGTAAAACAATTCTTGGTATCTCAAGGTGTTGATGCTGCTCGTATTTCTACCATTTCTTATGGAAAAGAGCGTCCGGCAGTATTGGGTAACAACGAAGCTGCTTGGGCTCAAAACCGTCGTGCCGTTACTGTTATTAAAGCAGGTAACTAATTCACGATTGTTGAGTTGAAATTTAGCGCACCTTATTCGGGTGCGCTTTTTTGCACTTGTTATTATTAAAAAACTACATTAAATTAAGGTGGAATTAAATTTTATTTGCGGGGTATAATATGAAAGTTGTAAAGCTGTTTTTGTTATCTTCAGTTATGATGTTGCCGATATGTACGGCTAATGCTCAAGATGCGGTGCAAACGGAGTTAATGCAGTTGCGTGAAGATATACAAGTTTTGCAACGTAAATTGTATAGAGAACAACAAGACGGAATTACGCCGGCATCTGCTCAAGATGTGGCTGTAAAATTAGGGCAGTTTGATGAGAGTTTGCGCCAAGCAGTCGGAAAAATTGATGAAATGGAGTTTAAGTTAAAAGCTCTTAATGACAGAATTGATGTAATGAATAAAGATTTTGATGTCAGATTCAGAATGATAGAAGGTAAACCACTTGAAGGAACCGGATTGGGAATGACAAATAATGAGATAAAAACCTATTCTGCTCCGGTGGCGCAAGGAGCGCCTTCATCAATTACCGGAGGTGCAATTTCTAAAGGTGATGATTTGCCAGAGGTAAAAACTAAATCAGCAGATGAAATATATAAGCAAGCAATGGCGGATCTTAATGCCGGAAAGCATATAGAGGCGGCTCAACAATTTACCTCTTTGATGACTAAATATCCAGAAGATAAATTGGCCGGAAATGCTCAATATTGGTTGGGCGAAGCTTATTATGCTCAGAAAGATTATGCAAAAGCGGCAGTTGCATTTGCTAAAGGTTTGGAAAAGTACAAAGATGGCAATAAGGGGGCTGATAGTTTGCTAAAACTTGGAATGTCAATGCGAGAATTAGGCAAGAAAGAAGAAGCCTGTACGGCGTTTAAGACATTGCCGACAGAATTTGCAAAAGCTGAAGAAAATCTTAAAGCTAAAGCTGCTGAATTTGCAAAAGTTTTGGAGTGTAAGTAAGTGCTTGATTTCTTTAAGCAATATCAATTGCAAAATGAAACTGTTGCTGTCGGCGTTTCCGGTGGAGCAGATTCTTTGGCATTGGTTTTAAGGCTTAAAGAATGTGGAATCAAAATAGTTGCATTGACCGTTGATCACAAATTGCGTCCAAGCTCATCAAAAGAGGCAGAATTTGTTGCCAATTTGATGAAAAAATATGATATAGAGCATCATATCTTGATTTGGGAAGGGGAAAAACCCAAAAGAGGAATTGAAGCAGAAGCCAGAAAAGCAAGATATGACTTGCTAAGCAAATGGTGTAAAAAAAATGATATTAAATATTTGGCGGTAGGACATCATCGCAGAGATCAGGCTGAAACATTTTTATTGCGTTTGCAACGTGGGAGCGGTTTATTCGGTTTGTGCGGGATGGCGGATATTGTAAAACAAAATGATATATATATTATTCGTCCGCAGTTAAATGACAGTCCTGATTATTTGCGAAAATATTTAAGTGAGAAAAATATTGTTTGGGTAGAAGACGAATCTAATCAGTGTGATGATTTTTTGCGAGTAAAAATAAGAAAATTTTTGCCGGAATTGGAAAGTAAAACAGGTATAAGTGAAAAACGTTTGGCTGATACAGCTAGAATCCTTAGATTTACAAGGGATTATTTGGAGTTTGAGGTTAATAAAATCATTAATAATCAGGTTAGAAAATGGAGTGAAACTGTTTTTTCATTTTCTCTGGTGAATCTTGAAAATTTACACTCAGAAATAAGTTATCGTTTGTTAGCTGAGCTTTTGAGAAAGTGTGGTGCAAAGGATTATGCACCGGAAGCTGAAGAAATATTCAGATTGATGAAAGTTATCAAAAAAGATGATTTTAAAGGCTGTACTTTGAACGGTTGTGAAATTTTAAAAGCTCAGAAACGTATTTGGGTAATTCCGGAAGTTAGAGATGAGTTTCTGTTAGCTAAAGCAGAGTGGGAAAATTTTGTTAGAGTGACTCCTCAATATGCAAAAGCAGGGTTACCTTATAAGGTTCGTAGAGCTTTGTATTGCGAAGTGAAGAAGGTATAAATTGATGAAAAAGAAAAACAAGGCAGAATATATTTCAACAGGTCAGGTTGCTCATAATAGGAGAGCTAATTTTGATTATTTGATAGAAGAAAAATTTGTAGCAGGATTAGTTTTAACCGGTACAGAAGTTAAGTCTTTGCGTTTGGGACATGCGAATATTAATGATGCTTTCGGCGTGGAAAAAAACGGTGAAATATATATTTCTAATATGTTTATTGCAGAATATGCCAATAAAGGATATTCCAGCCATGCCGAAAAAAGAGAGCGTAAGCTGTTGCTAAAGCATAAAGAAATTATTACGATAATTAATGCTTTGGCTCGCAAAGGAGCAACATTGGTTGCTATAAAGTTGTTTTTTGATAAAAATGGTCTGGCAAAATTAGAGCTTGGTCTCGGACGCGGAAAAAAACTTTATGATAAGCGTGAGACCATAAAGGAACGTGATTGGAAAATTCAGAAAGCAAGAATTTTGGCCAATTAAATTTGTTTTAGCAATTCCAGTATTTTTATCACATTATTATCTTTTAGAGAATAATATATACTTTGAGATTGTCTTCTGGTTTTAACAATATCTTCTTTGCGTAATATTGCCAAATGTTGAGATAGTGCCGATTGGCTTAAATCCATTTTTTGTTCTAATTCACCGACATTGTTTTCTTTTTCCAATAAAAAGTATAAGATTTCCAAACGACGATAATTGGCAATTGATTTAAGTGTTTTAGAAAGATTTTTAATTTTGAGGGATGACATCGCTTTTCTCCTTAATGATTTTATTGCTAATATAGTCATTAATAACAAATTTACACCTATACTTAGGTTGGAGATAAAGTTTTATACAAGCAAGATATATGATTGATATTATAAAATAGATATAATATGATTAAAAGTCTAAAAGGAGATAATTTGAGATGACAAATGAGGAAATTAAAAATTTAAGTTTTGAAGAGGCTTTGAATAAGTTAGAAAATATTGTCAGAGAGTTGGAGGGTGGAAGAATAAAGCTTGATGATGCCGTTGAAGCTTATGAACAGGCAGTGAAATTAAAGCAATTTTGTGAAGCAAAATTAAATGCGGCTAAACTTAAAATAGAAAAGATAGAAGCTGTTGACGGCGGAGAAATTAAAGTTTCCGAATTTGTGGTGCCTGAGGAATAAAATGTCTGATTTTATTACAGAACTAAAATTATTTTCAAACAGATTTAATGATAAATTGCCGGCTTTGTTTGAATTCGTTTCCGGTCAGGAAAAAAGAGTTGCGGAAGCAATGTTTTATTCTCTAGCTAACGGAGGAAAAAGGTTGCGTCCGTTTTTGGTAATGAAGACAGCAGAAATATTTGGGGTTGATTTTGAAAAATCTTTTATTACGGCTGCTGCATTAGAGTGTTTACATACTTATTCATTGATTCATGATGATTTGCCGGCAATGGATAATGATGATTTGAGAAGAGGAAAACCTACTTGTCATAAAAAATTTGATGAGGCAACGGCAATATTGGCCGGAGACGGTTTGCTTACTTTTGCCTTTGATTTGATTAGTGGTGAAAAAAATCCTTTAGATGATAAAATTAAGTGCTTACTAGTGCAAAAATTAGCAAAGGCTGCCGGGGCTTTTGGAGGAATGGTAGCCGGTCAGATGTTGGATTTGTATATGGAAAATTGCGGATCTGTTGATAGTCCGGAAAATGTAATACGACATATTGAAGAAATGAAAACAGGATGTTTGCTCAAATTTGCTTGTGAAGCCGGTGCTATATTAGGGAATGCCGATGAAGAAAAATATCAGGCATTGTTGCTTTATTCCCGTAAGATAGGAATAGCTTTTCAAATTACTGATGATATTTTGGATGTGGAAGGCGATGAGATTCAAATGGGAAAAACTTTGGGCAAAGATGCGTTGCAAGATAAACTGACTTTTGTCGGATTATATGGGCTTGATAAGGCTAAACAGATGGCTCAACAATTAATTGATGAAGCTAAAAATGTATTGGCGATTTTTGGTGATAATGCAAAAGTGTTATGCGAATTAGCTGATTTTATTGTAAGTCGCAAACATTAATTGGTTTCAATAAATGTCATATAAACATATTTAGCAGTAGGAGATGGTGTTTTAATTACCAGTCCGATAGCAATTCTTTCGTCCGGCTTAAGGGATTTGATAGTCGGTTTTTGATTTATGCTTTGTAGCAACATACTGTTTTTATCTAATAACTCAACGTGTACGGTCGGAATATCTATGGTATGGTTGGTCGGGTTGTTTATAAAACCTTTAACTTCTAAAATACGATTTTCATTATTGTCAATATAGTTCCAATTTACATTTTGGAATTCAAGTCCTTCTCCGGGAATTTGAGCTTTTATGGCCAGCATTTTGTAAAAAATATTAGTAAAAGGAATCGCGCGTACAATTTCATAACGATAATTATACAAAGTAAGAATTATGAATATGCCGAAAATAATTCCGATGATTTTAAAGTTTATTTTGCGGTTGAGACCGAGCATGGTTTTAAGTTCAAACAAAAATTTTTGTTTGAAAGGAAGTTTTTGTTCTTCTTGAAAAAGATGTTCGCTTTGCTCGTTGAGGCGTTCAAAAATGTCTTTTATACTGATTTCTTCTTCGCTAAGTTGTTCGTTATCTTTGTTATCCGGCATAACAGTTGACGTATCGTAATTGTTGATAATGATTTCTTCTTGTTCAGTTTGTGTTTGCGGTTTGGGAGAAATGCTTTCACTATTGCCATTACGATCAAAACGAAAAATTTCTCCACAATTACTGCACTTGAGCTTTCTTCCGGATTCAGGGATGAGAGCATCATTGACTTCATAAACTGTTTGACATTGCGGACAAAAGATACGCATTTATTTTACCTCTGGGTGTAATATAAAATGAAAAAGCGTTTAATCAAAGTAAAAAAATACTTTATTAAAAGAATAATTATGATTATTCTAAAAAAGATAATTAGATAGGAGATGTTTGGTGGCTGAAAATGTGCAGAATATTATAGAAATGCAAAATGTAGGCATTCGTTATGACCAAGGGCCGGAAGTTCTCAGTGATGTGAAATTAGCATTGAAGCGCGGATCTTTTCATTTTCTGACCGGTAAAAGCGGAGCCGGTAAGACATCTCTTTTGAGTATGATGTATTTGGCGCAGAAACCAAGTCGCGGTAGAATGAGTGTGTTTGGTAAGGATATTAATTTTACGAATCGTGACGGGTTGGCATCTTTAAGACGTCGTATAGGTGTAGTGTTTCAAGATTTCAGATTGTTAGAGCATTTAAGCGCTTTTGATAATGTGGCGTTACCTTTGCGCGTGTGTGGAATGGATGAGCGGGAAGTAAGAAAAAGAGTCAGTGAATTGTTAAGCTGGGTTGAATTAGATAATCATATGTTGGATGCTGCCGCGACTCTTTCCGGAGGAGAAAAACAAAGAATTGCA